>JBJXEI010000229.1:0-4396 GCA_046154065.1 Polaromonas sp. | reverse complement strand
GGCCGGTGAAGTCGAGCTGGTCGTGACCGCCAAGGACAAGGACGGCAACCCATTTGAATCGGCCAGCTCGGTCTACGTGACCAAACAGGGCGAGCTGTGGTTTGGCGGTGAAAACCACGACCGCATGGATGTGCTGCCCGAAAAGAAAAGTTACCAGCCCGGTGAGGTGGCCAAGTTCCAGGTGCGCATGCCGTTCAGGTTTGCCACCGCGCTGGTGGCGGTTGAGCGCGAAGGCATCGTTGAAACCCAGGTGGTGCAGCTCAATGGCCAGGACCCGACGATTAGCTTGAAGGTCCAGGAAGGCTGGGGGCCGAATGTGTACGTCAGCGTGCTGGCGCTGCGCGGCCGCCTGCGTGAGGTGCCTTGGTACAGCTTTTTCACCTGGGGCTTCAAGGCCCCGCGTGAGTGGTGGACATCTTTCTGGTACGAAGGCCGCGAATACGTGGCCCCCACAGCGCTGGTCGATTTGAGCAAACCCGCCTTCCGCTTGGGCCTGGCGGAGATCCGCGTGGGCACGCAGGCCCACCAGCTGGCCGTGAGCGTGACAACGGATAAGGCCAGCTACGCCGTGCGCAGCCAGGCCAAGGCGACGATCACCGTCAAACTGCCCAACGGCCAACCCGCCGCCAACGCGGAAGTGGCGCTGGCCGCCGTGGACCAGGCCCTGCTGGAGCTGATGCCCAACACCAGCTGGGGCCTGCTGGAGGCCATGCTGCAGCGCCGCGCCTGGGGTGTGGAAACGTCCACCGCACAAATGGAAATCATCGGCCGCCGGCACTACGGGCGCAAAGCCGTGGCGGCGGGCGGTGGCGGCGGCCGCAGCAACACCCGCGAGCTGCTGGACACCCTGCTGCTGTGGAACCCCAAAGTGATGCTGGACGCCAACGGCCAGGCCGTGGTGACGGTGCCGCTGAACGACGCGCTGACCACCTTCAAGATTGTGGCCGTGGCCGACGCGGGTACAGGCCTGTTCGGCACCGGGCAAACCAGCATCACCGCCACCCAGGACCTGCAAATCATCAGCGGCCTGCCCCCGCTGGTGCGGGAGGGCGACGAGTTCCGGGCGCAAATCACCCTGCGCAACACGACCAAGACGGCGATGAAGGTCGAGGTGTCGCCCCGGGCGACGCTGCTGGACCTCAAGCCGCAGACCATCGACATTCCCGCTGGCGAAGCGCGTGAGGTGGCCTGGCTGGTCACCGCGCCCGCGCAGCTGGCCATGACCCGCGCCGAGGCGATCCTGTGGGAGATTGAGGCAAAGGACATCACGTCAGGCGCGCGCGACGGCTTGAAAGCGCGCCAGCGCATCATCCCCGCCGTGCCCCTGACGGTGCAGCAGGCCACGCTGGTGCAGGTGGACGGGACTTTCAGCCTGGACGTCAACCCGCCTGCCGACGCCATCCCTGGCCGGGGTGGTTTGAAACTGTCATTGCAGCCCAAACTCGCCGAAGGCATGGACGGCGTGCGTGACTGGTTTGCCCGCTACCCCTTCATTTGCCTGGAGCAAAAAACCAGCAAGTCGGTGGGCCTGCGGGATGGGGCACTGTGGCAAAGCGTGGTCGGACAAATCCCGGGCTACCTGGACAGTGACGGCCTGGCCAATTACTTCCCCCCGCGTGAGGGTGATGCAGCACGCGGCAGCGACATCCTCACGTCTTACCTGCTGGCCGCCACGCACGAAGCCGCCGCGCTCAACCCCGCGTTTGCCCTGCCCGACGAGGTGCGCGCGCCCATGGAGCGCGGCTTGATCGCGTTTGTCGAAGGCCGCATTCAGCGCGATTTCTGGTCACCGCAAAAAGACCTGGACGTGCGCAAACTCGCCGCGCTGGAGGCGCTGTCTCGCTACGGCAAGGCCCAGGGCCGCATGGCGGGCAGCATCACCGTTGCCCCCAACCAGTGGCCCACCAGTGCGGTGATTGACTGGCTCAATATTTTGAAGCGCGTGCCCGATGTGCCCAAACGCGAGGAACGGCTGCTTGAGGCGACACAAGTCCTGAAGTCCCGCCTGAGTTTTCAGGGCACCAAGGCAGTGTTCAGCACTGAAAAGGATGACTACTGGTGGTGGCTGATGACCAATGGCGACGTCAACACCGCCCGCCTGATGCTGGCCGTCATCGACGACCCAGCCTGGGCCAGCGACCTGCCCCGTCTGGCCAACGGCTTCATCGCCCGCCAGCAAAAAGGCGCGTGGCACACCACCACCGCCAACCTGTGGGGCGGCTTGGCTTTGGACAAATTCTCGGCCAAGTTTGAAGCCACGCCCGTGGCGGGCGTGACCAAGGCTGCCCTGGCCGCCGCTACGGCCAGCGTGGACTGGGCCAAGGTTGAGCGGGTCAAGACGACGGACGCAGCCGGTGCCCCCAACCAGACCACCACCTTCGGCGCGCCCGCCTCGCCCGGCAACCTGAAGAACAACAGCATGTTTTTGCCCTGGCCCACCACGTCGAAGGACCCTAAAACAACGCTGACCGTGACCCATGAAGGCACCGGCAAACCATGGCTCACCCTGCAGTCGCTGGCCGCCGTGCAGCTCAAGGCCCCGTTCAATGCCGGGTACCAGATCAAAAAAACCATCACGCCGGTGGAACAAGCGGTCAAAGGCATCTACACCCGGGGCGACGTGGTCCGCATCACCCTGGAAGTCAACGCCAGCGCCGACATGACCTGGGTGGCGATCACCGACCCCGTGCCCGGCGGCGCCACGATTTTGGGCAGCGGCCTGGGCCGTGACTCCCAAATTGCGACCAGCGGCGAGAAAAAGTCCGGCGGCCCGGGCTGGGTGGCGTTTGAAGAACGCAGCTTCGAAGCCTTCCGCAGCTACTACGAGTACCTGCCCAAAGGCGTGGTGACGATGGAATACACCGTGCGCCTGAACAACGTCGGCAACTTCGCCCTGCCCCCCAGCCGGGTCGAGGCGATGTATGCGCCTGAGATGTTTGGGGAAGCGCCGAATGCACGGGTCAGGGTGGAGGCGGTGAAGTGACAAAAACACGGCCACCCTTTAAAATCCTTACGAAATCAAATATCGAAAGGAATTCATGGCCAACGCAACCCTCACATCCAAAGGTCAAACCACCATTCCCAAGGAAATTCGGGACAGCCTGGGTTTGAAGGCCAAGGACCAGCTCAACTTCACCCAGATGCCGAACGGCACCGTCATCATGCGGGTGAAAAACCGGAGCGTCCTCGACCTCGCCGAAATCATCAACTACACGGGCCCGACGATTCCCATTGAAAAAATGAAGTTTGGCGCATGAACAAGCACGGGCAGCGCGCGAAATGATCGGCCTGCACACCAACGTCGTGCTTCGCTTGCTGCTGAACGATGACCCAAAACAAAGGCTGCGCGCAGCGTCTGCCATTGCCCAAGCTAAAAAATCAGACATCACGGTCACCATCACGCTGGCCGTGGTGTTGGAGCTGGAATGGGTACTTCGCAGCAGTGCAAAAATGAGCAAGGCTCAAATCCTGAGCGTTTTCAATCTGCTGCTGGAGTCCTATGACATTGAGATTGACAACGAAAAAGTGCTGGAGCAAGCGCTGCACATCTACGACGGCTCAGCCGCTGACTTTGCAGAATGTTTGTTTCTCGCCCAGTACCAGCGCATGGGCTGCCACACCATGCTGACCTTCGACAACAAAGCGGCCCGCATGACGGGGGGGCAGCTGGTTGCAGGCTAGTGTCGTGCGTCGGTAGGATTTTTTTGCCGGATCAAAACTGGACCGTCCCCCTAAAAAGCCGAAAAAAACTGCAGCCGCAAGTGGTTGAACGCCTGCTCGACAAACATGGTTTGGGGTATTTGACTGGGGCGAACGCTACTGGCGTGGCATTAAAGTAAATCCAATGTCTTTCAAAGTACTTCCTCGTGACAACTTGAGATCGTGGCTATGAGTCGCTGGAACTGGATAAAAAGCAGGCCACAACGCCTACAAAATGGTAGCGAGGAAGAAATAAAAAAAGACATTGCCTATTGCATACAGCGCGAGCTGATAGCACCCAACTCCTTAGACATCAAAACTTGGCAAGCCCGCCGACGAGAAGCCGAACTAGCGCTGAGCAATAGATTCGGCGATGAAATTCCTCCAAGCCGCTGAAAAAATTGACGACTAGCACCATGATTTGGCGTCAAACATTAGCTACTTTTTTAATAGCAACGCAGGCAAGCAACGCCTTGGCAACTGCGTCCTTTGACCAAATAAAGCGTGATTTCCGCCCGTCCGACACCCAAATCCTCGCCCGGGACGGCGAAACCCTGCACCGTGTGCGCACCGACCCGACCGTGCGGCGCGGGCAGTGGACGGCTTTGGCGGATGTGTCGCCCGCCCTGCGCACCGCCCTGCTGCTGAGCGAGGACAAGCGCTTTTACGAACACAGCGGCGTGGACTGGCGGGCGGT
>JBJXEI010000228.1:0-12407 GCA_046154065.1 Polaromonas sp. | reverse complement strand
GCCTTCATCGGCGGTGGCAACATGGCCAGCGCCATCATCGGCGGGCTGATCCAGCAAGACACCCCGGCCGCCCAGATCCAGGTGGTCGAGCCGTTTGCCGAACAGCGCGACAAGCTGACCCAGCAGTTCGGTGTGGCCGTCCATGCCCTGCCCAATGACGCGTTGGGCCGCGCCGACCTGGTGGTCTGGGCCGTCAAGCCGCAAACCTTCAAGGACGCCGCCGCCCAGGCCCGGGCATACACCGCCACGGCCCTGCACCTGAGTGTGGCCGCTGGCATCCGCTCGGACAGCATTGCCCAGTGGCTGGGCACCGAGCGGGTGGTGCGCGCCATGCCCAACACCCCGGCGCTGGTCGGCCAGGGCATGACGGCGCTGTTCGCCCGCCCTGCGGTGACCGCCGCCGACCGGCAGGCCGTGGAAGCGGTCATCCAGCCCACGGGCCAGCTGCTGTGGCTGGAAGGGGATGCCGGTGAAAGCCAGCTGGACGCGGTCACCGCGTTGTCCGGCTCCGGTCCGGCCTATGTGTTTTATTTCCTGGAAGCCATGGTCGCCGCCGGCGTGGCCATGGGCTTGCGCCCCGAGGCCGCACACCAGCTGGCCGTGGGCACCTTCGTCGGGGCGTCGGCGCTGGCCCAGGCCGCGACCGAACCACCCGAGGTGCTGCGCGCGCGCGTCACCTCCAAGGGCGGCACCACCCACGCAGCGCTGACGGTGATGGAGAACGCCCAGCTCAAACAACACTTCATGCAGGCCATGGACGTGGCACGGCAGCGTGCCGTTGCATTGGGCAACGAGTTTGGCGCGGCCTGAATTTTCAGAGTTCTTGGTACTTACCCTGTCCCCGGGTTTTCCCGTCAACGTGGCCGCGCCGGGCCACGTTAAAACAACACGCCGTGTTGTTAACTGGCTGGCCAGCAGCATCACAAGGCGTACAACTACCAAAACATTCAGGAGCTTTTGATGAAAAAATTCATGTCCGTCCTCGCTGCCGCCGCTATCCTGGCCACGCCTTTCGCCGTGATGTCGACCGCTCAAGCCGCTTCTCACGCAGGCGCGCCAATGGCCGCACCGGCTGCAGCCCCAGCCGCTGCGCCTGCCGCTGAGAAAGCGCCCGCCAAGAAAATGGCCAAGAAGTCCAAAAAATCCAAAATGACGAAAAAAGCAGCGTAATTCGCTGCCGTCGCTTTTACCTTCCTCAAAAACCCGCTTTCAGCGGGTTTTTTCATGGCCGCTCGCAGGGGCGTCAGTCGGCTAAGCCAATGCCAGCGCAATGCCCACAAACACCGTCAGACCCAGCCAGTGGTTCAGGCGGAAGGCCTTGAAGCAGTCCTCACGCTGGCGCTCGCGGATCAGCCAGCCGTGCCACAACGCCTGCAGCAATGCAGCGCCAATTGCTATTAAATAAATAGCTGAACCGGCAATAAACCACAAGGCTACCGCCCAAATCGACAGAAAAACAAGGTAGCAGAGCATCACCGCGGCCACGTCAAACCGCCCCAGCGTGATGGCCGAGGTTTTCATGCCGATGCGCAGGTCGTCGTCGCGGTCCACCATGGCGTATTCGGTGTCGTAGGCAATCACCCAGAACAGGTTGCCCAGCAGCAGCACCCAGGCCAGCAGCGGCACGCGCCCCTGCACGGCGGCAAACGCCATCGGAATGCCAAAGCTGAACGCCACCCCCAGCACGGCCTGCGGCATGGACACAAACCGCTTCGCAAACGGGTAGGCCAGCGTGATGGCCAGCGCAGCGAAGGACCAGGCAATCGTGGCGGCGTTGGTGGTCAGCACCAGGCCGAAGGCCAGCAGCGCCAGCACAGCCCCCAGCCCCAAGGCCTCCTTGATGGACAGCTTGCCGCTGGTCACGGGGCGCTGCGCCGTGCGTTTGACATGGCGGTCAAAGTCGCGGTCGGCCACGTCGTTGATGCAGCAGCCTGCGCTGCGCATCAGGAAGGTGCCCAGGGTGAACACGACCAGCAGGTGCCAGCCGGGAAAGCCCCCGCTGGCCACCCAAAGGGCGGACAGCGTGGGCCACAACAGCAGCAGCCAACCGGCCGGGCGGTCCCAGCGGATCAGCGCGAAATATGGAGCCCCCACGCTTTTCACTTTGTGTAATGCGCTGCCCCCCGAGGGGGCCACTGCGCCTGCGGCCCGGCAGAGCCGGTTCCGCGGCCCTGGCTTGAAAAGATCGCTCTCGCTGCCCTCGGGGGTGGCAGTTTTCTTGAAGAACGCCTCATCGGGAACGGGGCCTTTGCTCAAGCTCACTCCTCCAGCAAGGAGCGCAGCATCCACGCCGTTTGTTCATGCACCGTCAGGCGCTGGGTCAGCAGGTCGGCGGTCGGCTCGTCGCTGGCTTTGTCGGCCACGGCGAACAGCCCGCGTGCGGTGCGGGCCACGGCTTCATGGCCCTGCACCAGAATGCGCACCATTTCCAGCGCCTTGGGTGGCGTGCTGGGCGCATCTGGCACCGACGCCAGCTTGCTGAACTGGGCGTAGGAGCCCGGTGCGGCGTGGCCCAGTGAGCGGATGCGCTCGGCCACCGGGTCCACGGCGGCCCACAGCTCGGTGTACTGCACCATGAACATCTGGTGCAGCGTGTTGAACATCGGGCCCGTCACGTTCCAGTGGAAGTTGTGGGTGGTCAGGTACAGCGTGTAGGTGTCAGCCAGCAGGTGGCTCAGGCCCTTGGCAATCGCGGCGCGGTCTTTTTCACTGATGCCGATGTTGATCGGCGGCGGGCTGGCCGCTTCAATTTTGACGACGGGTTTGTTTGGAGACTTGGCCATGGATTTTTCCCTTTTAAAACACAGAACAACCACTCACTTTACAAAATTAGTGCCGCAACGCCTGTCAGTCTGATGGGTAACCCCACGTCAGCCCATCACGACAAGCGGGTCACGCCTGGCAGCTCGCAGGCGTAAATCGCATTGCGCAGCGCGGCGATCGCCTCATACCGCGTGAAGCTGCGCCGCCACACCAGCACCACACGCCGACTGGGTACGTGGCCTTCAAACGGCAGGTACTTGATGTAGGTCGGCTGCTCGGCCGGCACGGCTTTTTTCTTGCTGCCCTTGGGCGGCTCGGCCAGCGCTTCCTTGGGCACACCCAGGCGCGGCACCAGGGTGATGCCCATACCGGCAGCCACCATGTGTTTGATGGTCTCCAGCGACGAGCCCTCAAACGACTTGCGGATGCCGTCCGAGCTGCTGGAAAACCGCGCAAATTCAGGGCACACCTCCAGCACATGGTCCCGAAAGCAGTGGCCGTTGCCCAGCAGCAGCATGGTTTCTTTTTTCATCTCCTCGGCCGTCACGCTGCCCCGCGCCGCCAGCGGGTGGCTGCTGGGCACGGCCGCCATGAAGGGCTCGTCGTACAGCGGGGCAATCGCCAGGTTGGTGTCGGGGAAAGGCTCAGCCAGAATCGCGCAGTCGATCTCGCCATTGCGCAGCTCTTCGAGCAGCTTGACGGTGAAGTTCTCTTGCAGCATCAGCGGCATCTGCGGTGTGTGTTTGATGGCCTGGCGCACCAGGTCGGGCAGCAGGTAGGGGCCAATCGTGTAGATGACGCCCAGCCGCAGCGGCCCGGCCAGCGGGTCCTTGCCGCGCTTGGCAATGTCGCGGATGCCCTCGGCCTGCTCCAGCACACTTTGCGCCTGGCGGACGATTTCTTCGCCCAGCGGCGTCACCGTGATCTCGTTGGCGTTGCGCTCAAACAGCTTGACCTGCAGCTCTTCTTCGAGTTTTTTGATCGCCACGCTGAGCGTTGGCTGGCTGACGTGGCAGGCGTCCGCGCCCTTGCCAAAGTGCTTTTCACGCGCCACCGCCACGATGTATTTGAGTTCGGTCAGGGTCATGGCGTGATTGTGCTGTTTTTCGGGCGTTGGGGGCTGGTGCGCGGGTTGGAGTTCGTTTTGATGACGTTTTATGACGTTTCATGGCAAACGCCTAGGCCTTCATTGCCTTGAGTGCTATCTAATTCATAGCGATTTATTGTGTTGGACGGCCTGCTCGCCTTGCGGCGCTTTCGGGTCAGCCCCAAGCCCCGCGCACCCCGAGCACAGGAAGAAGACCGAATGGCCCCGCTCCCGTCCCAGTA
Organism: Polaromonas sp.; assembly: GCA_046154065.1. Classification (GTDB taxonomy): domain Bacteria; phylum Pseudomonadota; class Gammaproteobacteria; order Burkholderiales; family Burkholderiaceae_C; genus Polaromonas. The sequence continues at coordinate 8,315 of JBJXEI010000228.1, read as the reverse complement.
AGTCCCGTTCTGGCCAGGCCAGTCACAGCTTGACCAAGCGAGTCCAAAGCACCCAGCTCACTCCACGCCAGGCACAGCCGCCAACCGCCGCACCAGTTGCTGCACGATGTCGCTCTGCATGTCGCGGTACAGCAGCGCTTCTTCGGACTCTTTGGACAGAGCAGCCGACTCGTTGAAGGTGATGTCGCGCTGCTGGGTGATCTCGGACTCGGGGATCAGCGCCTTGCCGGCCAGGGTGCGCAGCTTGAACCGAAAACGGATGCGCAGCTGGTTTTCACGCACCTGGCCGGACGCGTTCAGGCTGAGCACGACCTTCTCGCGCTGATCGGCCAGCACGTCCAGAATGACCTGCGCCTCGCTGAGGCGGCGCGGGTCGGTGATGACCTGGACCTTGCCGGACGACTGCAGGGAACGGCGCAGCTCCACCCCCAGCGGGGACGACTCGGGCAGGCCGGTGAACAGCGTGGTGAAGGCGAAGTCGGGGGCTTTGCGCAGGGCAAAACCGCAGCCGCCCAGCACCACGGACCCCAGGGTGCTGACCGACAAAACAAGGAGGTGGCGACGCTGCATGGGGAGCTTTCGATCAGAGGACGATGTTGACCAGGCGGCCGGGCACAACAATGACTTTTTTCGCGGGCTGGCCGTCGGCCTGCTTGAGGAAGGCTTCGGTCGCCAGCGCGGCGGCTTCGATGGTGGCCTTGTCTGCCGTCGCGCTGACGGTGACCGCGCCGCGCAGCTTGCCGTTGATCTGCAGCATCAGCTCGATCTCGTCCTGCTGCAGCGCGCTGGGGTCCACGGTCGGCCAGGGGGCGTCAAGCAGCTCACCGTGCGCGGCGGCATAACCCAGGTCCACCCACAGCGCGTGCGTCGCGTGCGGGGTGGCCGGGTACAGGCAGCGCAGCAGGATGCTGAAACCTTCACGCAGCGCGGCCACGGCGTGGGCCGAGTTGTCGGACTTGAAGTCTTCCAGCGCATTGAGCAGCTTCATGCTGCCCGACACCACGGTGTTGTACTGCATGCGCTGGTAGTCATAGTCAATTTGCTTGAGGATGGTGTGCACCTCCAGCCGCAGCGCCTTGATTTCTTTGCTCAATGGGCTGGTAGCCCACGCTTTACTTGCCTGAACTGCTCCTGAAGGCATAGCAGCCAGCTTGACACCGAAGTTCCACACACGGCGCAAAAAGCGGTAGCTGCCTTCCACACCAGCGTCGTTCCACTCCAGCGTGGCCTCGGGCGGGGCGGTGAACATGGTGTAGAGCCGGGCGGTGTCCGCGCCGTACTTTTCAATCAGGTCCTGCGGGTCCACGCCGTTGTTTTTGGACTTGCTCATGGTGCCCACGCCGTCGTAGTTGACGATCAGGCCGTCAGACTTGCGGCGGGCCGTCAGCACCTTGCCGGTGGCGTCGGGCAGGTCTTCCACCTCGTGCGGCCAGAAGTATTCGACGCCGCCCTTGTCGGTTTTGAGGGAGTAAATGTCGTTCAGCACCATGCCCTGGGTCAGCAGTTTGGTAAACGGCTCATCGACCTGGATCAGGTCCAGGTCGCGCATGACCTTGGTCCAGAAGCGGGCGTAGAGCAGGTGAAGAATCGCGTGCTCGATGCCGCCGATGTACTGGTCCATGGGCATCCAGTAGTTGGCCCCTTCGGCGACCATCTTCTCGGTGTTCTTCGGGTCGCAATAGCGCATGAAGTACCAGGAACTGTCGACAAACGTGTCCATCGTGTCCGTCTCGCGGCGGCCGGGCTGGCCGCACACCGGGCAAACCACACCGGCGTGAAAACCCACGTGTTTGTGCAGCGGGTTGCCGGAACCGTCGGGCACGCAGTCCTGCGGCAGCACCACGGGCAGGTCTTGTTCCGGCACCGGCACCGCGCCGTGCTCCGGGCAATGGATGATGGGGATCGGTGTGCCCCAGTAGCGCTGGCGGCTCACCCCCCAGTCACGCAGGCGCCAGGTGGTTTTTTTCTCGCCCAGACCCAAGGCGATCAGGTCGGCGGCCACGGCATCGACAGCGGCTTTGAAGGCCAGGCCGTCGTACTTGCCGGAGTGGATCGCCACGCCCTGCTGCTTGTCGCCGTACCAGTCGGCCCACACGGTGGTGTTATAGGGCTGGCCCTTGACGTCGGTGACCTGCTTGATCGGCAGGCCGTACTTGTTGGCAAACTCGAAATCCCGCTCGTCGTGCGCGGGCACACCCATCACCGCGCCGTCGCCGTAGCTCATCAGCACGTAGTTGCCGACCCAGACCTGCACTTTGTCGCCGGTCAGTGGGTGGGTGACGAACAGGCCGGTGGGCTGGCCCTTCTTTTCCTGCGTGGCGAGTTCGGCCTCGGTCGTGCCGCCGGACTTGCATTCGTCGATGAACGCGGCCAGCGTGGGGCTCGCCTGCGCCGCATGGACTGCCAGCGGGTGCTCGGGGGCCACGGCGCAAAAGGTCACGCCCATGATGGTGTCGGCGCGGGTGGTGAAGACATACATCTTGCCGTCCTGGATCAGCGCACCGCTGGCATCGGTGATGCCATGCGTGAAGGCAAACCGCACGCCTTCGCTTTTGCCAATCCAGTTTTCCTGCATCAGCTTGACACGCTCGGGCCAGCCGGCCAGGCCGTCCTTCACGCTGCCCAGCAGCTCCTCGGCGTAATCGGTGATCTTCAGGTAGTAACCCGGAATTTCGCGCTTTTCCACCACCGCGCCGGTGCGCCAGCCCTTGCCGTCAATCACCTGCTCGTTGGCCAGCACGGTCTGGTCCACCGGGTCCCAGTTCACGACCTGGGTCTTGCGGTAGGCCACGCCTTTTTCCAGCATTTTCAAGAACAGCCACTGGTTCCACTTGTAGTACTCGGGTGAGCAGGTGGCCACCTCACGGCTCCAGTCGATGGCCAGGCCCAGCGCCTGCATCTGCTTTTTCATGTAGGCGATGTTGTCGTAGGTCCACTGCGCGGGCGGCACGCCGTTTTTCATCGCGGCGTTTTCCGCCGGCAGGCCAAACGCGTCCCAGCCCATGGGCATGAGCACGTTGTAGCCCTTCATGCGCAGCTGGCGCGTGATCATGTCGTTGATGGTGTAGTTGCGCACATGGCCCATGTGCAGCTTGCCGCTGGGGTAGGGCAGCATGGAGCAGGCGTAGTATTTTTGTTTGGACGTGTCTTCCGTCACGCGGTAGGCGTCCGCTGCGGTCCAGTGGGTTTGCGCGCTGCGCTCAACGTCGATGTGCTTGTATTGGTCTTGCATCCCCGGATTTTAGGGGGTGGCCTCTGGCGGCCGGGCGCGGCCGTGGCGGAAGACTCAGTGCGGCGGCTCGGCCACAAAGCCGATGCGGGTCAGCCCGGCTTTTTGCGCCACACCCATCACCTCGACCACGCGGCCGTAGGGCACCCGGGCATCGGCGCGCAGCTGCACTTCGGTGTCGGGGTCTTGGGCGGCGGATTGCTGCAAGCGGGTGCGCAGCGCGTCCAGCGCGATGGGCTGGTCACTGAGGAACACCGCACCGCTGGCATTGACCACCAACGTCACAAACTGAGGGGTTTGGGCGCTGGGGGTGGCGTCGGCCTTGGGCAATTCGAGCTTGATGGACGACGCCAGCAGCGGCGCGGTCAGGATGAAGATCACCAGCAGCACCAGCATCACGTCCACCAGCGGCGTGACGTTGATGTCGCTCAGGGGGCGCGGCGGCTTGGTGCTGTCAAAACGGCCAAAACTCATGTCAGTGGCCGGCCGACACGTCCTGCAAGTCCAACAAATCCCGCGCAAACCCTTCCAGGTCGGCTTCGATACGGGCCACCCAGCGGCCCAGGATGTTGTAGGCCAGCACAGCCGGGATGGCCACGGCCAAACCGGCGGCCGTCATGATCAATGCTTCGCCCACCGGGCCAGCCAGCTGGTCGATGGTGATTTGCCCGGCGGTGGCAATGGCGGCCAGGGCTTCGTAAATGCCCCACACGGTGCCCAGCAGCCCGACAAACGGCGCGGTAGAGCCCACGGTGGCCAGCAGGATCTGGCCAAACTGCAAACGCCCGACCACCGCGTGCAGCGCGTCGCGCAGCAAGCGGGTCAATTGTTGGGCCGGTGGGCCGCTGCGGGCGAGGGTGCCGGGCTGGCCTGCGCCCAGCGCACGGGCGGCGGCCACCAGCGGGCCGACCAGCCCTACCCGGTCCAGCGCGGTGACTTTGGCCTGCGCGTCGTCCAGCGACGTGGCCTGCCAGAAGGCGGCGGTGCTGTGGGCCACATCCAGCGCGGCGCGGCGCAGCAGCCAGGTTTTCCACACAATCACCACCCAGCTGGCCACCGACATAGCCAGCAGCAAGGCCGCCACGCCCCGGCTGACGGGGCTGCCTTGCAGCAACAGGGTGGCGGCGTTCATGGGCAGTGTGGCGATGCAGCGGTGCAGGCCGGGGTGGCTTACTTCAGCTTGAGCACGTCAAACATGTCAAACAGCCCTACTGGCTGCGTGGCCAGGAAGCGCGCGGCGCGCAGGCTGCCCTGAGCGTAGGTGACGCGGCTCGATGACTTGTGGGTGATCTCGATGCGCTCGCCCGTGCCGGCAAACAGCACGGTGTGGTCTCCCACGATGTCGCCACCCCGGATGGTGGCAAAGCCGATGCTGGACGGGTCACGTTCGCCGGTCACGCCCTCACGGGCGTACACGGCGCAGTCTTTCAGGTCGCGGCCCAGGGCGTCGGCAATCACCTCACCCATTTTCAAAGCGGTGCCCGAAGGCGCGTCCACCTTGTGGCGGTGGTGCGCCTCGATGATTTCAATGTCGTAGCCGGTGGGCATGGCCTGCGCGGCCATTTGCAGCAGCTTGAGCGTGACGTTGACACCGACACTCATGTTGGGGGCCATGACGATGGCGATGTGTTGGGCCGCTTCGGCGATCTCGGCTTTTTGCGCGTCCGAGAACCCGGTGGTGCCAATGACCAGCTTCACGCCCAGTTCACGGCACACGGCTAGGTGGGCCATGGTGCCTTCGGGGCGGGTGAAGTCGATCAGCACGCTGGAGTTTTTCAGGCCTTCGTGCAGGTCGGCTGTGGTCAGCACACCGCTGCTGCGGCCCGCGAACAAGGTGGCGTCCTGGCCAATGGCCGGGCTGCTGGCGATGTCCAGCGCGCCGGTCAGTTGGCAGTCGTCTGATGCAGCGATGGCTTCGATCAGCATGTGGCCCATGCGGCCGCTGGCACCGGCCACTGCGATGCGATTCATGTCGGCCGCGCTCACTGACGGGCGCCTTCGAGAGGCGGGTAGATCGCCGGGGCAGCGTCGGCGGGCGCACTGGCCACAGGCGCAGGCGCGGCCTTGCGGCTGGCTGCAGCTTTGTCCGCCGCAGTTTTCAGCTGCTCGTCCGTGGCGTCCAGCACAGGCACTTTGCCAAACTTGCGCTTGCTGGTGTCGAGCTTGTCGATGAAGTCGGCCTCGCTGGGCATGGTGTCGCCTTCAAAGCGCACCAGTTGGTCGCCGGTGAAAAACACCGTGTACCTGTAGGACTGGTTAGGCACCCCCTGGCGCTGCAGCGTGAAGACGTAGTCCCAGCGGTCGGCATGGAACAGGCTGGCCAGCAGCGGCGTGCCCATCACGCTTTTGACCTGCTCACGGGTCAGGCCCGGGCGCAGCTGCTCGACCTGTTCACGGGAGACGAAGTTGCCCTGAATCACATCGACCCTGTAGGGTGTGATCCAGTTGGCCGGGTTGAAGGAGCCGGTGTTGAAACTGCCCGCCTGGTCCTTGGTGGTGCCGCAGGCGGCCAGCAGCAAGGGCAGTAGACAAGCGCCCACCACCCGCGCGGTGGCGCGCAAACTGACGGGTGCGAAATGATGTTTTGCGGTCATGGCTTAGGGTGTGGCGATATGATCGATCATTGTAGCGGCCGGGTTTTTCAGGCCTGCCGGAAGGACCTTACTGCCATGACCAACAACATTGACGAGCTCAAAAGCACCGGCCTGAAGGCCACCTTGCCCCGCCTGAAGATTCTGGAGATTTTCCAGGCGGGCAAACAGCGCCACATGACGGCCGAGGACGTGTTTCGCGTGTTGCTCGAAGACCGCTCCGACATCGGCCTGGCCACCGTGTACCGCGTGCTGACGCAGTTTGAACAGGCCGGACTGCTCAACCGCAGCAATTTTGAGTCGGGCAAGGCAGTCTATGAGATCAACGAAGGCCAGCACCACGACCACCTGGTGTGCCTGGACTGCGGCAAGGTCGAGGAGTTCTACGACGCCGAGATCGAAAAACGCCAGCATGACGTGGCCGAAGCCAAGGGCTTCAAGATCGCTGACCACTCCCTGTCGATCTACGCCCACTGCACCAAAACCGACTGCCCAAACCGCGCCGCCGGGACAGCACGGCACCACCACACCTGAAGCCGCGCCAAATCGCTATAGATTCAATAGCACTACCGGCAATCAACACCTAGGCAACAAGCGGATTTGACTCAAATTTCGGTCTGAAACCACGCCACGGGCACGCCAAGAGTGGTTCAGGCCGCCAGAAAGCCCCCCCCCCGCATGGGGTGAAGATGGCCACCTGGCGGGCCACCGCAGCCAATCTCACAACAAGCGTGCCAAATACCGGCCTGTGTGACTCTCGGGATTTGCGGCGATGTCTTCCGGCGTGCCCACCCCCACCACGGTGCCACCGCCGGAGCCGCCTTCGGGGCCCATGTCGATCAGCCAGTCAGCAGTTTTGATGACGTCCAGGTTGTGTTCGATCACCACAATCGTGTTGCCGGCGTCGCGCAACTGGTGCAGCACTTTGAGCAGCAGGTCGATGTCGGCGAAGTGCAGGCCGGTAGTCGGTTCGGCCAATATGTACAAGGTGCGGCCGGTGTCGCGTTTGGAAAGCTCCAGCGCGAGTTTCACGCGTTGCGCTTCACCGCCGGAGAGGGTGGTGGCGCTCTGGCCCAGGCGGATGTAAGACAGGCCCACGTCCAGCAGGGTTTGCAACTTGCGCGCAATGGTCGGCACCGCGTTGAGGAATTCGTAGGCCGTCTCGACCGTCATGTCGAGCAGTTGGGCGATGTTTTTGCCTTTGTACTGGACCTCCAGCGTTTCGCGGTTGTAACGCATGCCGTGGCACACGTCACACGGCACATACACGTCGGGCAGGAAGTGCATTTCGACGCGTTTCACGCCATCACCCTGGCAAGCCTCGCAGCGGCCGCCGGCCACGTTGAAGCTGAAGCGCCCGGGGCCGTAGCCGCGCTCACGTGCCATCGGCACTTCGGCCATCAGCTCGCGGATGGGCGTGAACAAGCCGGTGTACGTAGCCGGGTTGCTGCGCGGCGTGCGGCCAATAGGCGACTGGTCCACGCTGATGACCTTGTCGAAATGTTCGATGCCTTCGATGGCTTCGTGCGCAGCCGGTTCTTCGTGCGCGCGGTAGAGCGTGCGGGCCACGGCGGCGTAGAGCGTGTCGTTCACCAACGTCGATTTGCCTGAGCCGGAAACACCGGTGACACAGGTGAGCAAACCCACCGGCACTTCGACGCTCACGTTTTTCAGGTTGTTGCCGGTCGCGCCAATCACGCGTAGCGCCTGCATGTCGCCTTGTGTGGCCAGGTGCAACGCCTCGCGTGCGGCGCGGCGCTCGGCGGCGGGGCTGGGCGGGAACTTCGACTTGAATTTGTCGTTGGGCGGGCTGCTGATCAAAGTAGGCTGCCACTTGGCGCGGCGCTTGGGCACGGCGATCTCGAGCGTGTGCGCCAGGTACTGGCCGGTGAGCGAGGCGGGCGTGTTTTTTACCTGCTCGAATGTGCCCTGTGCCATCACACGCCCACCGTGCACACCGGCGCCGGGGCCCATGTCGATGACGTGGTCGGCGGCGCGAATCATGTCTTCGTCATGTTCGACGACGATCACGCTGTTGCCGATGTCACGCAGGTGTTTCAGGGTGCTGATGAGGCGGTCGTTGTCGCGCTGGTGCAGGCCAATGCTGGGCTCGTCCAGCACGTACATCACGCCGGTCAAGCCCGAGCCGATTTGGGACGCCAAGCGGATGCGTTGCGACTCGCCGCCACTCAGCGTCTCGGCGCTGCGATCCAGGCTCAGATAATTCAGGCCCACATCGTTCAAGAACTTCAAACGCAGGCCGATTTCGCGGATCACCTTGGCGGCGATGTCACCCTTGGCACCGGGGATGTGCAGCGTGTTGAAGTAGTCAAAACTCTCGCGCAGCGTGATGTGGCTGAGGTCAAAAATGGCGCGTGCAGACGGCGCTTGGCTGGCGTCTTTCAAAACCGTGTGGCCGACCAGTTTCACGTGTCGGGCTTCGCGCCGCAACCGCGAGCCACCGCAGTCGCTGCAGGGCTGGGTGCTGCGGTAAC
>JBJXEI010000227.1:0-11846 GCA_046154065.1 Polaromonas sp. | reverse complement strand
GACAACTACCACCCTGAAAACAGCCACGTGGTGCCCGCGCTGATTCGCCGCTTTCATGAGGCCAAGCTCAGCGCCGCGCCCAGCGTGTTGATTTGGGGCACGGGCAACGCCATGCGGGAGTTTTTGTACGTGGACGACATGGCTGCCGCCAGTGTGTACGTCATGCAGATGGACCCCACCGCCTACCAGGCCCAAACCCAGCCCATGCAAAGCCACATCAACGTAGGCAGCGGCAAAGACGTCACCATCAAAGAGCTGGCCCAGACCATTGGCCGCGTGGTGGGCTACACCGGCCGCATCGAGTTTGACACCACCAAACCCGACGGAACCCCCCGCAAGCTCATGGACTCCAGCCTGCTGCAAAGCATGGGCTGGCAGCCCAGCATTGAGCTGGAAGCAGGCCTGGCCATGGCCTACGCTGACTTCACGAGGAACACCGCTAGCTCAGCCACCTAGCCCGCTCTTGGCCTACGCTCTTCATGTCATGCAGCGTAGACGCCATGTGCGGCGCGCGAATCAGAGGTTTGCCAGCTTGAACGCAGATACCTTTCCAACTATGCAGCGTCACCAGCAGTTCCGAGTTTGTGCAAGAAGGCGTAGCCATTGAAGACTTCACTCTGCTAGAAAGCATCGTGCTTGGCGTGGGCTGTGGCAGCGCCTTTGAGCGCCTTCAGTGCCTGAGCCGGCCGGGATCAAAGCACTTCGCTGGCAAAGTCCGCCAGGCGTGAACGCTCACCGCGCGCCAGGGTGATGTGCCCGCCGTGTGGCCAGCCCTTGAAGCGGTCCACGGCGTAGGTCATGCCGGACGAGCCTTCGGTCAGGTAGGGGGTGTCGATCTGCGCGAGGTTGCCCATGCAGACGATTTTGGTGCCGGGCCCGGCGCGGGTTATTAGCGTTTTCATCTGCTTGGGCGTCAGGTTTTGCGCCTCGTCGATGATCACGTACTTGTTCAAAAACGTGCGGCCGCGCATGAAGTTCATGCTTTTGACCTTGATGCGCGAGCGGATCAGCTCGTTGGTGGCGGCGCGGCCCCATTCGCCAGAACCGTTTTCGGTTTTGCCCAGCACTTCGAGGTTGTCGTCGAGCGCGCCCATCCAGGGGCCCATTTTTTCTTCTTCGGTGCCGGGCAGAAAACCGATGTCTTCGCCAACCGACACGGTGGCACGGGTCATGATGATCTCGGTGTAGCGGCGGTCGTCGAGCACTTGCGTCAGGCCGCTGGCCAGGGCCATCAGCGTTTTGCCGGTGCCTGCGGTGCCTGCGAGTGTGACGAAGTCAATCTCCGGGTCCATCAGCAGATTCATGGCGAAGTTTTGTTCGCGGTTGCGTGTGGTCACGCCCCAGACGGCGTTTTTCAGGTGGTTGAAATCCTTGAGGGTTTTCAGCACGGCGGTTTTGTCCCGGATCTCGGTCACGCGGGCATAGAGCGGTGGCTCGCCCGCGCTTTCAAAAAAGACAAACTGGTTGATCAGCAGGCTGCCCACGATGGGCCCGGTGATGCGGTAGAAGGTGGTGCTGCCTTGTTGCCAGCTTTCCACAGTTTTGCTCTGGCGGGTCCAGAAGTCGGCTGGCAGGGCCAGCGCGCCTGAATACAGCAGGTCGCCGTCTTCCAGGGTTTTGTCGTTCTGGTAGTCGTCGGTGGCCAGGCCCAGGGCGCGAGCCTTGACGCGCATGTTGATGTCTTTGGACACCAGCACGACTTCACGCGGGGCGTAGTCTTTGCGCAGGGCTTCGACCACGCCCAGGATCTGGTTGTCGGCTTTGCCCTGCGGCAGGCTGACAGGCAGGGTGTAGTCCAGGGGTTTGGTCTGAAAGAACAGGCTGCCGCCGGCTTCGCGGTGGCCGGTGGTGTCGAGCTTCAGGCCGCGAGTGATTTCTGCGTCTTTGGCGCCTGCCAGGGCGTCCAGGGTGCGGCTGGTCTGGCGGGCGTTGCGGGCGACTTCGGTCATGCCTTTCTTGTGGCCGTCGAGCTCTTCCAGCACGATCATCGGCAAAAAGATGTCGTGCTCTTCAAAGCGGAACAAGCACATGGGGTCGTGCATCAGCACATTGGTGTCGAGCACGAAGAGCTTGGTGGGGCCAGTGTGTTTGGTTTTTCGGGCCCGGCTCACGGGGGCCACGCGGGCCGTGCGCTCTTTTTCATAGCTGGGCAGGCTGGAAGCTTCCGGGCTGATGGCTGGCTTGGCCTGAAATGCAACCGTAGGGGCGGCAACCGGGGGCTGCACAGCCGACAGGGCGGCGCGGGGTGCAGCGCTTTTGCCGGCTGCGGCCTGCGGTGCGGGCCTGCGGCTGTTCCTGGTCGGAGCGGTCGCCATCGACACGACCGAAGGTGCAGGCGCTGCGGGTTTGTCGGGGTTCTGCAGCGTCGAGGCAGAGAGAAGGGCGGCACGTTTTGTGGGGGCGGGAGGCAGGGGCATGGTGCTTAAAACTCTCTGTGTTGATGGTTCAGACAACAAAAAAGCCGCCTTGGTGCCAAGGCGGCTTGATAGGTGAACGCGGTTGCAAGGCTCAGGTGCATGGGTTCATTATGCACAAGTCAGCGGTCTGACTTTGCGGCTGAGCGGGCTGAATTCAGGCGGCTTTTTTCAGCGCTTTCACGGCTTTGAGCACGTCGTCTACATGGCCCGGCACCTTCAGGCCGCGCCACTCTTCCTTGAGCTGGCCATCAGCGCCCAGCAGGAAGGTGCTGCGCTCGATGCCCTTGACCTTCTTGCCGTACATGATCTTGTTTTTGACCACGCCGAACATGTGGCACATTTTTTCTTCGGTGTCGGCGATCAGTTCAAACGGCAGTTCGAGCTTGGCCTTGAATTCGTCGTGCGACTTCATGTTGTCGCGGGAGACGCCAAATACGGTGGCACCCGCCTTGACGAAGTCCTTGTAGCGGTCACGAAACTGCATGGCTTCAGTGGTGCAACCGGGGGTGTTGTCCTTGGGGTAAAAATAGAGCACGACGACATGGCCGAGGTGGGAGACGTTGGAAACCTTGACGCCGCTGGTGGCGTTGGCTTCAAATTCGGGGAGAAGTTTATTGACGACAACTGCCATACTGAGTAGACCCTGACAAAAGTGGTTGTAGTTAGCCGAGGCCTTTGGCTGATACGCTGTGCTGCCCTGCCTGTGGGCAAGTACGTTGACGGTGCCAAGTGCAACCCTGTATTTTACGCTGAAAGCATCCCGCCCCATCGGGCTGGCAGATGCCTTGGGTTGTCACGTGGGTGCTTGTGTTTCGATCAGCAGTGCCGCCGTGACGCGCCGGCCTTCCCCGGCCAGGATGTTGTAGGTTCTGCAGGCGGCCAGGGTGTCCATGGTCTCAACGCCAATGCGCCGCGCCATCAGCTCACGCAAAAGGGCAGGCGGCGGAAACCGCAGGCGGGTGCCGCTGCCAAAAATCACCAGTTCCGGCTGACTGGCGGCCAGTTGAGAAAAGTGGGCTTCTGTCAGGTCCTCAAAACGGACGCATTGCCAGTCGAGTTTTTCGCCGCCAGAGCCAATCACCACGCTGTGTTCGATCTTTTCAGCCACGCCCTGGTGGCCCAGACCGACCCAGCCGGGGCCATAGCCAAGGATGGACTGGACGTCAAGGCGGTCGGGGTGCAGCTTCATGGGGGCCTTCAAGAGGAGGGGGAGTCGGCGTCAACGATGGCCGTCAGCGTGCCATGTTGCGGAGGAGTCAGCGTTTTTATGTGGTCAAATTATAGATTCCGCCTTAATTTTGGTGGCCTTCTGCGCTTTGTTTGCCCTTCAGTTTGCCGACCCTCCAAGCACCATGAAACAGATTTCAAAATCCGCCAAGCTTGCCAACGTGTTGTATGACATCCGGGGGCCCATCATGGACGCCGCCCGCCAGATGGAAGACGAAGGCCAGAAAATCATCAAGCTGAACCTGGGCAACCTGGCGGTGTTCGGGTTTGATGCGCCGGAAGAAATCCAGCAGGACATGATCCGCAACCTGCCCAATTCGGCCGGTTACTCGGACAGCAAGGGGATTTTTGCGGCGCGCAAGGCGGTCATGCATGAGACCCAAAAGCAGGGCATCAAGGGGGTCACGCTGGATGACATTTACCTGGGCAACGGCGCCAGCGAGCTGATCACCATGGCCACCAACGCGCTGCTGGACAACGGCGACGAGCTGCTGCTGCCGATGCCTGACTACCCGCTGTGGACCGCGGCCACGAGCCTGTCGGGCGGCACGCCGGTGCATTACCTGTGTGACGAGGCCAATGGCTGGATGCCGAACCTGGACGACATTCGCGCCAAGATCACGCCGCGTACCAAGGCGCTGGTGGTCATCAACCCGAACAACCCGACCGGTGTGCTGTATTCGGACGAGTTGCTCAAAAGCCTGGTTGAAATTGCCCGGGAACACGGCCTGGTGATCTTGGCGGACGAGGTGTATGACAAGGTGCTGTACGACGACGTCAAACACACGGCGTTGGCGAGTTTGTCGACCGACGTGTTGACGCTGACCTTCAACTCTTTGAGCAAAAGCTACCGCTCATGTGGCTACCGTGCGGGCTGGCTGGTAGTGTCGGGCGACAAGAAATGCGCTGCCGACTACATCGAGGGGCTGAACATGCTGTCGAACATGAAGCTGTGCTCGAACGTGCCCGGCCAGTGGGCGATTCAAACGGCGCTGGGCGGCTACCAGAGCATCAAGGATCTCGTGTGTGAGGGCGGGCGCTTGCGCCGCCAGCGCGACCTGGCCTATGAGCTGATCACCGCGATTCCGGGCGTCAGCTGTGTGAAACCCGTGGCGGCGCTGTACATGTTTCCCAAACTTGACCCGGCCGTCTACCCGATTGCCGATGACCGCCAGTTTTTCCTGGAGCTGCTCCGGGAAACCCGCGTCATGCTGGTGCAGGGCACCGGGTTCAACTGGCCGTCGCCGGACCACTTCCGCATCGTGTTCCTGCCGCATGAAGACGACCTGCGTGAGGCGATTGCCCGCATTGCCAAGTTTTTGGAAAGTTATCGGCTGCTACACAGTTGATAGCTGCAACCGCAATATCCGCCTGGGCTGTAAGCTCTTTTAGTTCATAAAACCATATAAAAACCATGACATCGATCGCTGTGAATCCTTCTTCTTCTGACACCCTCCAGGTCGGCTTGCTCGGTATTGGCACCGTCGGCATGGGCGTGTTCAATGTGCTCAAGCGCAACCAGAGCGAGATCATGCGCAGGGCCGGTCGTGGCATTCGGATTTCAATGGTGGCCGACCTGGACACCGCCCGTGCGCAGGCCGCGGTGGGCGACGCCAGCGTCAACATCGTGGCTGACGCCCGCGCCGTGATCGCCAACCCGGACATCGACATCGTGGTGGAGCTGATCGGTGGCTACGGCATTGCCAAGCAGCTGGTGATGGAAGCCATTGAAGCGGGCAAACACGTGGTGACCGCCAACAAGGCGCTGCTGGCTGTGCACGGCACCGAGATTTTTGCCGCAGCCCACCGCAAGGGTGTGATGGTGGCGTTTGAAGCCGCCGTGGCCGGTGGCATTCCCATCATCAAGGCGCTGCGCGAAGGCCTGACGGCCAACCGCATCGAGTGGATCGCCGGCATCATCAATGGCACCACCAATTTCATCCTGAGCGAGATGCGCGACAAGGGCCTGGACTTCGACGTGGTGCTCAAGGAAGCGCAAGCCCTGGGCTACGCCGAAGCCGACCCGACCTTCGACATCGAAGGGGTGGACGCCGCGCACAAGGCCGCGCTGATGTCGGCCATCGCGTTTGGCGTGCCGGTGCAGTTCGACAAGGCCTACATCGAAGGCATCACCAAGCTGGGCGCGCAGGACATCCGCTACGCCGAGCAACTGGGCTACCGCATCAAGCTGCTGGGCATCACCAAAAAAACCGCGCAAGGCATTGAGCTGCGCGTTCACCCCAGCCTGGTGCCGGCCAAGCGGCTGATTGCCAATGTGGAAGGCGCGATGAATGCGGTGATGGTGCATGGCGACGCTGTGGGCACCACGCTGTACTACGGCAAAGGCGCGGGCAGCGAGCCCACCGCCAGCGCGGTGATTGCCGACCTGGTGGACATTGCCCGCCTGCACACGGCCGACGCTGCCCAGCGCGTGCCGCCGCTGGCTTTTCAGCCTGACGCAATGAGCGACACGCCCGTGTTGCCCATGGGCGACGTGGTGACCAGCTACTACCTGCGCCTGAATGTGGCCGACGAGGCTGGCGTGCTGGCCAAAGTCACCGGCATTCTGGCGGACGCGGGCATCAGCATTGACGCGGTGCTGCAGCGCGAAGCCGACGAAGTGGGCGGCGAGGGCGCAACGCAAACTGACCTCATCATCCTGACGCACGACTGCGTGGAAGCCCGCATGAACGAAGCCCTGGTGCAGATGCAGGCGCTGACCACCGTGCTCAGCCCGATCACGCGGATCCGCAAGGAAGAGCTGGCTTGAAGTCAGCCCGCGACCTGCACGCCTGTGTTTGCAGCGCTGACGCCAGCGCTGCCCCCTGATTGTCATTGGACGTTTTTGCGATGAATTACCTCTCTACCCGCGGCGACACCACCCCGCGCAAATTCTGCGACATCCTGCTCGAAGGCCTGGCCCCCGATGGCGGGCTGTACCTGCCCACGCACTACCCGCAGGTCAGCACCCAGACGCTGCAAAGCTGGCGCGGCCTGCCGTATGCCGACCTGGCGTTTGAGATTTTGTCGCTGTTCATCGACGACATTCCGGCCGATGACCTGAAGGCGATTTGCCGCAAAACCTACACCGAAGCGGTGTTTGGCTCGGCCGCCATCGTGCCGGTTCGCCCACTGGAGCCGGGTTTGTTCTTGCAGGCCTTGTCCAACGGCCCCACGCTGGCCTTCAAGGACATGGCCATGCAGCTGCTGGGCAACCTGTTCGAGTACGAGCTGGCCCGGCGCGGTGAAGCGCTGAACATCCTGGGTGCGACCAGCGGCGACACCGGCAGCGCGGCCGAGTACGCCATGCGCGGCAAGCAAGGTGTACGTGTGTTCATGACCTCGCCCGAAGGCCGTATGAGCCCCTTCCAGCAGGCGCAGATGTTCAGCCTGATGGACGAGAACATCCACAACATCGCGATTGCCGGTGTGTTCGACGACTGCCAGGACATCGTCAAAGCCGTGTCGAACGACCTGGCTTTTAAACGCCAGTACAAGATTGGCACCGTCAACTCCATCAACTGGGCGCGGCTGATGGCGCAGGTGGTGTATTACTTCGCAGGCTATTTGCAAGCCACCACGTCCAACGACCAGACCGTCAGCTTCACGGTGCCGTCCGGAAATTTTGGCAATGTCTGCGCGGGCCACGTCGCCCGCATGATGGGCTTGCCGATTGACCAGCTGGTGGTGGCCACCAACGAAAACGACGTGCTGGACGAGTTTTTCCGCACTGGCGTGTACCGCGTGCGCGGCAGTGCGGACACGCATGAGACCTCCAGCCCGTCGATGGACATTTCCAAGGCCTCGAACTTTGAGCGGTTTGTGTTCGACCTGCTCGGCCGTGACGGCGCGGCCGTTCATGCGCTGTTCACCACCGAGCTGCAGGCGCAGGGCCAGTTCGACCTGAGCGCGCACCCGGCCTTTCAGGAGGCTGCCGCCCGCTACGGGTTTGCCAGCGGCAAAAGCACCCACGCCGACCGCCTGGCTACCATCCGCTCGGTCTACGCCAGTGGGCATGGGATGGTGGACACCCACACCGCTGACGGCGTGAAGGTGGCGCGCCAGCACCTCAAGCCCGGCGTGCCCATGCTGGTGCTGGAAACCGCTTTGCCTATCAAGTTTGCCGAAACCATCGAAGAAGCGCTGGGCCAGCAGCCGACGCGGCCTGCTGGTTTTGAGGGCATCGAGGCGCTGCCCAAACGCGTCACGCTGATGCCGGCCGATGCGGCCGTGGTCAAGCAGTACATTGCCCAACATGTGCAGAAATAATGTGAAACTGGTGCCGTGCCTGCGGTTTGATTGCCTGGAGCGCTATAAAAATAGTAGCGTTTTGGGTGGCGTTGGGCGCGCACCATGAAGGTTGCTGGCTTTTTTGGCTATTCGGGCTCGGGCAAAACCACGCTGGTCGAGCAACTGATCCCGGCGCTCAAACGCCTCGGGCTCACGGTGTCGGTCGTCAAGCACGCCCACCATAAATTTGACATTGACCACCCCGGCAAAGACACGTACCGCCACCGCCAAGCCGGGGCCAGCGAGGTGGTGGTGGCGTCCAGCCAGCGGCTGGCACTGATCCGTGAATTCACCGAACCTGCTGAGCTGACCGTGCACGATCTGCTGGCCGAGCTGGACCCGCGTGTGGACTGGGTGCTGGTTGAGGGGTTCAAGCACAGCAACCTGAAAAAAATCGAAGTCTGGCGGGCTGCCTCGGGTGACGCGCCCAGCAAGCCACCGCGCTACCCCGACGACGACTTCATCGTGGCCGTGGCCACCGACGTGCCCGGCCAGCTGCCTGCGCCCACCCAGCGGCCTGTGCTGGATTTGAACGACGCCGCCGCAGTCACCGCCTTCCTGGTTGAAAATCAGGCCTTGTTTCACTACGAGCCCCTGAGCGCCGAAGTGCCGGCCTGACGCTACCGTCGCCGGGCAGGGCGGCAGGCCAGCGGGTTCGTGATTTTCAAGGTCAGCTCCGATGAGTCTTCTTCCCGACGCCCCTTCTGCACCGGCCGCGCCTTTTGCACGCGCACCGCTCAAACCGCTGGACGTGGCGCTGGCCGAACTGCTGGCCCACGCCGCACCCTTGCCTGGCGCGGACATCGTTTCAACCTTTGACGCTGACGGCCGCGTGCTGGCCCAAGACCTGGTCGCCAGCCTGGACGTGCCCGCGCACGACAACAGCAGCATGGACGGCTACGCGCTGCGCAGCAGCGACTGGGTGGACGCCAGCACCGAGCTGACCGTGAACCAGCGCATTGCGGCTGGCCAGAACGGCACCCCGCTGGCCGCGATGTCAGCGGCGCGCATTTTCACCGGCGCGCCCGTGCCGCCGGGGGCTGACGCGGTGGTCATGCAGGAAGACTGCACTGCCACCGCAGCCGCTGATGCGCAAGCCGCCACCGTGCGGGTGCAGGGCCGCCCCCAGCCTGGTCAGTGGATTCGCCGCCGGGGTGAAGACGTGACCCGTGGCGCGGTGGTGTTGGCTGCCGGGGAGCGCCTGGGTCCTGCCGCTTTGGGCTTGGCCGCGAGCATTGGTTTTGCCGAGTTGAGCGTGGCCCCGCGTGTGCGCGTGGCCTTGTTTTCAACCGGGGACGAACTCGTCATGCCCGGCGACGTGGCCCCGGCCGACATGCCCCCGGGGGCGATTTACAACTCCAACCGCTTTTTTCTGCGGGCCTTGCTGCAGCGCCTGGGCTGCACGGTGACTGACATGGGCATCGTGCCCGACCACCGCGCCGCCACCATCGCCGCGCTGCAACACGCCAGCACCGCGCACGACCTGATTTTGACCAGCGGCGGTGTGTCGGTGGGCGAAGAGGACCACATCAAACCCGCCGTGCAGGCACTGGGCCAGCTGGACCTGTGGCAGATCGGCATGAAGCCTGGCAAACCCTTTGCCTACGGCCGCGTGGGTGCGGCGCACTTCATTGGCCTGCCGGGTAACCCGGTGTCGAGTTTTGTGACCTTTTTGCTGCTGGTGCGGCCTTTTATTTTGAAGCTGCAAGGAGCCACCCAGCTGACGCCCACGGCCATGGCCATGCAGGCTAACTTTGACTGGCCCAAAGCCGACAAACGGCGGGAGTTTTTGCGCGTGCGTCAAAACCCGGCGGGCGGGCTGGACCTGTTTTCCAACCAAAGCTCTGGGGTGTTGACGTCTGCCGTGTGGGGTGACGGGCTGGTGGACATGCCAGCCGGCCAGACCGTGGCGCGGGGTGGGGTGGTGCAGTTCATTCCGATGGCGTCGTTGCTGTCTTGAGTTTTTTGAGTCCTGAAGGGTTAGTCGTCGCATGAGTTTTCAAATCACCATCAAATACTTCGCTTCTATCCGCGAAGCCATTGGCCACGGCAGCGAAACCCGCACAACCCACGCCACCACGCTGGGCCTGCTGCGTGACGAGCTGATGGCCGCCAGTCCGGCCCACGCCGCTGCGTTGGCGCGCGGCAAGGCCGTGCGCATGGCGCTGGACCAAGTGATGACGCCCGAGTCCGCCATGCTGGCTGACGGCAGCGAAGTGGCGTTTTTCCCACCCGTGACCGGGGGCTGAAATGAGCGAACGTGTGTCCATCCAGACCGGTGACTTCGACCTGGGCCAGGAAGTCGCCACGCTGCGCGCCAATGACAAACGTGTCGGTGCGGTCTGCACCTTCACCGGCACCGTGCGCGACCAGAATGACGGCCTGCGCGTCAGCAGCATGGAGCTGGAGCACTACCCTGGCATGACCGAAAAAGCCATCGAGGCGATGGTCGATGAAGCCTTCGCCCGTTTTGCGGTGTACGGCGTGCGGGTGATTCACCGGGTGGGTCTGCTCCAGCCGCTGGACCAGGTGGTGATGGTGGCGGTGACGTCTGCGCACCGGGGCACCAGCTTTCAGGCTTGTGAGTTTTTGATGGACTACCTCAAGACCCAGGCCCCGTTCTGGAAAAAAGAACAAACGCCCGAAGGCGCGCGCTGGGTGGACGCGCGCGTGGCCGACGACGCGGCGCTGGCCAAATGGGGCATTGAGGCGGCCAACGCCTGAATGCCAAGGCGCAGGTCAGGTCAGTTCAGTTCAGGTACTTGGGCTTGTCCACGTCGACCAAAGCACTGGCCACCTGCAAGCTTGGCGCCATAGGCGCTTCCGTCACGGCGGGCACGCGCAGCCAGTCTGACTTTTTCATCGCTTCACCCAGCAGGTGCAGAAGGCCCTGCACCAGCTGCGGGGTCATGCCCAGCTGGATGTTGCGTGTCTGCGTGGCGGTTTTTTCGATCAGCTGCAGGTCGAGCTTGCCACTGGGCAGCAGGGTTAGTTTGACCTCGGTGATCAGGGCGGGTGCATCACCCAGGGGCAGGGCGCTGGCTTCGGCCTTGAACGGGGTTTTGTAGTCGCCTTTGTAGGCGTTGGCTTCTTTCTGAAAACTCGCCAGCATCTGCTGGCGCTGCTGCTCCACCGGCGCGGCCAGCACCGCAGGCCCGGTGTGCTGCTGCATTTGCTCACCGGCGGTGCGGCTCAGGTGCGGCATCAAGCCCAGCACCAGCCGCCGCGTGAACCACAGGCGCAACTCCTCACCGCCCTGGCTGTTGATGCGGACCAGGCAGCGGTCTTGCTCGGGCACGTAGTTGACCGATATTTGATGGATGTTCATCGTTGGATTCTAGGGTTGGCGCTACCCGCTAGGCCGCCTGCGGTAGCGCCCGGCCATTGAAATGGGGCATAAAGCCCTCAAGTGCGAGGGGTTAAGAGCCGCAGCGCGCTCTGAGATATTGACCTAAAGGATTCTCATGCGACAAGACAAACTCACCACCAAGTTTCAGGAAGCCCTGAGCGACGCGCAAACCCTCGCCCTGGGCAATGACAATGGCTACATCGAGCCGGTCCATTTGCTCGAAGCCATGCTGCGCCAGGAAGACGGCCCACGCGCGCTGCTGGAAAAAGCCGGTGTCAATGTCAACAGCCTGACCCAGGCGGCGGACGCGGCTGTCAAGCGCCTGCCGTCCGTGGCTGGGCAGGAGCAGATCCAGGGCAGCAGCGAGCTGGCCAAGCTGCTGCAGGCGACTGAAAAAGAAGCCCTCAAGCGCGGTGACCAGTTCATCGCCGGGGAGCTGTTTTTGCTGGCCGTGGCCGACAGCAAGGCCGATGTGGGCAAGATCGCCCGCGAACATGGCTTGAGCCGCAAGGCGCTGGAAGCGGCCATTGACCTGGTGCGCGGCGGGCAGGGCGTGAACAGCG
>JBJXEI010000226.1:0-27006 GCA_046154065.1 Polaromonas sp. | reverse complement strand
GCTGGTGGTTTCTTCTTCGCTGTCTGGGTTGGTGGCGGCCTGTTTGCCGCGCGGCGGTGAAAAGCTGAAGTCTTCGTAGTCGCTGAAGTTCAAGGACTTGCCGCGCACCAGCGCCGACACCCGCACCGGCAAATTGGCCGCGCCGCCACCGGCCACGTAGTTGATCTGCACGTCCGTGGGCACCGCCGTGGCCTTGACCAGCGCGCCCTTGCCGGTGGGCGTGATGCGGCCTTCGAGTACCGGCAGGCGGAACTCTTCGACGCGGAACTGGCCGCTGCTGAAGTTGCGCTCCTGCCTGCCGTCCGTGGTGTTTCGCTCGCCCTGCAGCTGCACCTCATACAGGCCCAGCTTGGCAGCGGGCGGAATGGCAAAGGTGCTTTCTGCGCTTTGCCCGCCGGTGGCGGTTTTGCGCCAGGCCAGGGGCTGGGTGTACTGCTGGCCGCTGCCCACGTGGGTCACGATGAGCTGCGTGGGTTGCAGCTCGGCCAGGCCGAAGCCGGTGCGCGTTTCGGTGCGCAGCAGGTGTTTCATCGACACGGTCTCACCGGCGCGCAGCAGCGTGCGGTCAAAAATCGTGTGGGCGCGTTCGTCAGGCCAGGCGTCGCGGCTGGTGGGCACGTTGAAGCGCCACGGCTCAATGCCCTTGTGCCAGTCGCTCCAGGTGAAAGCCATGTCTTCCACGCCTTGGTTGCTTGCGCGGGCGCTGACGAAGTAGGCGTTGCCTTCCGGGCAGCGCTCCGGCTCGGGGGAGATGCCCGTGAACTGCGCCAGGCCCTGTGCGTTGGTCGTCCCCTGGGCCACTTGTTTGCCGCTGCAGTCGGACACCCGCACCACCGCGTTGGCCACCGGCTGGCCCTTGTCCAGCGTGGTGACCCAGGCCAGCGCGTTGTCACGCCCCAGCTTGAAATGCACCCCCAGGTTGGTGACCAGTGCCGATGTGCGCACGTACATCGTGCGGCTGTTGCCGTGGCGTTCGTCGAGCAAGGACGTGCCCAGCTTTTGCGAGGCAATCTCCACCACATGGAAACCCGGTGACAGCGGAATGCCCACCACCTCAAACGGCCTCGGCTCATTGCTCACGGGCTTGGGTAAATCCAAAGTCTTGACCCCCGCCTGCCCGGCCAGCAGCGACACCATGCGGGACTGCACGTAGTCCTTGCCCTGCGCCTCAAGCACCTTGGGCAGGGGCTGTTTCGTGTCGGCCAACACCATCTTGCGCGGGATCTCGTAGTCGTCATACCGCTGCACTTTGCGAAACCACCGGATGATCTCGGCGTCCGTTTTGGGGTTCAGGTCGCTGACTTGGCCGGGCGTGAAGCCTTTGACCTGCAGCGCGGCTTCGACGTTGCGCAGCGTCACGGGCAGCAGCGCCGGGTCGTTGCCTTTGGTGCCTGGCTCCGCAAACCGCTCGACGATGCCAAAAGGCGATGCGGCAAATTTGGCCAGCGGCGGCATGGCCCCGGTGGCGACTTTGAGCGGGAAGCTGTCGGCGTTGCGCAGCGTGCGGCCCGAGGCGTCTTTGAAGTTGGCGGGCAGCGTCAGGCTGTAGGGCGTGCTTTCGGCAAACAGCGGCTTGAAGCTCACGCTGTTCACCGCGTCCTGCGCGTCGCCTTCGCTGTCAAACGTGGGTTTGAGCGTGTCCGGCCCGCCGTTCAGCCGAATCGCCTCGGCCAGCTGTCGCGGCACTGGCGCGTTGAAGTCCAGGCGCATCGGGCGCAGTGGCAGGCAGGCCGATTGCGCGTTTTCACGCTCGCAGCTGAAGCTGGCGGTGAACGGTTCCCGCACCTGGTAGTTGAAGCGTTTTTCAACGCTGTTGGCCACCCCGCTGGGCGTGGCCACGCCCTGGCCGTAGACCAGCTGCAGCTTGGCGTTGGCCGTCAGGCGGCGGTTGCAAGCCAGCGTGACAAAGGCCAGCGGTTCCAGCGCGGCGGCTTTGTCCAGCCCGCGCGCCTTGAGCAGGTCCGCCCGCGCCGGGCCGTCAATCAGCTTGACGGGCACCCGCTCGCCCAGGCCTTCAATGGCGCAGCTGATGTTGGCCTGCACGCTTTTCAGCGTGGCGGGGCCGTTGAGCTGCAGCACAAAATACTGCTCCTCGTCGATGCGCTCGTAGCTGCCGGGGCGCACGTTTTGCACAAACGGCCCGCCGATATTGAAGGTGTAGCTGCTCGGCCCCGTCAGGCTGGCCCCGGTGCCTGACTTGAAGCCTGCTTTGGCCGTGAGCTGGCAGCGCACGCCGGGCGGCAAGTCCCGCTCAAACTCAAACGCCCATTCCCGGTCACTGACCCAGCGGCCGCTGCCTTGGGTGGCCTGCGCGTCGCTGCAGCTCAATGCCAGCGGTGCGGCGGCTTTGGGGTCGCCGAACTTGACGGCGCTGTCGTCAAACTTGGCCACCACCTGGCGCACCCGGGCCACTTCTCCCTGCGGGCTCAGGCTGGTGATCTGCAGCGCCTGAGCGGGCAGGGTGAAGACGGCCAGGCAGATAACTGCTGCGGTTGTGAGGATGTTTGACGCCACGTTTGCTCCCTTTTGGGGTGCAAGCGTAGCGGATTTGAATCACGAGTCAGGTGTTGTGTTGCTCCCTCTCCCGCGTACGGGAGAGGGGACAAGATGTGGCGTTGCAAGCCCGCAACCCATCAGCCCAAATTCACCGGCACAAAAATCTTGCTGTCCCCGCGCTGGATCAGCAGCGCCACGGACTTGTCGGTTTTGCCCACGGCCGCCCGCACCTGCTCGATGTTTTTGACCGGCGTGCCGTTGATCGACAGCAGCACGTCGCCCGACTGCACACCGGCCAGCGCGGCCGCGCCAGTGGCTTGCTGGATCAGCAAACCGCCGGGGATGCCGCTTTGCTGCTGCTCGTCCGGTTGCAGCGGCCGCAGTGCCAGGCCTAGCCGGCCCTGCGCGGGCTTGTCCTGGCTGGCGGCGACTTTTTCCGCCTTGGCGTTGGCGTTCACCAGCGTGGCCGTCAGGGACTTGGCCGCGCCTTGCCGCCACACGTCCAGCTTCACGTTGTCGCCCGGGGCGTTCAGGCTGATGAGCGCGGGCAGGTCGCCCGACGACACGATGGGCTGGCCGTCCACCTTGCGGATCACGTCACCCGCCTGCAGGCCCGCCTTGTCGGCCGGGCCGCCTTTTTCGACCATGGACACCAGCGCGCCCTCGGGTTTGTCGAGCTTGAAGGAGTCGGCAAAACTCTGGTTCACCTCCTGCACCGCCACGCCCAGGCGGGCGTGTTCGACCTTGCCCGTCGCCACGATCTGCTGCTGGATGCGGGTTACCACGTCAATCGGGATGGCAAACGACACGCCCTGGTAACCGCCGCTGCGGCTGTAGATTTGCGAGTTGATGCCCACCACCTCACCGCGTGCATTGAACAGCGGGCCGCCCGAGTTGCCGGGGTTGATCGGCACGTCCGTCTGGATGAAAGGCACGGCACTGTCGTCCGGCAGGGACCGGCCCTTGGCGCTGACCACCCCCGCCGTCACGGTGTTTTCAAAGCCGAAGGGCGAACCGATGGCCAGCACCCATTCGCCGACCCGCAGGTCCGCCACCTTGCCCAGCTGCACCACGGGCAGGTTTTTGGCGTCGATGCGCAGCACCGCCACGTCGGTTTTCGGGTCCGCGCCCAGCACCTTGGCGCGGAACTCGCGGCGGTCAGTGAGTTTGACGGTGACTTCTTTCGCGCCTTTGACCACATGCGCATTGGTCAAAATAATGCCGTCCGGGCTGACGATGAAACCCGAGCCCTGGCCCCGCGTGATCTGCTCAGACGGCGCGCTGCGGCCCTGCCCGCGCCCCTGGCCTTGCTGGAAGCGGCGGAAAAATTCCTGGAACGGGTCGATGGCTGCGGCGGGGTCCTCGTCATCGTCAGCCCCGGACTGGGCCACGTCGTCCGCGCTGGCCTTGCCGCTGCTCACCACGCTGATGTTGACCACCGCCGGGCCGTAGCGCTGCGTGATCTGCGGGA
This sequence comes from Polaromonas sp., assembly GCA_046154065.1. Lineage (GTDB taxonomy): Bacteria > Pseudomonadota > Gammaproteobacteria > Burkholderiales > Burkholderiaceae_C > Polaromonas. The sequence goes on along the minus strand of JBJXEI010000226.1, from coordinate 23,039 downwards.
AGTCGGGCAGGGTGGTGGCGGAGCTGACCGGGCCTGAGGTGGCCGGGCCCGCGATGGCCGGGGCCGATTGCGCCGCCGCCGGGCTGTGCAGCGTGTTGAACGCCCCCACACCCGCGCCGCCAATGGCCCCAGCGGCCAGCAGGGCCATCACCAGGGAGGTGTTTGTCAAAGCTTTGGAAGTCATAAGGTCAAGTCCTTCGTCGTTGAGTCATCACACACAAGCACACGGGGTGCTGATGGGTTTAACTGTGACGGGGCTGGCTTAGACCGGGCTTAAAAACGGGGCCTCGCAAGGCCCGAGGGTGTTGATTTTGCTATCGAATCAATAGCGGAATAGGCAGTTAAAACGGTGGCTAGATGCTGTTTTGGGTAAAAAATCAGCTCTGAACAGTCGTCTGGACGCGTTCAGGCAGCTCCGACGCTGCTTTGGGCCTGCACGGCCCGCGCCAGCCGCACGTCCACCCGCAGTCCACCCAGCCGGTCGGAGGTGGACAGGGCCACGCGGGCGCCGTGCCGCTCGGCAATCACTTTGACAATCGCCAGGCCCACGCCGCTGCCCACTTCGGCGCTGGCGGTGCTGGCGCGGTAGAAGCGGTCAAACACGCGGGACTGGTCGGCCGGGGGAATGCCGGGGCCGCTGTCTTCCACCGTCAGCGTGCAGTGGGTGGCGCTTTGGGTCAGGGACACGTCAACCTGGCTGCCCGCCGGGCTGTACTTGATGGCGTTGTCCAGCAGGTTGCGCAGCAGGGTCTGCAGCGCGTCGGCCTGGCCTGTGACCTGGCACTCGGGGAGTTGGGCTGACGTGTCGGCCAGGCCCAGGTCGATTTGTTTGTGCAGCGCCTGCGGCAGCACGTCGGCCACGGTGCGCTGCAGCAGCGCGTCCAGGCTGACGCGGCTCGTCGGCTGGGTGCTGCCCGCGTCTTCACGGGCCAGCACCAGCAGCTGCTCGACCAGACGGATGGCGCGGTCAATGCCGTGGTTGAGGCGGGTGATGTCCTCCGCTTGCGTTGTAGCGGTGTCCTGGCCGCGCAGGGCCTGGGCCTGCAGCTTGAGCACGGTCAGCGGGGAGCGCAGCTCGTGCGCCGCATCAGCCACAAAGTTGCGCTGCGCGTCAAACGCGGTTTGCACGCGGCCGAACAGCGCGTTCAGCTCATCGACCAGCGGGCGCACTTCGCTGGGCAGGCCTGCGTCCGCCAGCGGCGACAGGTCATCGGCTGCGCGCTGGGCCACCTGCTGGCGCGCCCGCTCGATCGGGGCCAGCGCCCGGCTGATGACCCACCACACGGCCAGCATCAGCAGCGGGGTCAGCGCCAGGAAGGGCAGCACGGCGCGCAGCGCCAGCGCCTCGGCCCGGGCCGAGCGGGCCCCCAGATCCTGGGCGATCTGCACGGTTTGCAGCGGGGTTTGCAGAGAGTACACACGCAGCTGTTTACCGCCCGCGTCCACGTCTGAAAAGCCCAGCACCGCGCGCGGCGGCAGCGCCGAGTGGCGAGATCGGAACAACGGTGTGCCGTCCTGGCCCCAGATCTGCACGTACAGGTCAAAACCGTCGGCGCTCAGCAGCTCTTCGGTCTGTTGGTCCAGCGACTGCCCGCGCAGCAGCAGGTTGCGCTGCAGGGTGCGGGCGACCTGCTGCAGGTGGTCGTCGAACAGCGCGTCGGCCTGCTGCAGCGCGCCCCGGTAAGCGGTGGCGGCCTGCACCAGCGCGGCCAGCACAATGGCCAGCAGCACAAAACCGAGCAGGCGGGTTTTGAGGGAATAAGTAGCCGATGCGGTCATGGCACAACCATCGTTTCAGTCCTTGGGGATGACGTAGCCCAGCCCGCGCACGGTCTGGATCAGGCTGTTGCCGAGCTTTTTGCGCACGCCGTGGATGTAGACCTCCACCGCGTTGCTGGAGACATCGTCCTTCCAGCTGAAGAGTTTTTCTTCAATCTGGCTGCGCGACAGCAGCACGCCGGGGCGCGCCAGCAGCGCCTCTAGCACCGCCCATTCGCGGGCCGACAGCGTCACGGCCTGGCCGTTCAAACTGGCTTCCCGGGTGGCGGGGTCCAGGCGCACACCCTGGTGTTCAAAAGCTGGCTCTGCCCGGCCGGCACTGCGGCGCAGCAGCGCGCGGATGCGGGCCAGCAGCTCGTCGGTGTCATAGGGTTTGACCACGTAGTCGTCGGCCCCCGCGTCCAGCCCGGCGATGCGGTCCTGCACGCCGTCACGGGCGGTGGCCACCAGCACCGGCACGGTGCTTTTGCGCGCGCGCAGGGCCCGCAGCACGTCCAGCCCGCTTTGCCGGGGCAGGCCCAGGTCCAGCAGCACCAGGTCGTAGTTCTCGGCGCACAGCGCCGCGTCGGCCATCTCGCCGTCTTTCACCCAGTCGGCGGCGTAGTGCGCAGCCCGCAGCACCCGCAGCACCGCGTCGCCAATCATGGGGTCGTCTTCAACAAGCAGCAGGCGCATGGTTTTGAGCGTGAAATTTCAATCCACCAGTATGCCGCCGGGCGCTGAGGGGAGGCTTAAAAAACGCTCGCCCATGAAAAAGCCGGGTCGGCGCTTGTCGCACCGGCCCGGCCCTGATGACTCTGCCTGGGTAATTACTGCAGGCTAATCGCGATGTCACGAATCGCCGGGCCAGCAGCGCCGCCGATTTGCGACTGCGCGTCGGTTGGTGCCGTGCCGGTGGACACCGGGTTGTACACACCGACCACACCGGTCGTCAGGTTGATGGTGCGCAGTAGGAAGGGGCCGGTGTCATTGGCGCGCACGGCGCCCAGAATCAGGCCGTTCTGGCCACCGGCGATGTCAAAACCCGCGAAGTTGCTGATGTCCACACCCAGGCCCAGCGTGCCCTGGTTGACCAGCGTGCCGTCGTTCGGTGGGTTCTGCAGGGCCAGGAAGTCGGCGGTGCCGTCCAGGTCAAACAGCTGCGTGGCGGTGGCCCCGGCAAAGCTGTTGGTGTAGGCCCCGGCCAACACGGTAGACGCTGCGCCGCCTGCGCGGTTGATGGAGCCGTCGACGGCGGTGGTGCCCGCAGGCACAGCGGCTGCGGTGGCCGTTGCAGGTACATCAGCCGCTGCAATGCGGAAGTTGGCTCCGCTGGCGGTGATCACCCGCAGGCGGTTGGCCACAGGGTTGAAGTCAACAGTCAACGTCGGTGACGCGGCAATCGCGGTAGCGGCAGCGCCGGTCAGGGCGACGCGGAAGGTGGCCACGCCTGTCGTTGGCACGATGGTGTAGAGCCGCCCGGCGCTGGACACGCCCCACAGCAGGCCGTCTTGCGGGCGGAAGTCCACGCCCAGGATCTGCTCGGCCGGGCTGGTGGCCGGGCCGTTCAGGCCGGTGATGGCAGGCACGTTGGTGATCATGGTGTTGGGCGCATTGGCCGCCACCGTGATCAGGCCGTTCGAGGTGGTCAGCGCGGCAATCACCGGCGCGGCCACGGGGGCCAGCGCCACACCGCGGATGCTCTCGGTGCCGTCACCGATGGTGGCGACCACGGTGGCGGCGTTGGTGCCGACGGCCGGTGACAAATTGATGGTGTACAGCGACGTGCTGGTGCCCACCGTCATGGCGGCGTAGCCCACGTTGTTGCGGGCGTCGATGTCAAAGCCATTGACGGCGGTGGGCGTCACGCCCAGCGGGGCGATGGTGGTCTGGGTGCCGTCGTTCGGCTGGGTGGTGCCTGTGGCCGGGTTCAGCGTGCCCTGCTCGTCCAGCGTGTTGGCCGTCAGGTTGATGCTGTACAGCCGGGTGTTGGATGTGCCCGTAAACGAGTTGGTGTAGGCCGAGCTAGAGACAGCCGCCGTGGCTGGCAGCGCCGCGTCTACCGTGGTGTTGCCCGCGGTGGCGACCAAATTGATGCGCAGGTTCTGGCCGGTGTTGCTGACCACACGCAGGCGGTCGGCTTGCGGGTTGAAGTCCACACCAAAGCTGGTGCCTGTCAGGACGATGGGGGCATTGCCTGCGGCCGCGCTGGTCAGCGCAATGCGGTTGCTGGCCACACCGGTCAGCGGGTCCAGCTGGTACACCGCACCCGAGGTGCCCACGGCGTACAGCAGGCCATTGGCCGGGCGGTAGTCGATGCCCACCAGCGTTTCACCGGCTTGCAGGCCCGTGATGACGGGGGAGGTGCTGGTGATGGTGGCGGGCGCGGTGCGGGCAAACGAAATCAGGCGGTTGCTGGCCGTCAGCGCCACCGTGTTGCTGAGCACGGCTGCAGGCGGGGTCGGTGTGACCACAACGGGCAGGTCGTCACCACCACCGCAAGCGGCCAGGCCAAGAGTTGCAGCCAGCACGGCAGAAGCAAGGATCGATTTGCGAAACATGGGTTATCTCCAGTTTGGAACAAAGGCGTTCAGACAAAAATGAGTTCACACCGTGCGCGGCCGCTGCGGGCCCGCTTGATGTTGGTGTCAACCTACGGACTACACGCCAGAGTCGGTTTTGGATGCAGGTGTTTGAAAATTTTGTTCTGGGGCTCCAACATCCACTACTCGGCTCAAGAGGCGCTGATGGATGCTAAAAGCGGCACCCCCCGGCGGCTGACAGGCTTTGGGCCCAGCGGCTGTGGGGCTTTGGCGGTCAGGCACTGTCAGCGGCCAGGAGCCCAGGGAATACCCGTGTCAGCTACGTTAACGCTATTATTTTTATAGCTGTTCAGGCAATGAAAGCCTTGGCTGGTGCCGGGTTTGGTTCTGAAACGTGGCTGTTTTGGTCTTTTGGCGTGTTTTGAGGTGCCCAGAAGGCTAAAAAGGCCTTCAATTTAACTTGGAGGTTGAATTTTTAGAATGACCTTCGTACCCTCCGCGTTTTGACCCTGATGCACATTTAGTCGGTAGGTCCGCGTCAAATTCCAAAGGCTTTTTTCCATGAGCAACGACAACAAGCTAGTGCCGAGCCTCACAGACCTGCAGGCCCTGCAATTGGCGATTGACGCCTCAGCCACAGCTGTCGCCAATGGCGATGGGCCGTTTGGTGCAACCCTGGTGTCAGCCGATGGGCGAGAGCAGCTGGTCGCCGCCAATAACGTCAACAGCGCTGCCGACTTCAGTGGCCATGCCGAAATGGTGGTGCTTCGCCGTGCGCAAGAACTGTGGGGCCGGGCCGGGCTCCGCGGCGCGACCTTGTACGCCAGCGGCGAGCCTTGCGCCATGTGCGCAGGCGCCTTGTTCTGGGCAGGCATCCAGCGCGTGGTTTTCGGCGCGACGCAGGCCGACGTGATCCGCCTGCTGGGGCCCAGCCCCGCCATGCCGACTGACAGCCGCCGCACGCTGGCTGGCGCGCAACCCGCTGTGCAGATTGACGGGCCGTGGCTGAATGAAGAGGCGTGTGCCGTGTTGAGGCGGTTTGCGGACGAGCGCTGAAAAGCATCGAAGCTGGCCCCCATGCGCCTCTTTGATATCGGGCTCCTCGGGGCGGAGTTCCTTCTTCTCAGCAGGTGCGCGCGCGGCAAGACAGATTTTTTTATAGCAAATATGCTATATTCAAAAAGATGAACTGGAGCATCATCTACCACGACGAAAAGTTGCAGGCGGACGTGCTGACGCTGCCAGCTGGAATCTTGGCAAGGTACTTTCATTGCACTGACCGGATGGTGGAGTTTGGTCCCGATTTAGGAATGCCCCACACGCGTGCGATGAGCGCAGGTTTGTTTGAGTTGCGCTTGAAATCACGTGAAGGCATTGGGCGGGTTTTTTACTGCACGCTGGTGGGGCGAAAGATTGTCATGCTCCATCAGTTTGTGAAGAAGACAGACAAAACCCCGCCCAAAGAGTTGGCCCTGGCGCGCAAGCGCATGAAGGAGTGGAAAAATGTTGACACATAAACAGCTGCGCACCAAGGCGCTCGGCGATGCCGATGTGAAGGCCGAATTCGAAAAGCAGAGCGACGAATTTGCACTCTTGGATGAATTCTTGAAAGCTCGCGCAGCGCAAGGGCTTACCCAAGCCCAGGTGGCAGAGAAAATCGGCACTACGCAGTCTGCTGTGGCTCGGATGGAGTCCGGCAGCGGAAAGCACTCACCGTCACTGGCTACCTTATCCAAGTATGCAGAGGCATTGGGTTGTAAGTTGGAGGTGCGGCTGGTCCGAAATGGGCGTCCAGCGAGAAATTTAATCGGGCGTTCCAACGGTCGTGCTACGCGCGCTGCTGAATTTTGACGTTGGGTCCCACTGATGGAAGAGTTGAGCGCATTCGTAAAGCGGGCTGAAGTCAACCTCAACGACTCGCTAGAACACTTTGAGCACGCACCTTCACCTCTTGCACAAGAGTTCGTCGAACTAAAACTTCAAGCTTGCATATTTCAGTACGACATCTGTACGGAGATGGCTAGCGTTCTTCGGAATCAGCCAACCGGGTTTGCTATGTCGGTAGCACTCAAAGGGTTAGTGCTGCGCCTGTTCGAGTACGACCAAGTTCTTAACAAGCGACTCATTCCGCGATTGCTTGCGTTGGCTAAAGCGCGAGGTGTCGCGATCAATGGATCATCCGTCAAGGCACTCCGGAAAGAGTGGAAGTCTGAGCTAGTTCAGCTGGGTAGTTGGCACGAAGTGCGGAATCAGGCAGCCGGTCACTATGGGCAAAACCTCGTGGAGCAAGTTGCTCTGCTAAAGACACTCACGCTCGATAGCGTCATGCATGTGGCGAAGGGATTCTTGAGCTTTAACATGGGGCTTCTCGTCCTACTCAGGGACACCGGGAAAGGAGTTGCCGATGACACCTAATCCGTGCATTGAGAGGACGTCCCTCAGACCGCCTCGCGTCCTTTGGCCCGCTGCTCATTTTGAACGTTGATTCATACAAAGCAGCGGACCTGGCTGGTACTTTCTCCGCTGATCCATGCCCGCTCCCACAGCAAAGCGACACCTAAACCACACCAACGAGGCCTGTTCTGGGATGAGATCAGGCTGCGGCAATGTGCCTGCACCGGCAAGCGCGCGACCGGCCGCAGCACCACCCAAAGCACCAGCGCCAACTCCCTCCCCCAAAAAAATCACCCCAACCGCGCCCGATGCCGCGCCACCTGCGCCCGCACCTGCGCAGGCGCGGTGCCGCCCAGGGTGCTGCGGGCGTTCAGGGAGCCGCGCAGGCTCAGGCATTCGTACACGTCGGCTTCGATGTGGGGGTTGAAGCCTTGCAGCACGTCCAGGGGCAACTCGGACAGGTCGACGCCTTGGGTGATGGCGGTTTTGACGGCGTGGGCCACGGCTTCGTGGGCGTCGCGGAAGGGCAGGCCTTTTTTGACCATGTAGTCGGCCAGGTCGGTGGCGGTGGCGTAGCCGCGCAGGGCGGCGCGTTCCATGGCTTCGGGTTTGACGGTGATGCCGCCGCTGCGTTCGCCGGTGGTGGCGTCGATCTGCCCGCCGACCATTTCGGCAAAAATCCGCAGTGTGTCTTTCAGGGTGTCCACGGTGTCAAACAGCGGTTCCTTGTCTTCCTGGTTGTCCTTGTTGTAGGCCAGCGGCTGGCCCTTCATCAGGGTGATCAGGCCCATCAGGTGGCCAACCACGCGGCCGGTTTTGCCGCGTGCCAGCTCGGGCACGTCGGGGTTTTTCTTCTGCGGCATGATGGACGAGCCGGTGGTGAAGCGGTCGGCGATCTGGATGAAGCCGAAGTTCTGGCTCATCCACAAAATCAGCTCCTCGCTCATGCGGCTGATGTGCACCATCACCAGCGACGCGGCGGCGGTGAACTCAATGGCAAAGTCCCGGTCGCTCACGGCGTCCAGGCTGTTCTGGCACACGCAGGGCGCACCCATTTCGTCCACCATGCCCAGCGTGCGGGCCACGCGTTCGCGGTCCAGCGGGTAGCTGGTGCCGGCCAGGGCGGCCGCGCCCAGGGGCAAAAAGTTCACGCGTTTGCGCACGTCCTGCAGGCGCGCGGCGTCCCGCGCAAACATCTCGACATAGGCCAGCATGTGGTGGCCAAAACTCACGGGCTGGGCCACCTGCAGGTGGGTGAAGCCGGGCAAGATGACGTCGATGTTGCTGTCGGCCACGTCCACCAGTGCACGCTGCAGGTCTGCCAGCAGGGCGCTGATCTGGTCGATCTCGCTGCGCAGCCACAGCCGCACGTCGGTGGCGACCTGGTCGTTGCGGCTGCGGCCGGTGTGCAGGCGTTTGCCCGCGTCGCCCACCAGCTGCGTCAGGCGCGCCTCGATGTTCAGGTGCACGTCTTCCAGGTCCAGTTTCCAGTCAAAGGTGTCGGCTTCGATGCTGGCGGTGATCTCGGCCATGCCGCGCTGGATGGACGCGTGGTCGGCCGGGCTGATGATGTGTTGTGCGGCCAGCATCTCGGCGTGCGCCAGGGAGCCGGTGATGTCGGCCTGCCACAGGCGTTTATCAAAAAACACGCTGGCGGTGTAGCGCTTGACCAGGTCGCTCATGGGTTCTGAAAACAGCGCCGACCAGGCCTGGGCTTTTTTGTCGAACTGGCTGATTTCGGATTCTGCGGAAAGAGATTGTGCAAGAGTGTGGGGGGTAGTGCTCACAGGGGCTTTCATCGGCAGCGACCAAACCCGGAGAAATCACGCGGCGTGACCTGGGCGGTGCAATACTCGGGATTTTATCTGGGCGCTTTTGCCCGCTATTTGCGCTGCTGCCATGCCAACCAACCCCCACCGCGACTTCGGCGACTCCACGCTGCACGGCTCCCTGGTGCCTGAAGGCGACGCGCCTGCCCCGCCAGGTGCGCCCGTGCCCCCACGCCCCAGCCTGTTTGACGCGTGCCACGTGGGTGTGGTGCTGCGGGCGGTGCTGTTCACCGAAGCCGTCACGGCCGTGGCCAGCATGTTCGGGCCAGGCACGGCGTTGGACTGGCTGCTGCGCTTTGCGCTGCTGACGGGCGGTGTGCTGCCCGCCACGCTGGGCTGGTTGATTGCCGCCTGCCTGCTGAAAAAGCCGCTGAACCGGCTGACACCCCCGTGGCAGTGGACGGCCGGGCTGAGCCTGGGCGCGCTGGCCGGGCTGTACGGCTGCGGCCTGCTGGGCATGATGGGCCTGCTGGACCCGGCCCCCTGGGTGGCCAGCGCTTCGGCCGGGGCGCTGATGGCCGCGATGGTGATGGCCGGGCTGGTCTGGCGCGCCCGGGCGCTGATGCCGGCCGCCACCACGGCCCGCCTGGCCGAGCTGCAGTCGCGTATCCGCCCGCATTTTTTGTTCAACACCCTGAACAGCGCCATTGCCCTGGTGCGGGCCGAACCGGCCCAGGCCGAGGCCGTTCTGGAAGACCTGGCCGAGCTGTTTCGCAGTGCGCTGGCCGACCCTGCCGAGTCCGTGACGCTGGCGCAGGAAATCACGTTGGCGCAGCGCTACCTGGCCATCGAGCAGGTGCGGTTTGGCGAGCGGCTGCGGGTGAAGTGGAGCCTGGACGCCCGCGCCGACGGGGCCAAGCTGCCGCCGCTGCTGCTGCAGCCGCTGGTGGAAAACGCGGTCAAACACGGGGTGGAGCCCAGCGCCAGCGGCGCGCAGGTGCAGGTGTCCACCGAGCGGCGCGGCGCGGTGGTGGTGGTCAAGGTCACCAACACCACGCCAGCCGGGTCGGGTGAGCGCGGCCACGGCCTGGCGCTGGCCAATGTGCGGGAGCGGCTGCTGCTGCTGCACGACGTGCAGGCCCGCTTCAGCACCGCTTTCAAAGATGGTGTGTTCCAGGTCCGTCTGGAGGTGCCGGCATGAGCGCCGCCGCACCGCTGCGGGTGCTGCTGGTGGACGACGAGGCGCTGGCCCGGTTGCGGCTGCGCACCCTGCTGGGCGACTGCACCACGCCGCCCGCCGTGGTCGCCGGGGAGGCGGCCGACGCGCAGCAGGCGATGACGGCGCTGCGGCACAACCCCTTTGACCTGCTGCTGCTGGACATCCACATGCCCGGCATGGACGGCGTGGCGCTGGCCCGCACCCTGCGCGAGCTGGCGGGCCCGGATGCAAGCCAGCAGCCCGCCGTGGTGTTTGTCACCGCCCACAGCGAGCACGCGGTGCAGGCCTTCGAGCTGGAAGCGGCCGACTACCTGACCAAGCCGGTGCGGCTGGAGCGCCTGCAGCAGGCCCTGGGCAAGGTGCAACAGCGCCGCCAGTTGCTGAACGACGCGCAGGACATGCTCCTGAAACAAGAGCAGCTCAGGCAATCAACACCTAGGCTGGTGCCGGATTTGGCTGAAAAAGCGCTGATTATTCAGGACCGCGGCCGTACTGAACGTGTGCCTTTGTCTGACGTGCTTTACCTCAAGGCTGAGCTGAAATACGTCACGGTGCGCACCGCCAAACGCAGTTACGTGCTGGACGGCTCGCTCAGTGAGCTGGAAGTGCAGCACGCCGAGTGTTTCATGCGCATCCACCGCAACGCGCTGATCGCCCGGCGGGCGGTGCGTGCGCTGGTGCGGCACCATGACCCGGAAGAAGGCGAGGGCTGGGCGGTGCAGCTCAATGGCCTGGACGAGGTGCTGATGGTGTCGCGCCGCCAGGTCACGGCAGTGCGCGACGCGATTGCCGGGCGCACCGCTTGAGAGACTGACACCTGCGTGGGCTGGGTCGAACCACTACAACGAAAAGACCAGAGACCCGACCATGCCAGCAGACACCGCCCTCGACACCAACCTCAACACCCCCCAGCCACCCCCCACGGCTGAGCAGCCCGTCCGGCCCGAGGACCCCGTCATCACCGTGGTGTCCAGCGCGGGAGAGCCGCCGCTGCTGCACGTGCCCGTCAGCATCCGCAGCTTGTCGCTGGCCGTGTTGGCGGTGTTTGCGGGGATCTTTGTGCTGCACTGGGCCAAGGCGGTGTTCATTCCCTTCATGCTGGGGCTGTTGTTCAGCTACGCGCTGTCCCCCGTGGTGAACTGGCTGGAGCGTCGGCGTGTGCCGCGCTGGCTGGGCTCGGCCGTGCTGGTGGTCAGCATCGTGCTGGCCATGGCGGGCACCGCGTGGACGTTGTCGGGGGAGGCGTTTCGCCTGCTCGACTCGCTGCCCGCCGCCGTGCAAAAGTTCAAACAGACGGTCAACACCAAACGCGGCGGGCCTGACAGCACGTTGGAGAGCATGCAAAAAGCCGCCGCCCAGATCGAGCAGGCCGCGCGGGACGGCACCATCCCCCCGGCCGCCAACAGCCGCGGAGCGATTCGCGTGGTGGTGGAGCCGCCCCGGTTTGACATCACCAACTACCTCTGGACCGGCACGCTGGGGCTGGCCGCGCTGGTCGGGCAGTTCACGGCGGTGGTGTTTTTGACCTACTTTTTGCTGGTGTCGGGCAACACCTTTCGGCGCAAGTTGCTCAAGCTGGCGGGCCCCCGGATCAGCAGCAAAAAAATCACGCTGCAGGCGCTTGATGAAATCACCGGGCAAATCCAGCGCTACCTGCAGGTGCAGCTGCTGACCAGCGCACTGGTGGGGGTGCTGACCGGCGCGGCGCTGTTTGCCGTGGGCCTTGAGAATGCCGCCGTCTGGGGCATTGCCGCCGGGGTGCTGAACCTGGTGCCTTATGTGGGTTCGCTGGTCACGGCGGTGGCGTCTGCCATGGTGGGGTTTTTGCAGTTTGGCTCGCTCAACATGGCGATGCTGGTGGGCGGCGTGTCGCTGGTCATCCACACGGTGGTGGGCAATCTGCTGACGCCCTGGCTGACCAGCCGCGCCAGCCGCATGAACCCGGTCGCCATTTTTGCCGGCCTGCTGGCCTGGGGCTGGCTGTGGGGCGTGTGGGGGCTGTTGCTGGGCATGCCGATCTTGATGATGGTCAAGTCGCTGTGCGACCGGGTGGATGACCTCAAACCGGTGGGGGAGTTTTTGGGGTCTTGAGGGCAGGTTGGGGCGGCGCTGGAATCCTGCGGTGAGCCGCGTTCGGCCGCATTGATTCGCAGCAAAACTGCAGCTTTTTTGCGCAATGATGGCGTTGTGTTCGCGTTCTGTTTACGTTTTGAACCTTAGACCTCAAGGAAACCGCCATGGCTGATTTGTTCGACAACCCGATGGGCCTGATGGGCTTTGAATTTGTGGAGTTTGCGTCTCCCACGCCCGGCCTGCTGGAGCCGGTGTTTGAACGCATGGGCTTCACGCTGGTGGCCAAACACCGGTCCAAGGACGTGGTGCTGTACCGCCAGGGGCAGATCAATTTCATCATCAACCGCGAACCGAAAAGCGGGGCCGGCTACTTCGCCGCTGAGCACGGGCCCAGCGCTTGCGGCATGGCGTTCCGGGTCAAGGACGCCCACCACGCCTACAACCGCGCTTTGGAGCTGGGCGCGCAGCCGATCGACATCCCCACCGGCCCGATGGAGCTGCGCCTGCCCGCCATCAAAGGCATTGGCGGCGCGCCGCTGTACTTGATCGACCGATTTGAAGACGGCAAGTCCATCTACGACATTGACTTTGACTTCATCGACGGCGTGGACCACCACCCGGTGGGCCACGGCCTGCAACTGATTGACCACCTGACGCACAACGTCTACCGCGGCCGCATGACGTTCTGGGCGGATTTTTACGAGCGCCTGTTCAACTTCCGCGAGATCCGCTACTTCGACATCCAGGGCGACTACACCGGCCTGACGTCCAAAGCGCTGACGGCGCCCGACGGCAAGATCCGCATCCCGCTGAACGAAGAGTCCAAAAAAGGCGGTGGGCAGATCGAAGAGTATTTGATGAAGTTCAACGGCGAAGGCATCCAGCACATCGCCTTGATCTGCGACGACTTGCCCAGCGTGGTCGACAGCCTGGCCCTGGCCGGTGTGCCGCTGATGACTGCGCCCAGTGACAGCTACTACGACATGCTGGACGCCCGCCTGCCCGGCCACGGCCAGGACGTGGCGGCGCTGCAAACACGCGGTATTCTGGTGGACGGCAGCACCGACAAGGGCAGCCCACGTTTGCTGCTGCAGATCTTTTCCGCCACACAGCTCGGCCCGGTGTTTTTTGAGTTCATCGAACGCAAGGGCGACGACGGTTTTGGCGAAGGCAATTTCAAGGCGCTGTTCGAGTCCATCGAGCGCGACCAGATCCAGCGCGGCGCGCTGGAAGTGGCTTGAGTCGTTGGCCCATCAAGGAGACTAAACAATGAAAATCGACCGGATTCACCACGTCGCTTACCGCTGCAAAGACGCCAAGGCCACCGTGCTGTGGTACCAGCAGATGCTCAAGATGGACTTCATGCTGGCGATTGCCGAAAACGAAGTGCCGTCCACCAAAGCGCCTGACCCCTACATGCACGTGTTTTTAGACGCAGGCCATGGCAACGTGCTGGCGTTTTTTGAGCTGCCCACCCAGCCGCCCATGGGCCGTGACCCCAACACGCCCGCCTGGGTGCAGCACATCGCGTTTCGCGTCAAAGACCGCGCCGAGCTGCTGGAATTCAAGGCGCACCTGGAGCGTGAAGGTGTGGATGTGCTGGGCGTGACGGACCACGGCCTGTTCCACTCGATCTACTTTTTTGACCCCAACGGCCACCGGCTGGAGCTATCTTGCCCGGACCCGGACGAGGCCGCCACGCTGGCCAAGCTGAATGCCGTGAAGTGGCAAATGCTGGACGAGTGGGCGCTGACCCGGCGCGCCCCCACCCACGCTGCGTTTTTGCACCAACGGGCGGGCGCATGACGCAGATCGACGCCACCCACGACGCCGACCTGCAAAGCTGGGTCGACTCCGCCAACGACCCCGCCACCGACTTCCCCATCCAGAACCTGCCGTTTGGCCGCTTCAAAGAGCCGGGCGACGCCGCCTGGCGCATCGGCGTGGCGATTGGCCGGGAAATCCTCGACTTGCAGGCCGCCGGGCTGATCGCCCACGCCGACATGGCGCGGCTGATGGACCAACCGGTGGCGGCGCGGCAGCAGCTGCGGCAAATGTTGTCGGAAGGGTTGCGCGTGGGCAGCCCCCACCGCGCCGTGTGGGAAGCCGCCTTGCACTGCCAGGACCAGGTCACCCTGGGCCTGCCTTGCGACGTGGGCGACTACACCGACTTCTACACCAGCATCCACCACGCCACCACCATCGGCAGGCAGATGCGGCCCGACAACCCGCTGCTGCCCAACTACAAATGGGTGCCCATCGGCTACCACGGCCGGGCCTCCAGCATCGTGCCCAGCGGCACTGCCTTTCACCGCCCCAAGGGCCAGACCAAAGCGCCTGACGCGGCCACGCCCAGCTTTGGCCCCTGCCAGCGGCTGGACTACGAGCTGGAGCTGGGCGTGGTCATGGCCAGAGGCAACGCGCTGGGCGAGCCGGTGCCCATGGCGGACGCTGAAGCGCATGTCTTCGGCATCAGCCTGTTCAACGACTGGAGCGCCCGCGACATCCAAGGTTGGGAATACCAGCCGCTGGGCCCGTTTTTGGCCAAAAACTTCGCCAGCACCTTGTCGCCCTGGGTCGTCACGCTGGAAGCGCTGGCCCCGTTCCGCACCCCGTTTGTGCGGCCTGAAGGCGACCCGCAGCCGCTGGCTTATTTGCAGTCTGACGCCAACAGCGCGATGGGCGGTTTGAACATCGCACTCGAAGTCTGGCTGCAAACCCCCGCCATGCAAGCCGCTGGCCACGCGGGGGATTGCGTGTCCACTGCCAACTACCAGGACGCCTACTGGACCGTGGCGCAGCTGGTGGCGCACCACACCGCCGGTGGCTGCAACCTGCGGCCCGGTGATTTGCTGGGCACCGGCACCCTGTCGGGCCCCGGCGCAGGGCAGGGCGGCTCGCTGATGGAACTCAGCGCGGGCGGCAAGCAGCCGCTTGTGCTGTCGAATGGCGAAACCCGCGCCTGGCTGCAGGACTTTGATGCCGTGACCTTGCGCGGCTTCTGCCAACAACCCGGCTTCAGGCGCATCGGCCTGGGCCAATGCACAGGCACCGTGCTGGCCGCCAAGCCGGGGCATTGACGCTGCGGGTCGGCGGTTGACCCCAATTCACCCTCTGCCGCGCGGCAGGGGTATTCCCTTATGTAGTTCCCGCAATGGTGTGGAGGCAGAGCCTCGCTTATCGTTCTTACAACATTACGCAAATCGACATTAATTGTTAATTTAAAAACAATTTTGCTTTTTGTAAGTGTAAATTTCTACGCGATATAAATTTTAAGCACGATAACGAGGAAACAAGATGAGACAAGCAACACGGAACAAACAAGGGCTTTTGCTGACGCTGGTGGCCGCTGCCTGCGCGCTGGTGGCGGGCTGTGGGGGGGACGACGCGGCCCCGGTGGCGGCGCAGCCGCCTGCGCTGCAGGTGCTGTCGTCCCGCGCGGACCAAGTCACGGGCGGTGACACGCTGGTGGCGATTGCCTTGCCTGTGGCCACAACCACCACCTCGACGTCTGCCGCGCTGACCGTCACCCTGAACGGGGTGGACGTGGCCAGCGCCTTCAAGGCGGACCCTGCTACCCCCGGCCGCCTGCTGGGCCTGGTCAGCGGTTTGAAGGACGGGGCCAACGCCCTGGTGGCTGGCTACAACGGCACCACCGCCACGCTGGCGCTGACCAACTACCCACGCACCGGGCCGATGATTTCGGGCCCGCTGCTCACGCCCTTCATTTGCCAGACGCAAGACTTCACGCTGCCGGACGGGGCCAAACTCGGCGTGTCCACGGATGCGAACTGCTCCGCGCCCACCAAGGTCAACTACCTGTACCGCGCCAGCAGCGGCGGCGCGCTGAAGGTCCTGCCCAGCACCACCGCGTTGCCGGCCGATGTGGGCACGACCACCACCAGCACGGGCGCCGTGGTGCCGTTTGTGGTGCGGGTGGAAACCGGCACGCTGAACCGCGGCATTTACCAAAACGCCATCCTGCATGACCCCACCAAAGACGCCGTGCCGACGCCGCTGGCACCGCCCGCAGGCTGGAACAAAAAGCTGATTGCCGTGCACGGCACCGGCTGCACCGGCGGCTGGTACATCCAGGGCGCGGCGTTGGGCGTGAGCCTGACCACCGGCGACAACCTGACCCGCCTGGGCGAGGGTTACGCGATTTTCAACAACACGCTGAACCACCCCACCAACAGCTGCAACGCCATTTTGGCGGGCGAAAGCGCGCTGATGGGCAAGGAGCATTTCATCCAGACCTTCGGTGTGCCCGCGTACACGGTCAGTGTGGGCACGTCGGGCGGGGCCTACACCAGCCTGCAGCTGGCCGACGCCTTCCCTGGCCTGTTTGATGGCGTGTTTGTCAATGCCACCTTCCCCGACGCGCTGTCGATTTCGCTGTCAGCCCTGGACTCCCGCCTGCTCAGCCGTTACTACCTGGCGGGCAACACCGGCGCGCTGACCGAAAGCCAGATCGTGGCGGTCACGGGCAACAAAAACGCCCGTGCCTGGTACGACCTGGCCCTGCAGTCCGGCCGCACCGACCCGGTTCCCGGCCGTGTGGACCCGATTCCGGCGAGCCCGCTGCCCGTGCTGGGCGGCGCACCCTACCGCTCCGCCGTGTGGAGCGCCGCGGTGCCAGTAGCCCTGCGGTATGACCCGCTCACCAACCCCCAGGGCGCACGCCCCACAGTGTTTGACGTGTCGCGCAACGTCTACGGCATGGACAAAACCACCGGCGTCGCCAGCCGCCCCTATGACAACACCGGCGTGCAGTACGGCCTGGCCGCGGTCAACAGCGGGGCGATTTCGGTGGCGCAGTTCCTGGACCTGAATGAAAAAATCGGCGGCTACGACCAGGACGCCAACTACGTGGCCAACCGCACCGTGGGCGACGCTGGCGCCATCAGCCGTGCCTACCAGAGCGGCCTGAACCTGAACGGCAATGGCGGTCTGGCGTCCATCCCGGTGTTTGACACCACGTCCATCTACGACGAGGACAACTTCTACCACTACCAGTGGTTCCACTTCGCCGTGCGTGAGCGTCTGCTGCAGGCCAACGGCGACACCCGCAACCACGTCATGTGGCGCGGTGGTGCGCCCATCCTGGCCGCTGTCGGTTTGGCCACGCCAGAAGAGCTGGCCGCCAACGCCGTGCCCGCCGTGCAGGGCTGGAAGACCTTCATCGACTGGATGAACGCCTACAAGGCCGACACCTCGGCGACCAGCCAGCGTGACAAGGTCATCAGCCGCAAGCCCGCCGCTGCGGTGGACGGCTGCTACACCAAGTCCACCACGCCGCAGTTCATCGCGGAAACGCAGACGCTGGGCAGCCAGCCCACGTCACAGTGCAACACGCTGTGGCCTTCGTACTCGTTCCCGCGCAAGGAAGCCGGTGGCCCGCTGGCTGCCAACATCCTGAAGTGCCAGCTCAAGCCGGTGGTGGCCACCGACTACGCCGTGCCCATGTCGGCGGCTGACCTGACCCGCCTGCGCGCCGTGTTCACCGGCGGCGTGTGTGACTGGTCCAAGTCCGGCAGCCAGCAGGCCCTGACGACAACCTTCCCCTCGTTCGGCCCGTCGCCCACCAACCTGGTGTTTGACGTGACGAAATAAGGACCATCGCAAGGTCCCCTCAAGCGCGCTTCGGCGCGCTTTTTTCATGGTGCGGCGGGAAGCGTTGAGACGAATCCAGCGACTAAGATCCCGCCAACTCAAGGATGTTGCCCGATGAACCACCCGCTGCAAAGCCCCCGCGCCCTGGACGACCTGGACCGCCAGCTGCTGGCCTGCCTGAAGGCCGAACCCCGCGCGTTGAACACCGCGCTGGCCGCCCAGCTGGCCGTGACCGAGGCCACCGTGGCCAGCCGCATCCGCGCGCTGGAGGCCGACGGCGCCATGCGCGTGTCGGCCCAGCGCGACTTTCGGGCCGCCGGGTTTGAGGTGCTGGCCAACATCGACGTGCAGGTGGTCGGCCGCCCCGTGGGCGAGGTGGCGGCCGACATCGCCCAGCTGGCGCAGATCACCATCGTCACCACCCTGATGGGCAGCCCCGCCATCATGCTGCTGGCCATGGCCACCAGCGTGGCTGACCTGCAGGAGGTGGTGCTGAGCGTGGGCCGCGTGCCCGGCGTGGCGGGCATTGAGACCATGCTCATCAGCGAAGTGCTGAAGTTTCAAAGCGAGTTCGCCAGCCTGTCCGCCGGGGTGGCCGCGTGAAGCTGGACGCGGTGGACACCGCCATCCTCGACCAGCTGGCCACCAGCGCCCGCACCAGCAACCGCGAAGTCGCCCGGGTGCTGGGCCTGTCAGAAGGCACGGTGCGCCAGCGCCTGAAAAAAATGACCGACGAAAAAGCCATGCGCCTGGGCTTGGTGGCCGACATGGCCACCGTCGGCTACCTGGCCGCCGCCATCCTGCGCATCCACACGGCACCCGGCCAGGCCAGGGACGTGGCCACCGCCCTGGCCGCGCTGGAGCACTGCGCCTTCGCCGGCCTGGTGCTGGGCCGCTTTGATGTGCTGGCCTACCTGATCGCGCCCACCCGCCAGGAAATCGCCCACCTCATCGACAGCCGGATCACGTCGTTGCCCGGCGTGCTGGCCATCGACGTGCGCGAACCCGTGGGCAACGCCAAGCACCGGTATGACCTGGCGGTGGTGGCTTGAAATTTAACTTTTGTATTAAATTTCAAGCCAAACGCCCCCGCAGGGGCTGAAAAAAGTCTCTTTCAGGCTTTTTTCAGGCCCCGGCCTAGGCAACGCAATCCTGAATAGCTCCTGAATTGATAGCAAATTCAGGGCTGGTCGGTGCTGGCCGGTGCGGCTGCCAGCAGCGCTTGGACCATCTGTTCTGCACTGGTCAGCACGCTGGCGGCTTCGGCGGGGGTGGCCATGCCTTTGGCGCAGACCAGTGCGCCTTCGTAGGCAATCAGGGTGCAGCGTGCCCAGTGGCGGGCCTGTGCGTCTGACGGGCAGCCGAGGGCCACAAACGCATTGGTCAGTGCGGTGTGCCAGCTGGCCAAAATGGTGGGCAGCAGCTGGGCAAAGGTCTCATTTTCGGTGTCTGAGCTGAGCAGGGCTGCGCCGACCGGGCAGCCGCTGGCCCACTGGGGGGAGGTGGTTTGGCGGTGGGCTGCGTTGAACAGGGCTTGCACCAGGGCCTGGGGGGTGGTGCTTTGGCGGGCAGCTTTGTCGATCATGCGCAGGCCGCTTTGCCCGGCCAGGCTCAGTGCTTCGTGCAGCAGCTGGTCGCGCCCGCCGGGGAAGTAGTGGTAGATGGAGCCGCGGGGGGCCTGCACGGCGCGGGCCACTTCGATCAGGTTGACGGCGGCCATGCCGCGCTGGGGCAGCCACAGGGCGGCCTGCAACACCATGGCGCTGCGCACGGCGCGCAGCGCGTCGGCCTTGGTGGCGGGGGGCGTGGACGTTGGTGGGGGCCTGGCGGCAGGTGGGGTCATGGGGGGATTGTAGGAATTTTGTTGAAATTATGCTGATCTGTATAATTATGCAAATGTGCATAAAAATAAAGAGTCACCATGGTTTCTGAATCTACCTGGCAGGGCCCAGGCCCGCGCGGACTGACCCGCCTTGACCGCCTGGACCTGAGCGGCGTTGACACGCTGGTGTTTGCCGGGGGCGGCAACCGCTGCATGTGGCAGGCGGGGCTGATGTCGCAGCTGATGTCGGCGGGCTGGCAATTGCCTGCACAGCTGATGGGCACCAGTGCCGGGGCGGGCGTGGCGTGCGCGCTGATGGTGGGCAAAGTGGCAGAGGGCATGCAGGCCTGCAAGGCGCTGTACGCCAGCAACCCGCGGGTGGTGGACTGGTCCCAGGTGTGGCGGGGCCGTCTGGGTTTTGCGCATGAGCATATTTTTCCGGCCTGGGTGGCTTCTTACCTGAACGACAGCACGTTTGAGGCGATGCGCAGCGCCCGTTCACGCCTGCGGGTGGTGTTCACCCGGCCGTCGCCGCTGCTGGGGCTGCATGTGTCCACCCTGGCGGGCACGCTGGCGTACCTGGTGGACAAACACGTCAGCCACAGCATTCATCCCCGGCTGCCGCGCTGGCTGGGGCTGAAGGCGGGCTCTTTTGACCTGAACGACTGCACCACCGTGGAGCAGGCGCGCAATTTGTTGTCAGCTGCAGCGGCGGCACCCCCGCTGATGCGGGTGCGCCGCGTTGAGGGGCGCGCCGCGCTGGACGGCGGCTTTGTGGACAACGCGCCTGTTGGGCTGCTGCCTGCGCGGCGCAGCACCGATGCCCCCGCGCGCACGCTGGTGCTGCTGACCCGCTTTTACCCCCGGCTGCCGCAGTGGTTCAGCTGGCAGGGCCGCGACTACTGGCAGCCGAGCCAGAAAGTGCCGGTGTCCACCTGGGACTGCACTGCCAAAACCACCATCGAAGCGGCCTTTGACCTGGGGCTGAACGATGCGCGAGCCCATCAGGCGGGCCTGGGCTGAGCTGTCGGGCTGTGGGTGGCTGAGACGTGCGGCCGATATGTGCCGTCAATGTGTCATCTTCCCCCGCATCGCCGCCGGGTGGCCGGGCAGCTGCACCGACTTGCCGGTGTTCACCAGCTGGTCGCCCTCGACGCGCAGGATGGTGATGTCCTGGTCGATGAAATTGCCGACGTAGAGGTAGCGGCTGTCCTGGCTGAACACGGCGCCTTCGGGCAGGCCGCGCACTTCCACCTCGTTGGTGCGGGTGACTTTTTTGCCGTCGATCTTCAGGGCCACGACGGAGCCGTTGCGGTTGTAGAAGTGCGCGCTGGTCGACGAATTGCTGCCGCGCAGCAGCACGGCCACCGCCATTTTGCCGTTGGGGCTGATGGCCAGGCCCTCGGGGCCGTCGCCGACCACGACCTTGTCAATCACACGCGGCGGGCTGGCTTCCAGGTCGATCACGCTGACGGTGTCGATGTTGCCGTCGGACGCGCCGGAGTTGCCGTTGTCGGCCGTCAGGGCCAGGGAGCCGTCAGGCGTGACGTCCACGTTGTAGGGCCACAGGCCGGCGGCCAGGTCGAGCTTGTTGTAGGTGACTTTTTCACCGGCCACGTCGAGGAAGGCGATTTTGTGGTTCGGGAATTTGGCGGCCATGGCGCGTTTGCCGTCTGGCGTGAAGCGCACATGGGCCACGGATTCGCCGATGGCGACGGTGTCGATCAGCTCGACTTTTTTGCCGGTGATGCGCAGCACCGACACGGAGTTGTCGGCGCGGTTGGCAATCAGCGCGAGGTTGCCCGCGCGGTTGATCGACAGGCCGGACGGCTGTTTGCCGACCAGCACGGTGTCGATCAGCGCAGGCGGGTTGGTCGTCAGGTCGATGACAAACAGGCGGTTGTCGGGGACTTGTTTGAGCGCGCCGTTGTCATCGACCACATTGAGTGAATTGGCCATGATGGCCAGCGTTTCGTCGGGGGAAATCGCCAGGTTGACGGGCGGGCCAGCAATGGTGTTGGGCAGAGGCAGGTTGGCGATGATGCGGGGGGCCAGCGGGTTGGTGCCGATGTCGAGGATGGACAGCGAGTCCCGACCGGGGGCGGACAGCATCACCTTGCCGGTGGCGTCCCAGGACTGTTTTTCGTCGTTGGCCACGATCATCAGCTCGCGTTTTCCGGGGCCGGCTACGGGCGTGGCGCAGCCGGTGGCGGCCAGCACGGCGGCCGTCAGCAGGGACAGGCACAGGGACTTGTGCAGCAGGGGGTGAACACGCATGAGAAGGCCTTTTGGTGGTGAATTTGTAAGAGTGGCGGGCAACTTTGATCGTAGGCAGGAAGTGGGTGGCCGGGGCCTAGGGCGAACGTGTAGGGGCGGTGGCGGTGCTGCAGAGGCCTGATCGAAGTAAAAAAAGAGTCAAAAAGCCCGCTAGCCTAGGCTTTGACTGCCTGTTGTGCTATGAATTTAATACTGAATGGCTTGGTGACGACGGCCCTTGTTTTGCGCACGGGCGGCACCACCTCTGCGGTGCAGCGCGGCTGCATTTTTTGAAAGACACGCCATGGCGAATCACCGGTTTTCTAAGCTTTCTACCCTGCGGCGCTGTGCGCAGCACCTGGCGCTGGCCGCCGCGCTGGCGACCAGTGTGGGCGCGGCCCATGCCCAGGCAGAGCCCAGCCTGAAGCAGATTTACGACACCGCCCAGTCGGGCAAGGTGGCCGAGGCGCAGGTCATGGTGCAGCAGGTGCTGACGCTGCACCCGAAAAGCGCCAAGGCGCACTTTGTGCAGGCCGAGCTGTTTGCCCGCCAGGGCAACGCGCCGCGTGCGCGGCAAGCGCTGGCCGAGGCGGACAAACTGGCCCCGGGCCTGCCGTTTGCCAGCGCCACGGCAGTGTCGGCGCTGCGTGAACAGCTGGCTGTGAAAGCGGCGCTGGCCCCGTCCAAACAGGCGCTGGGTGACACGGTGAAAGCCGCTGCGCCAGCGCCCGCCAGCTCGTCGTTCCCGCTGGGTTTGGGCCTGGCGCTGGGGGGCGCGGCCATCGGGGCGGCGATCCTGTTCAGCCGCCGAAAGTCGGCGACAGCCGCTGTGCCCGTGCCTTCGCCGTCGGCTTACGGCAACGCGCCGGCCAGCTTCAACCCCAACCCGGGCATGGCAGGCGGCATGGGTGGCTTGGGGGGTGGGCTGAGCGGGCCGCAAACCTTTGGCGCTGGCACTGCGCCTGCGCCAAATTACGGCAACCCCGCTTATGGGCAACCTGTGCCACCGGCCGGCGGTGCCATGTCGGGCATGGGCGGGCGGCTGGCCGGGGGTCTGGCCACCGGGCTGGCCGTAGGCGCGGGGGTGATGGCGGCGCAGGCCATTGGCAACAGCTTTGCCCACCGCAATGAAGGCGGGCACACCGACAAACCCACTGACAAAGCGGGTGACACCTCCATGGGCAACCCCGGCAGCCTGGCGCAAGACGCGGGCCAGCCGCTGGCAGGCAACCAGGACTTTGGCGGCCAGAACTTCGGCATGAACGAATCGGCTGGCAACTCCTGGGACGACGCCGGGTCTGCCGACAGCTTCAGTGCGGATGCGGGTGACGCAGGTGGCGGTGGCGATTGGGACACCTGATCAGCCCAGCCGCATCACCCGCCAAACGCGCCCGGTGCCCGTGCTGTCTGCAGCCCCAAAGCGCGCAGGCCGATGCGTGCATTTGCCGCTGGGTCACGCCCGTGGTGGCGGGTGTGGACGTGCTGATCCTTCAGCACCCGATAGAAACGCACAACCCCAAGGGCACGGCGCGGCTGCTGCATTTGAGCCTGCCGGGCAGCCAACTGCTGATGGGCGAGGTGTTTGCGCCCGA
>JBJXEI010000225.1:0-6922 GCA_046154065.1 Polaromonas sp. | reverse complement strand
ATCGGCCAGGCCATTGCCCGGCGGGCGGCGGGCTTTGACATGGAGGTGGGTTACCACAACCGCAGCCGCTTGCCAGACGCGGGCTTCACCTACCTGCCCTCCCCCACAGAGCTGGCCGCCTGGGCGGACTTTCTGGTGGTCGTGGTGGCAGGTGGGGCACAGACACGCCACCTGGTGTCGCACGAGGTGCTGGACGCGCTGGGCCCCCAGGGCTTTTTGATCAACGTGGCCCGGGGCTCGGTGATTGACGAGGCGGCGCTGGTGCAGGCGCTGATCGACAAGCGCATTGCCGGTGCCGGGCTGGATGTGTTTGACGCCGAACCGCAGGTGCCCGAGGCGCTGTTTCAGCTGGACAACGTGGTGCTGCTGCCGCACATCGCCAGCGGCACCCATGACACGCGTCAGGCCATGGCAGACCTGGTGTTTGACAACCTGCAGAGCTTTTTTGAAACCGGGCAGGTGCGCAGCGGGGCTTACTAAGCCTCAGCCAAACAAGGACTCAAACCCGTCGATCGGCTCGAACTTCTGGCCGCGAAACCACAGCCGAGTCGGGCCGGGCATGGCCCGCTCGGCGATGGGGTGGCGCTCGTCGCCGGGGTAGCACACCACGCGGCTGCCTTCATGCTCGAACGGCTCCGGCTGGATCACTGGGGGTTGGCGGCTGCGAGCCGCCGCCAGGGCCTGCGGCACGTCAGTGAAGCGGGTCAGGTGCGCCAGCGTCATGATCTGCGGCGGTGCCAGCACGATGAGCCCGTCACGGTACTGCTCCAGCGCGCTGCGGGGCGTGAGCCAGGTGCTTTCGGTGGCTTCCACGTTGTCATGCAGGGCCACTTGCCCTGGCGGCACGGCGGCCACAAAAAAGCGGGTGTCAAACCGCTTGTTGGTCACCGACGGCATGACTGGAGTGATCCAGCGTGACCAGGGCGCCAGGCGCTGGGTGTGCAGGCGCAGTTGCAGCCGGGCCAGCACCGCGTCAAATGCCAGGCCTTCGCGGGCAAGCGCCGTGGCCTGCGCAGCGTGTTCGGCCGTGGCCCCATGGGCA
Organism: Polaromonas sp.; assembly: GCA_046154065.1. Taxonomy (GTDB): domain Bacteria; phylum Pseudomonadota; class Gammaproteobacteria; order Burkholderiales; family Burkholderiaceae_C; genus Polaromonas. Next base: position 5,880 of record JBJXEI010000225.1, on the reverse strand, counting down.
AACAAAATACCGGACTCTTCAAACACCTCCCGCACAGCCGCCACATACAGGCCGGCGGCGGTCAGGGGGTCGATATCGGGCTCGTTCAGCGTGCCGTGCAGCGCCGCCGGGGTCTGGTCAAGGTGGGTCGCCATGTTGAGCTCGGCGTCCTGTGGGTCCACCTTGCCACCGGGGAACACATAAGCCCCGCCCAGCACATCGGACAGGCCGTGACGCTTGAGCAAAAACACTTCCAGGCCACTCAAACCATCGCGCAGCATGATGACGGTGGCGGCTGGCCGGGCCGGACCGGAGACGATGTCGTTGTTCAGTTCCATGAGGCCTTTGGTAGAAAGAGATCAGGCGACGTTCAAGCCCAGCTCGGCCACCAGTTCAGCGGCTTGCCGGTGGGAGATGGTTGCGCCTTTGAAGAGTTTGGCGTCCAGCAGTTTCAGGCCACCCAGGCGCACTTCGCGCAGGTCGGCCCCTTCAAAACGGGCCAGCTTCATGTGGGCGTCGCGCAGGCTGCCGCCTTCAAACACCGCGTCCCGAAAATCACAGCCCGCAATGTCGGCTTCGGACAAATCCAGCTGCAGCAGCCGCATCTTGCGAAACGACAGGCGGCGCAGGTCCGCCCCCACCAGCAGGCAGTCTTCAAACGCCAGGCCCAGGCTGGTCACTTCTTCAAAACTCGCACCGGTCAGCTTGCAGCCCTTGAACGCGGCCGACGACAAGCGGGCGCGCCGCCAATGGCTGTTGTTCAGGTCGCTGTGGCTGAACTGCGCGTCCGTCAGGTCGGCACTTTCAAACTCGGCCAGCCCGGCGCGGCAGCCGTCCCAGCGGGTATGCGCCAGGTTGGCGGAGAAAAACGAGGTTTCAGCCACATTACAGGCGTTGAACTGCACCCCGCGCAGGTCCAGCCGGGACAAGTCGGCCGCCGCCAGATCGCACTGGCGGAGCACCAGCGGCTGGGCGCTGGCCGCGATCAGCGCCACGAGTTGCTCGTGCGTCAGGCTTTGGCCGATGACTTCCTGCGGGCTCACCGGAACTTCATTCAAATCAGTAGTCGCCATGGGAGCCGCTGGCCAGGCTTTCAAACTTGGTGATGCGGTTCATGAAGGCCAGCTTGACCGTGCCCGTCGGGCCGTTTCGCTGCTTGCTGATGATGACCTCGGCCACGCCCGGCTCCTTGCAGGCGTCTTTGGTGTAGTACTCGTCGCGGTAGATGAACATGATGATGTCCGCGTCCTGCTCAATCGCGCCGGACTCGCGCAAGTCGCTCATCATGGGGCGCTTGTCGGTGCGGGCCTCTACCCCCCGGCTGAGCTGCGACAGCGCAATCACCGGGCATTGCAGCTCTTTGGCGAGCATTTTCAAGCCGCGCGAAATCTCACCCACGGCGGTGGCGCGGTTCTCGTCGTTCATGCTGGTGGACACACTCATCAGCTGCAAATAGTCCACCACGATCAGGCCCAGCTTGCCGCACTGCCGCGCCAAGCGGCGGGCGTTGGCCCGCAACTCGCTGACCGTCAGGCCGGCAGTTTCGTCAATGTGCAGGGAAATATTGCGCAGCTTTTCAATCGCCTCGGTCAAGCGCGGCCACTCCTCGTCGGTCAACGCGCCGGTGCGCAGGTGGCTTTGGTCAATCCGCCCAATCGAGCCCACGATGCGCACCGCCAGCTGTGACGCGCCCATCTCCATCGAAAACACCGCCACCGGCAGGCCTTCGTGCAGCGCCACGTGTTCGGCGATGTTGATGGCCAACGCGGTCTTCCCCATGGACGGCCGCGCCGCCAGAATGATCAGATCACCGGCCTGCAAGCCAGAGGTCATGCGGTCCAAGTCGATGAAGCCAGTGGGCACGCCGGTCACGTCGTTCGGGTTTTCTGCCATCTCGGTGACGCGGTCCAGCAGGTCAACCACGAGGGTGTCCATGCTCTGGAACTGCTGCTGGGAACGGGTGCCCTGCTCACCAATCTTGAAGATTTTTTGCTCGGCTTCGTCCAGGATGGTGGACACCGGCTTGCCTCCCGTGGTGAAGGCTGCGGTGGCAATTTCGTCGCTGGCGGTGACCAGTTTGCGCAGGATGGAGCGCTCCCGCACGATTTCGGCGTAGCGGCGCACGTTGGCGGCGCTGGGCACGTACTGCGCCAGGGCGTTGAGGTAGCTCAGGCCGCCCATTTCTTCGGCATGGCCCAGGCTTTGAAGGCGCTCGAACACGGTGATGATGTCGGCCGGTTTGCTGGCGTTGATCAGCACGCCAATGGCCGCGTAAATCAGCTGGTGCTCGTGGCGGTAGAAGTCTTCGTGGCTGAGCAAATCCCCCACGCGGTCCCAAGCGCCGTTGTCGAGCAGCAGACCGCCCAGCACGCTGGACTCACCCTCAATCGAGTGGGGGGGAATGCGCAGCTGGGCAATTTGCCGGTCGCCGCTGAAACCGGCATCGTCGTAGTGGGTAGGGAGTGCAGACATGGGTGGGGAATCTTGAATCGGAGCGAATCGACCATCCTACGCCGACCGCAGGGCCAGCCTGTGGATAACGTTGTGGGGATGCGGTGGAAATCCGGTTGAAAGCGCACTGTTGCTTGTGGACAGTGGGGGCCTGGGCGCACAAGGCGATGCACCATGAAAAAAGCCGCTCCGAAGAGCGGCTTTTTGAAGGACGGAAACAGCGATTAAGCGGTTTCGCCGTACACAGCTACGGTGATTTCCACGGTGACGTCGGTGTGCAGTGCAACGCTGACAGGGTGGTCGCCCACGGTTTTCAGCGGGCCGTTAGGCAAACGCACTTGCGCTTTCGACACAGGGAAGCCCTGCTTGGTCAGCTCGGTGGCGATGTCGGCGTTGGTCACGGAGCCAAACAGGCGACCGTCCACACCCGCTTTTTGCGTCAGCTTGGCGGTCGTGCCGGCCAGCTTTTCGCCTTGGGCTTGTGACTCGGCCAGCTTGGCAGCAGCGGCTTTTTCCAGTTCGACGCGCTTGGCTTCGAACTCGGCCTTGTTGTTGGCGGTCGCGCGGCGGGCACGGCCTGATGGAATCAGGAAGTTGCGGGCGTAGCCGTCTTTGACTTTGACGATGTCACCCAGGGTGCCCAGGTTGACGACTTTGTCGAGCAGAATGATTTGCATGAATGGGCTCCTTACAGGGTGCGGTGCTGATCGCTGTACGGCAGCATCGCGAGGAAGCGAGCGCGCTTGACGGCGGTGTTGATCTGGCGCTGGAAAATTGCGCGGGTGCCGGTCAGGCGGGCAGGAATGATCTTGCCGTTCTCGCTCACGAAGTCACGCAGGGTGTCGATGTCTTTGTAGTCGATTTCTTCGACGCCAGCAGCGGTGAAGCGGCAAAAGCGCTTGCGCTTGAACAGCAGGGATTGGGTGTTGCGCTTGGGGCGCTTGTCTTTGTTAAAACGTTTTGGTCCGGCCATGATGGACTCCAGAAAAAAGGATTAAAGGGCTGATCGGCAAGTGCTCAACAATTAATGAGTAACTATTGAGCAATGGCATCGATGGAATGAAGGTGCAGAACAAGGCTTTTGCTGGTGCGCGCATTGATCAAAAAACCTGTGAACCTGAAAACAGTGCCCAGCGTGAGCCGACCGGTTTGTTCGGCCAGCGCGCCAAAAGCGACTGCTCTGATGGTCAACTTGACTTGCCGGGTGACCCCTGCTTCGACAATTTCGGACTCGTGCTCGAGAACAAAATTGGCAGCGGGGATGCCGGCTGGCGTGTAGCGAAGAGGACTGGCCTCGGCAATGCACGCTGTCAGGTCAACGCGGTTCACTGATTCTTTAAAACAAGGCAGCGAATCAGCGCGGCATCAAGAAGCGGCGTATTCGGCCTGTTGCGTCTTGCGGGCTTCTTCGCGTTCCACGTTGCGCATCATCAAGGATGGGCCGGTTTCGGCTTTCTTCTTAACCACGGTCAGGTGGCGCAGCACGGCGTCGTTGAACTTGAACGCGTGTTCAATTTCTTCCATCACGGCCTGGCTGGCTTCGATGTTCACGCAGATGTAGTGGGCCTTGGCCAACTTCTGGATCAGGTACACCAACTGGCGGCGACCCCAATCTTCCACGCGGTGAATGACACCACCACCAGCGGTGATCATGCCCTTGTAACGCTCCAGCATGGCTGGGACTTGTTCGCTTTGATCCGGATGGATCATCAAGACGATCTCGTAATGACGCATATGTTTTCCTTTTGGGTTGATAAAAGCCGCCCCAGCGTCGTGAAGGGTGCGGCAAGGCGAAGCCCATGAATATACCATGCCCCCACGCTTTCCCACTGCGTGTGGACGCTGCCCCCTCAAGGGGCCGTCCGCCTGTGGCCTGGCGAAGCCAGTTCCACGGCTCTGCTGGCTTTTTACGGCTTGCTTCGCATCGCCTTTACTTTTGGGGGTTGTGGACGTAAAAAAGCCCCGCGGTTGCGGGGCTTTTTGGGGATGGCGACGGGTTAGTTCGCCAGCTGTTTCCACGTGTCAATCACGGTGTCGGGGTTCAGCGAGATGGAGCCGATGCCTTGCTCTTTCAGCCATTGGGCGAAGTCGGGGTGGTCGCTGGGGCCTTGGCCGCAGATGCCGACGTATTTGTTGGCGCGTTTGCAGGCGTTGATGGCGAGGCTGAGCAGGGCTTTGACGGCTGGGTCGCGTTCGTCGAAATCTTTGGCCAGGATTTCCAGGCCGGAGTCGCGGTCCAGGCCCAGGGTGAGCTGGGTCAGGTCGTTGGAGCCGATGGAAAAGCCGTCGAAGTACTCCAGGAACTGGTCGGCCAGCACAGCGTTGCTCGGCACTTCACACATCATGATGAGGCGCAGGCCGTCCTGGCCGCGCTTCAGGCCGTGCTCGGCCAGCAGTTCGGTCACGGCGGCGGCCTGGCCCAGCGTGCGGACAAACGGCACCATCACCTCGACGTTGGTCAGGCCCATGTCGTTGCGCACGCGTTTGACGGCCTCGCACTCCATGGCAAAGGCTTCGCGGAAGGTCTCGCTGATGTAGCGGGCGGCACCCCGGAAACCCAGCATTGGGTTTTCTTCTTCCGGCTCGTAGCGCGAGCCGCCGATCAGTTTGCGGTACTCGTTGGACTTGAAGTCCGACAGGCGAACAATCACCGACTTGGGCCAGAAGGCCGCACCGATGGTGGCGATGCCTTCGGCCACCTTGTCGACGTAGAAAGCGCGCGGTGAGGCGTGACCACGGGCCACACTTTCCACGGCTTTTTTCAGGTCGGCCGCGACGTTCGGGTAGTCCAGAATCGCCTTCGGGTGCACACCGATGTTGTTGTTGATGATGAATTCCAGGCGCGCCAGGCCCACGCCCTGGTTGGGGATCTGGCAGAAGTCAAAGGCCAGCTGCGGGTTGCCGACGTTCATCATGATTTTGATGTCGATCGGCGGCATGTCGCCGCGCTGCACTTCGGTGACTTCGGTTTCCAGCAGGCCGTCGTAGATGTTGCCGGTGTCGCCCTCGGCGCAGCTCACGGTGACCAGCATGCCGTCTTTCAGGGTGCTGGTTGCGTCGCCGCAGCCCACCACGGCCGGAATGCCCAGCTCACGCGCAATGATGGCGGCGTGGCAGGTGCGGCCACCGCGGTTGGTGACGATGGCGCTGGCGCGCTTCATCACCGGTTCCCAGTTCGGGTCGGTCATGTCGGCCACCAGCACATCGCCCGGTTGCACCTGGTCCATCTCTGCCACCGAACGCACGATGCGCACCGGCCCCGTGCCGATCTTTTGGCCAATGGCGCGGCCTTCGGCCAGCACGGCGCTTGAGCCCTTGAGCTTGTATTTGTGCTCCACTTGGCCAGCAGACTGGCTCTTCACCGTCTCGGGCCGGGCCTGCAAGATGTAGAGCTTGCCGTCCACACCGTCCTTGCCCCATTCGATGTCCATCGGACGGCCGTAATGCTGC
>JBJXEI010000224.1:0-13681 GCA_046154065.1 Polaromonas sp. | reverse complement strand
GCGGCCGCGTTGCCCACCGCGCCGCAGGGGTTGTAGTCCTGCATCTGCCAGGCCAGCTTGGCGCTTTTGCCGTCGCCCAGCAGGCTGAACAATTGGGCCCGGCCCTCGGACGTGGACGCAAAGTTCTGCGCCTTCGCCATGTCCACTTGCTCCGGCTTGAGCGCCAGCATCATCGACGTTTCCATGTCGCCCGCGTGGATGCCAAAGCGGTGTTCATGCGCGCTGAACTGGCCAGCGACCGAGGCACCCGCCGCGTCCAGCAGCGGCAAATTGAACCAGTTCACGCTGTACACCAGCATGCCCAAGCGCGCCCGCAAATCACGCGCCACCACATCCAGCAGGCCGACCTGCCCGCCATGGGAGTTGAGCAGCACCAGCTTTTTCACGCCAGTGGCCGCCACCGACTCCGCCACCTCTGTCCACAGCCGGATGATGGTGTCCGCCTTCAAGGTCAGCGTGCCGGCAAACGCCGTGTGCTCCGGGCTGAAGCCCACCGCCTGGGTGGGCAGAAACAGCACCGGCTGCGCGGGCGGGATGTGCGGCAGCGCGGCAGCAATGACGCCCTCGACCAGCGTGGTGTCCACGTTCAGCGGCAAGTGCGGGCCGTGCTGCTCGATGGCGGCCACGGGCAACACGGCAATGGTGCGGGGCAGGTCCAGCGCTTGGAAGTCGGGGTGTTTGAGGTTGGCCCAGTGGCGGGGTGGGGTGGTCATGGGGGTATTTTGGCTGGGAATGGTTTGGTTGGTTCTGGTCGCCTTGCGGGGATTGTCGGGAGGCGCCCGACAGCGCCTCACTTTCTTTTGCTTCGCCAAAAGAAAGTAAGCAAAGAAAAGGCGACCCTGCTGTCTGCGTCCCTTCGCTTCGCTGCGGGCAACCTGCGGTGCTCGGTCCAGCCGGGGTCCCGCTCGAACTCGCTTCGCTCAGACAATCGCGGGCCCTGATCCGTCTGGCCCTGTGCTCCTCGGCGCATACAGAAGGGACTTTCGCAGTCGGGGTCGGGTTCGGATTCAGAATTTCCCCGGTCCCGTTCCCGCCCCCGTAAGTCCCGTCCTGGCTGGGCCTGTGAATGGGGGCAAAAGCGGGATCAGGGCTGCGCGCTGTCTGAGCGAAGCGAGTTTGCGCAGACCCCCGCTTTTGTCACCATTCACAGGTTGCCCGAAGGGCCCCAGACTGCGGGTCGCCTTTCTTTTGGTGACTTTTCTTTGGCGAAGCAAAGAAAAGTTACTCGCTGTCGGGCGACTCCCGACATCCCAGCAACGCAAGGCGACCAGAACCAACAAACCAGAACCCTCAAGCCGCAGCAGCCGCCCGCCGAATCTCCCCCTGATGCCCCGCCTGCTCCACATGCCGCCCCTGCCTCTTTTGTCTTGAATCCTGCCGCGAATCCCGCTTCACATCCGGCCCCACCCGCTCCACCGCCAACAACCCCACCAAACACAAAGGCTTGCCCCGCGCCCCACTGGCCCGGTAATCAGCCAGCAGCGCGGCGCGCACCACATCCCCTGGCAAGCCGCGCACGTTCACCAAATGGTCGTGCAGCAAGTCCAGCAGTTTTTCCAGCGCAAACTCGTGCGTTTTGCCCGTGGTTTGCCACAGCCAGTCGCTGAAAGCCAGGAAGTGGTTGAAGGCGGAGCCGCCGCCGAGCAGCAGGTTCAGGCCCAGTGAAAAGCGGCCCGAATTGGCCACCATGTCCCAGTAGCGGGCAAAGCGGTTGATGCGCTGCAACGTGCTGAAGTCGATCGTGGAGTTTTGCAAGATGGTGTAGGGCGTTTGCGGGTCATAAACCATGGCAAAGCCCTCGGTGTGGCGGGTAATCGGCGTGCCGCGCAGGCGCTTCAAGATGCCGAACTGGATCTCATGCGGGGCCAGGGCATAGAGGCGGTCAAACCCGGCGGCGAAGCTTTCCAGTGTTTCGCCGGGCAGGCCAAAAATCAGGTCGGCGTGGACGTGGGCCTGGCTTTGGGTGACCAGCCAGCGCAGGTTGTCGGCGGTTTTGGCGTTGTCCTGTTTGCGGGAAATGCGCTGCTGCACCTCGGGGTTGAAGCTTTGAATGCCGACTTCAAACTGCAGCGAGCCGGCCGGGAACTGGGCGATCAGCGCCTTGAGTTTGTCGGGCAGGCTGTCGGGCACGACTTCAAAATGCACGAACAAATCGGGCTGCATCCGGTCCAGGAAAAACTGCAGAATCCGCACCGAAAAATCCACCTTCAGGTTGAAGGTGCGGTCCACAAACTTGAAGTTGCGCGCGCCGCGCTGGTAGAGCGTGTCCATCTCGGCCATGAAGCGGTCCAGCTCAAAGGCCCAGGCGGTTTTGTCGAGCGAGCTGAGGCAGAACTCGCACTTGAACGGGCAGCCGCGTGAGGCTTCGACATACAGCAGGCGTTTGGTCAAATCCTCGTCCGTGTACTCGTGGTAGGGCAGCGCCAGGTCCGCCAGGGGTGGTTGTTCACCGGGCACGACCTTCATCAACGGCTGGGGGCCGTCAATCAAAGCGCGGCAGAGTTTGGGAAAGGTCACGTCGCCCCAGCCGGTGATGACGTGGTCGGCCAGGCGGCAAATTTCCTGGCTGTCGACCTCAAAACTCACTTCCGGCCCGCCCAGCACCACCTTGACGTCAGGCCTCAGGGTTTTGAGCAGGCGCACGACCTGCGTGGTTTCCACCACGTTCCAGATGTAGATGCCCAGGCCAATGACACGCGGACTCAAGGCCAGCAGGTCTTCGACGATTTGTGTGGCGCGTTGGCCAATCACAAACTCCCGCAGCTGGGTTTGCGCCCGCAGCCCTGGGCCGCCGTGCAGGTCCATGTTGGCCAGCAGGCAGCGCAGCCCCAGCGACGCGTGAATGTACTTGGCGTTCAAGGTGGCCAGAACGATGGCGGGGCTGGCGGTGGGCGGAGCGGAAGGGACATGCATGGGCCAATTATCAAACCAGGCCCGCCGTGGTGTGAAGTGTGCGGAGGCAAGTCACTATTATTTTGATAGCGTAACAGGCAATGAATACCTAGGCCGATGGGCGGTTTGATTCATTTTCTGGGTATTTTGTCCGCCTTGGCGCTTTAAATTTAACATGCACGTTAATATTCAGGCCTAAAACTTAACAAGCAGGTTGACGTCCACCATGAACACCAAAACATTCGACAGTCTTCAAACCCGCCTGGCCAGCGCCCCGGCAGGCAGCGCCGCGCAGCTGACCATCACGTTTTTGCTGGCCATCAGCGCCCGCCAGCAGGCGCAAGGCCTGGGCAACGCCGAGCTGGCCCGCCGCATGGGCACCACGCCGGCCTACATCACGCGGCTTTATCAGGCCAGCGCCAACTTGTCGTTGCACACCATGACCCGGCTGGCCAGCGCGGTGGGCGGCGTGGTGCAGGTGGGGGTGGAAGGCGGCACCACGGTGTCGTAGGAGGCGGCAGGGTTGGCAAGCGGCAGGCCCAAGGTGCTGAAAAGCCCAGCAGGATCAAGCACTTGAACGCGCCAGCAACTTGGCAAAAAGGTTGGTGAATTGTTCCACGGCCTCCAGGCACGCGGGCACGCTGTAACAAAACCAGAGCCCAGCCGACCAACCCCCACGGGCGCCGCCCGGAACCAAAACCCGACTGCCCTGCTCACACCCGCACCATGATCCTTCAGCGCCCCCTTCGCCAGCTTGCCTCTGCCCTGTTGTTCACTGCGGCCTTTGTCGGCAGCCCCTGGGCGATGGCGCAAAACGCACCCAACCCGTTCGGCTCAGCGGCGGCCAAGCCCAGCGCGGTGGTGGTCACCGACCAGGTGCGGGCCGAGCTGTTGGCCTGGGCCCCCGATGGGGTGACCGCCGGCAAACCCGTGTGGGTGGGGCTGCAGATCGCGCACCAGCCCCACTGGCACACCTACTGGAAAAACGCGGGCGATTCGGGCCTGCCGACGATGCTGGACTGGCAGCTGCCAGGCGGCATCACGGCGGGCAGCATTGCCTGGCCCACACCGAAAAAAATCCCGATTGGCACGCTGGCCAACTACGGCTATGAAGGCACAGTGCTGCTGCCGGTGCCCTTGACGGTAGCCCCCAGCTTCAACGCCAGCCAGCTTGACGTGACGCTGAAAGCCGCCTGGCTGGTGTGCCGCCAGGAATGCATTCCGCAGGAAGGCACCTTCACGCTGAGCCTGCCGGCCCGCAGCTCCACGGCCAGCAGCGGCGCAGCGTTTGCGGCCACCTTTGCCGCCACGCCCAAGCCGCAGGCCGCAGGCAGCAGCCAGATCACCGTCGAAGGCCAGGCGCTGAACGTATCGCTGACCGGCCTGCCCGCCGCGCTGCAGGGCCAGACCCTGGCGCTGTACCCGGAAACCGGGGCCATCACCGAACCCGCTGCCGCCTGGACCCAGGCGTGGAACGGCGCGGTGTGGACGGCATCCCTGCCCCTGTCGCCCCAACGCACCGACAGCCCGACCATGCTGCCGATCGTCGTGGCCGCAGGCACCACCGCCGTGCGCATCGAAGCGCCAGTGACCGGCACCTGGCCCAGCGCCGCGCCCGTGGCGCAGGTGCCAGCAGCGCTGCAAGCCGCGCTGAAAGCCAACGCCGCCGCCGGGGCCGCGCCGGTGCAGGCGGGGTCGTCATCCCCGCCGATCACCTTCTGGGCGGCCCTGCTGGGCGCGCTGATCGGCGGCATGATCTTGAATTTGATGCCCTGCGTGTTCCCGGTGCTGGCCATCAAGGTGGTGAGTTTTGTGAAGGTCACCGACCCAGCCACGCGGGTGCGCACCGGCCTGGCCTACACCGCTGGGGTGGTGCTGTCCTTCCTGGCGCTGGGCGGCCTGCTGCTGGCGCTGCGGGCGGCGGGGGAGTCGCTGGGCTGGGGTTTTCAGCTGCAAAGCCCGGCCGTGGTGGCCACCCTGGCGGTGCTGTTCACGCTGATCGGGCTGAACCTGGCGGGGCTGTTTGAGTTTGGCAACCTGCTGCCCAGCCGCGTGGCCAGCCTGCAGGCCCACAACCCGACGGTGGACTCGTTTTTGTCCGGCGTGCTGGCCACGGCCATTGCCTCGCCGTGCACCGCGCCGTTCATGGGCGCGTCGCTCGGTTATGCGGTGGGCCTGCCTGCGGCCCAGGCGCTGGCGATTTTTGGCGCGATTGGCCTGGGCATGGCGCTGCCCTACCTGGCCGCCAGCGTGGTGCCCGGCGTGGCACGCGCCCTGCCCCGCCCCGGCGCGTGGATGGTGACCTTCAAACAGCTGATGGCTTTCCCCATGTTTGCCACCGTGGTGTGGCTGGTGTGGGTGCTGGGCCAGCAAAGCGGCATGGACGGCGCGGCCGCGCTGCTGGGCCTGTTGGTGCTGCTGGCGCTGGTGCTGTGGGCGCTGGGCCTGCGGGGCCGCACACGCCTGGTATTTGCTACGCTTTCCATAGCAGCACTGGCAATATCCACCTTGGCCGTCGGGCCCAATGTCATCAAAACCATCGATTCAACGCCGGTGGTGGCCGCTGGCGAGCGCTGGCAGGCCTGGGAACCGGGACGGGTGGACCAGCTCAATGCCCAGGGGCAAAGTGTGTTTGTGGACTTCACCGCCGCCTGGTGCGTGACCTGCCAGTACAACAAAAAAACCACGCTGTCCGATGCAGCCGTGCTGGCCGACATCGACGCGAAAAAAGTCGCCCTGCTGCGCGCCGACTGGACCCGGCGTGACCCGGCCGTGACCGCCGCCTTGCGTCAGCTGGGCCGCAGCGGCGTGCCGGTGTATGTGATCTACCAACCCGGCCGCGCGCCGGTGGTGATGTCTGAGGTATTGTCGGTGGACGACGTTCGGGCCGAGCTGGCCAAACTGTGAAAGCTGATATGACCGCCAAGCCCCCCATCGCCCCCGCAGACCGCATTCCCCACATCCTCAACCATAGCCGCACCATCGCGGTGGTGGGCCTGTCCCCCAAGCCACACCGCGCCAGCTTTGACGTGGCGCGCTACATGCAGGCAGCGGGCTACCGCATCATTCCCATCAACCCGAATGAGGTCGAGGTGCTGGGTGAAAAGGCCTATGCCAGCCTGACTGACGCCGCCGCGCACGAAACATTCGAGATGGTCAACTGCTTCAGAAACAGCGAAGACATTGCGCCCATCGTGGACGAGGCGATTGCCCTGGGCGGCGGCATTCAGTCCATCTGGATGCAACTGGGCATCACCCACCTTGAAGCGGCCGCCAAGGCCGAAGCCGCTGGCCTGCTGGTCGTGCAAGACCGCTGCCTGAAGATTGACCACCGGGTGCTGGTGTCCAGCGGGATGGTGCAGCCCTTAGTCAGGGCTTGATGCCGCTGGGCGGCAGCAGCTTGCGCAGCAGGCGCATCAGCTCGGCCTGCTCACCACCGTCCAGCGGGGCCAGCAGTGCGGCATGCATTTGCGCCATGCCCGGCACCAGCGCGTGGAGCAACGCCAGCCCCTGGTCCGTCAGCGCCAGGCTGCGCTGGCCGCGCGCCAGCACCGCGCGTGAAATCCAGCCTTTGGCCTCCAGCCGCGCGGCAATGTCGGCGGTGGTCGAGGTGTCCAGCGCCACCGCTTGCGCCAGCGTGGCCTGGTCAATGCCGCTTTGGTCCTGCAGCACCCGCATCAGCGCGTACTGAACGGGCGTGACCTCGCGGCCCAGGTGGTCGTGAAAGCTGGCCACCGCCATCTGGTGGGCACGGCGGATCAGGTGGCCGGGCTGGTCGTGCAGCTGGATCGGTGCGGGCTCAGGGCTGGGCGTGGGCGGTTTCAAAGGGGGCATGGGTCACAAATCAAGCACTAAAAGCGCTGATTTTGACCGAGAGCAGCAGGGCGTGAACTGGTCGTTGGCCGCCTGCTCCTCGGGCGTCAGGTACAGATCGCGGTGGTCCGGCTCGCCCTGCAGCACCTTGGTCAGGCAAGTGCCGCACACCCCCTGCTCACACGACAGCGCAATGTCCACCCCCGCCAGGGCCAGCGCCTTAGCCACGGTTTGGTCGGCGGCAATGTGCACCACCCGGCCGGAGCGGGCGAGTTGAACCTCAAAGCTGGCGTCGCCCGCCACGGGGGCCACCGTGGCCGAGAAGAATTCGTAATGCAGCTGCGCCTCGGGCCAGCCGCTGGCGCGCGCGGTCCGCAGCACGGCGTCCATGAAGCCGCCGGGGCCACACACATACAGGTGCACGCCCGGCTGCGGGGAAGCCAACAGCTCAGGCAGCGACAACTTTTGCGTGCTGGCGCCGTCGTCATGGTGGTAATGCACGTCATGGGCGAAGGCGGACTGGGCGATCTCCTGCCGGAACGCGGTGCGCTCGGCCGCCCGGGTGCAGTAATGCAGCGCGAATGCCGCGCCCTGGGCTGACAGCGTTTGTGCCATGGCCAGCAGCGGTGTGATGCCGATACCACCGGCCAGCAGCAGGCTGCGGCGGGCGGCGGGGGCCAGTTCAAAGTGGTTGTGGGGGGTGCTGATCTCCAGCACATCGCCTTCATGAACGGCCTCGTGCATGGCGCGCGAGCCCCCGCGTGAGGCGGGGTCGTGCAGCACGCCGATGCGGTAGCGGTGCGTCTCGCACGAGTCGTTGCACAGCGAATAAGCGCGCGTCAGCCCGCCGGGCACCGTCACCTGGATGTGCGCGCCTGCGGTGAATGCGGGCAGCGCAGCCCCGTCCAGCGCCACCAGTTCATAGCTGCAGATGCCCTGCGCTTGAACCGCCTTGCGGGCCACCCGAACACGCAGGGTGCTCATGCGGTCACCTCGTCAGCCGCAGGGCCTGCTTCAGCGGTCAGCCAGCGGTCGATCACCTTGCGTGACTGCACGCCACCAGAGTCGATGTTGAGCATCAACAGCTTGCGCTCGGGGTGGGCCAGCAGGTTGCGCTGCTGCTGCTCCAGCATGGCCAGGTCTTCGCTGAAAATTTTGCCCTGGCCTTCCCGGATGCTGGCGGTCAGCGCGTCGTCCTGCGGTTTGAAGCTGCGCGCCATGCCCCAGAAGTACCAGATCGAGGTCTCTGTCTCTGGCGTGATGAAGTCCACCACGATGGAGGCAGCCTTGTGCTCCAGCGGCGCGTCATAGCCGCCCTTGCCCGCATGGGCCACGCCCACTTCAATCATCACGTGGCTGGGCGGGGTGAAGCGGCAGATCTGCCAGCGGTCCACCGGCACGTCGTCGGCCAGGCCGTTGCCGCGCAGTGCCATGCGCCAGAACGGCGGGGCCGAGATGCCCTCCATGAAGCGGCTGGTCACCACCTCGTCGCCCAGCACCTCGGTTTTGGTCGGCGTTTCGTCAATTTCTTTTTGGCCGATGCTGCTGGCGTGAACATAGGTTTCATGCGTCAGGTCCATCAGGTTGTCCACCATCAGGCGGTAGTCGCAGTCAATGTGAAACAGCCCGCCGCCGTAAGCCCACGCGGGGTTGTCGGCCCAGGCCAGGTGGTGCAGCTTGGCCTCATCGGCCAGCGCCTGATCCCCCGGCCAAACCCAAATAAAGCCGTACCGCTCGATCACCGCAAACGCACGGATGGCCGGAAAGCCGCGCACCCGCTGGCCGGGCATGGACACGGTTTTGCCGTTGCACCCCATCGCCAGCCCGTGGTAGCCGCAGACCAGCACCCCGTTTTCATCCACGCTCCCCAGCGACAAGGGCGCACCCCGGTGCGGGCAAAAGTCTTCCAGCGCGAAGGCCTTGCCCTCCAGGCCACGGTAGAACACCAGGGATTCGCCGCAAATTTTGCGGCCCAGAGGTTTGCCAGCGATCTCGTCCGGCGTGCAGGCAACGTACCAAGCGTTTTTAGGGAACATGGGGAACTCCTGAAAAGTAAGGGGTGAAAAAAGGGGCTCAGTGCGCGCGCGCCACAGCGGCTGCGCCCGTCACCCGGCTGGCTGTGCGGCTGCGGATGGCCAGCACCACCCCCATCGCCACCGCCAGCGGCACAGCAAACAGGTAGTACAGCTGGGGCGGCAGCAAGCCACGGTCCAGCAGCAAGCCTGCCGTCAGCGGGGCCAGCACGGCGCCGATGCGCCCCATGCCAATCGACCAGCCCATGCCCGTGGTGCGCACCGCCGCCGGGTAGATGACCGGGGCAAACGCGTACAGCCCCGCCATGGACGCGAAGATGAACACGCCAATGCCGAACGCCGCTAAAAACGCCAGGTTGAGCGAGCCCGTCACAGCCCCGAACAGCGCCACGGCCGCAGCCGCCACACACAGGCTCAACGCCGTCAGGCGGCCCAGGTCAAACCGCGACGACAGCAGGCCAAACACACTGCCACCAACGATGCCGCCCACATTCAGCACCACGCCGCCAGTGATGCCTTGCTGCGCCGACAAACCCGCAGCTACCAACAGCTTGGGCGTCCAGCTCAGGGCAAAGTAAAAGCTGAACATCAGCAGGAAAAACGCGCCCCACAGCAGCAGCGTGGGCCGCAGCAAGGCAGGGGAAAACAAAGACTTGAACCCAGCGCTGGCGGCTGCTGGTCCGGTGGCTTGCGCGGGCAGCTGTGCCAGCACCGGGCGGCGCATCTGGCGCAGCAAGGCATTGAGTTTGTTCAGTGCGCCCGCAGGCCGCTTGGCGATCAAAAAGTCCACCGACTCGGGCAAGCGCCACAGCACCACCGGGATCATCACCGCCGTGGTCAGCCCGCCAAACACAAACACCGAGCGCCAGCCATGCGTGGCCAGCAACACCGCCGCAATCGTGCCGCCAATCGTCGCGCCGATCGGGTAGCCGGTGGCCTGAAACGCCACACAGGTGCTGCGCCATCGGTTGGACGAATACTCCGACGTGATCACACTCACGCTGGCCAGCATGCCGCCAATGCCCACGCCCGTGATGGCGCGCAGCAGGCCCAGCTGCAAGCTGCTTTGCGCCAGGGCCGACAGCAACATGCCCACCGAGATCAGCGCCAAACAAAAAATGATGATGGGCTGGCGGCCCCAGCGGTCCGCCAACGGGGCCAAAAACAGCGAGCCCGCGCCCATGCCAAACAGCCCGGCGCTGAACAGCACCCCCAGCTGCGCGCCCGTCAGCTGCCATTCAGCCGAGATGCTGGCCGCCGTGAAGGCCATGACCAGCACATCAAAACCGTCCAGCATGACCAACATCACGCAGATGCTGACCGCCAGCCACTGGAAGCGGCTCATTGTTTCTTCGTCCATCGCTTGTCGAATGTCGTTTTTCATGGGGTCTCCGGGGGTGGGGTGACGTGAACGGATGTCACGATACGCATGCTGATTGTCGATTGGCATACTGATCGTCACAAGCCCCCGGCGAGGCAAAATGCTCCGTGTTTTCCCTAGGAAACAGGGGCTTGGGTCGGGTGGTCTCAGGGCTTTTCACCGCCTCCCGTGCCGCGCTACGCACCACACCTGAGACAATCCCCCCATGTTTGCACCCCTCCAAAACGACACCTTTCTACGCGCTTGCCTGCGCCAGGCCACGCCCCACACCCCTGTTTGGCTGATGCGCCAGGCTGGCCGCTACCTGCCCGAGTACAAAGCCACCCGCGCCCAGGCCGGCAGCTTCATGGGCCTTGCCACCAACACCGACTACGCCACCGAAGTCACGCTGCAGCCGCTGGAGCGTTTTCCGCTGGACGCGGCGATCTTGTTCAGCGACATCCTGACCATCCCCGACGCGATGGGCCTGGGCCTGTCGTTTGCGCTGGGTGAAGGCCCCAAATTTGCCCATGTGGTGCGCGACGAAGCGGCTGTAGCCAAGCTCGAAGTGCCAGACATGAACAAGCTGCGCTACGTGTTTGACGCGGTCACCTCCATCCGCAAGGCGCTCAATGGCCGGGTGCCGTTGATCGGCTTTTCGGGCAGCCCCTGGACGCTGGCTTGTTACATGGTCGAAGGCGCGGGCTCGGACGACTACCGGCTGGTCAAAACCATGCTGTACCAGCGCCCCGACCTGATGCACCGCATGCTGGCCATCAACGCCGACTCGGTCGCCGCCTACCTGAATGCGCAAATCGAAGCGGGCGCGCAGGCGGTGATGATTTTTGACAGCTGGGGCGGTGTACTGGCCGACGCGGCCTTTCATGAGTTCAGCCTGGCCTACACGGCCCGGGTGCTGAGCCAGCTCAAACGCAGCCACGACGGGGTCATCATCCCGCGCCTGGTTTTCACCAAAGGCGGCGGGCTGTGGCTGGAAGCCATGGGCCAGCTCGACTGCGAGGTGCTGGGCCTGGACTGGACCGTGAACCTGGGCAAGGCCAGGGCACAGGTGGGCCACAAGATGGCGTTGCAGGGCAACCTGGACCCGAACGTGCTGTTTGCCAACGCGGCGCAGATCGAGGCCGAAGCCATCCGTGTGCTGGACAGCTTTGGCACCCCGCACACGGACCCCACCACCACCGGGCCAACGCACATCTTCAACCTCGGCCACGGCATCAGCCAGTTCACGCCGCCTGAAAGTGTGGCCGCGCTGGTGCAGGCGGTGCACAGCCATTCACGCCGCCAGCGCAGCGCAGCGGCCTGAGTGCTGGGCGGTCCGTTTTGGCTCAGTGCCGCCCGTGCAAGCACCTTGCTAGCACAAAACCCAACGGTCACGTTCTGACTTATGCACAAAATCCGTGCTGCGGTGCCGCAAGGAGCGGCCCCGTTGCAGACCTTCGCTATCAATGCAGTAGCACGCGTAAGTCCTTGATTTATATAGAAACTTTGAAATGCTTTTTTTCCGGGCATTCTAGGAAAAGCCTTGATTCACGGGGCTTTGGCGCGGCTCAAGGCAATCTATCAACAAAGTTATCCACAGAAAACAGGGATAGTTGTAAACCCTCTAAAAATCAAGCACTTAGCGCCGACAGTGGATGTAGCGCTGACCTTTTGCAACATTCAGGCAGCCGGTCATGAGCATTTCAGTGGCGGTGGTGGTCGCCACCCCGGCCCACAGCAACATTGCCGGGCCGCTGACGTACTTAAGTGAGCAGGCACTTGCACCGGGCACCCTGGTGCGCGTGCCGCTGGGCCAGCGGGAGGTGTTGGGCGTGGTGTGGGGCGACGTGGCAGAACCCGCCACCCCCGGGCAAACCCTGAGACCGATTTTGGGCGTGCTTGACGGCCTGGCCCCGCTGGGCCGCACCTGGCGGCTGCTGATTTCGTTCACCGCCCAGTACTACCAGCGCTCGCTGGGTGAGGTGGCGCTGGCCGCGCTGCCACCGCAGCTGCGCGACCTCACGCCCGAACAGCTGCAACGGCGGCTCAAAAAGCCCGCCAGCCCCTCCCAACTTGCCAAAAAAGATCCGAATCAGCCACCGGCCAAGGTTTTGATTGCCGGGAGCGCTACAGATTCAATAGCAAATCAATACCCTGACCTGCCCACCCTGAGTGAGCAGCAAGCCCAGGCCCTGCGCCAGTTTGGGGGCGACACCCGGCCCGCGCTGCTGTTTGGCGCCACCGGCAGCGGCAAGACCGAGGTGTATTTGCGCGCCGCCGCCCAGGTGCTGGCCGACGACCCCACAGCCCAAGTGTTGGTGATGGTGCCGGAGATCAACCTCACGCCGCAGCTGCAGTCGCGGTTTGAAGCGCGTTTTGCCCATTTGGGCTCAGGCCAGGTTGTGGCCCTGCACAGCGGGCTGACGCCCGCCCAGCGCCTGAAAAGCTGGCTGGCCGCGCACCACGGCCAGGCCCGGCTGGTACTGGGCACCCGCATGGCGGTGCTGGCGTCGCTGCCTCACCTGCGGCTGATCGTGGTCGATGAGGAGCACGACCCCAGCTACAAGCAGCAGGAAGGGGCCCGTTATTCCGCCCGCGACCTGGCCGTGATGCGCGCCAAGCTGGAAACCGAGGCCCCCGAGGCACAGGGCGCGCCCTGCCGCGTGCTGCTCGGCTCGGCCACCCCGTCACTCGAAAGCTGGCAAAGCACCCTGACTGGGCGTTACCAGCGGCTGAATATGGACCTGCGCATCGCGTCAAGCGACGGCGGCCCGGCCGGTGCCTTGCCCCTGGTCCGCCGCGTGGACATGAACCATCAGCCCAAACACAGCGTGATTGCCCCGCCGCTGCTGGCCGCCATCGAGGCGCGCATCGGCCGGGGCGAGCAGTCGCTTGTCTTTTTGAACCGCCGCGGTTATGCCCCGGTGCTGGCGTGCCATGACTGCGGCTGGAAAAGCGAATGCCCGCACTGCAGCGCCTACCGCGTGTTCCACAAAATCGACCGCACCCTGCGCTGCCACCACTGCGGCTTTACTGAACGCGTGCCACGCGCCTGCCCCGCCTGCGGCAACATCGACATCGCCCCGGTCGGCCGCGGCACCGAGCGGCTCGAAGAACACCTGGCCGAGCTGCTGGCTGGCGTGACCCGCCCTGACGGCAGCCCGGTGCGCATCGCCCGCATCGACGCCGACACCACGCGCCTCAAAGGCACGCTGGAGTCCCAGCTGGCCAGCGTGCACAGCGGAGAGGTCGATGTGCTGGTCGGCACCCAGATGATTGCCAAGGGCCACGACTTCAGGCGCATCACCCTGGTCGCCGCCATCAACCCCGACGGCGCACTGTTTTCCAGCGACTTCCGCGCGCCCGAGCGCTTGTTTGGCCTGCTGCTGCAAGCCGCAGGCCGGGCCGGGCGCGACGCGGCCCACAGCGCCGCCAGTGAAATGTGGGTGCAAACCTTCCACCCCGACCACCCTCTGTTCGTGGCCCTCAAGGCCCACGACTACCCCGCCTTTGCCGACCAGCAACTGCTGGAGCGCCAGGCCGCCGGGCTATCCCCCTTCGGCTTTTCAGCCCTGGTCCGCGC
>JBJXEI010000223.1:0-5744 GCA_046154065.1 Polaromonas sp. | reverse complement strand
TGCCTGGCCGAATGCCTGGGCAACAGCCTGCTGGCCGACACGCTGCGTGACTTCACCGCCCGCACCACGCTGATTGCCATGCTGTACCAGTCGTCCCACGACGCGGCGCAGTCCTGCGGCGACCACGTGGCCATCGTCCAGGCGCTGGAGCACGGCGACCTGGTGCTGGCCGAGCAGCTCATGCAGGCCCACATCGGCAGCGTGCAGGCCACGCTGAAGCTGCAAACGGCCACCGGCGACCCGCTGGCCGAACTGCGCAGTGCGCTCAGCCCCATGTCAAACACCAGCAGCAAGGCAGCCCCCGACTTGCATACAAGCATGGCGACGAAACCCATGCCCAAATCCAAAACCAAACGCGTTCGGCTGCCCAGCCCCGCCGCGTCCGCCGATCCCACAACCACCAACCCGCCCCCTGACTCATCCACCTACCTAGGAGCCTTGCTATGACCGCCCTCCCCACTTCCTTGAACCTGACCCGACGCCTGCTGGCACTGGGCGTGGCCTCCGCCGCCCTGCTGGCCGCCACCAGCGTGCAGGCGCAGTCCGCACTGGACGATGTGATGAAGGCCAAAAAGATCACCATCGCCATCCCGACCGACTTCCCCCCGTACGGTTTTGTCGGCACCGACCTGAAGCCCCAGGGCCTGGACATCGACATGGCCACCTACATCGCCGCCAAACTGGGGGTGGACATCGAGCTGACCCCGGTGACCAGCGCCAACCGCGTGCCCTACCTGCAAACCCGCAAGGCCGACCTGGTGATCTCCACGCTGGGCAAAAACGCCGAGCGTGAAAAGGTGATTGATTTCACCGCTGCGTACTCGCCATTTTTCCAGGCGGTGTTTGCCCCCAAGTCGCTGGCCATCAAAAGTTTTGCCGACCTGGCGGGCAAAAGCATCGGCGTGACACGCGGTGCCATTGAGGACCAGGAACTGAGCAAGCTGGCCCCGGCTACAGCGGACGTCAAACGCTTTGAAGACAACAACGCCACGGTGTCGTCGTTTGTGGCGGGCCAGGTGCAGGCGATTGCCACCGGCGCGTCCGTGGCCGGCAACATGATGGCCAAAAACCCGCAGCTGGCCACCGAGTACAAGCTGCTGCTCAAGGACTCGCCCAACTTCATCGGCGTCGGCAAGGGCGAAGACAAGCTGCGCCTGAAGGTCAACGAGATCATCGCCAACGGCAAAAAAGCCGGGGACCTGGACAAGATGGCCGTCAAGTGGCTGGGCCGCCCGGCCGGCAACCTGCCGGAGTAAGGCCAGGGCCAGCGGCCCCGGCAACGGCACAGGACTTGCTTCCGCCAGGCTGTGTGCAAACACACATCACGCCATGCGCTAAGCGCATGGTGATCGGTGGGGGCGAATCCTAGACTCGCTCCACACCGGCCTCTGCAACCCGTGACGAGACGCAGGTACCCATTTTTTCATGTCCCTGCCTGAACCCCGCAGCCGTTAACACCCCACTGGAGCCCTGTTGTGAAACTGAACAAACGTATTTTTTCTCTCGGCATGGCCGTCCTGGCTTTTTCAGCCGCCGCTGGTGTGCAGGCGCAAACCGCGCTGGCCGACATCATGAAAGCCAAGGAAATCAAGATCGCCATTCCGACGGACTACCCGCCATATGGCTTTGTCGGGGTGGACCTGGTGCCGCAGGGCATGGACATCGACATGGCCAAACTGATTGCCGCCAAGTTGGGGGTGAAGGTCGAGCTGCTGTCGGTGACCAGCGCCAACCGCATTCCTTACCTGCAAACCAAAAAAGCCGACCTGGTGATCTCCACGCTGGGCAAGAACGCCGAACGTGAAAAAGTCATCGACTTTTCGTCCGCGTACGCGCCGTTTTTCCAGGCGGTGTACGCCGCCAAAAGCCTGAACATCAAAACCTTTGCCGACCTGGCGGGCAAGACGGTGGCCGTCACCCGTGGGGCCATGGAGGACCAGGAACTGGCCAAGGTGGCACCGGCCAGCCTGGAATACAAACGGTTTGAAGACAACAACGCCACGCTGTCCGCCTATGTGGCCGGACAAACACAGGTGATTGCCACCAGCGCCAGCGCCGCCGGCAACATGATGATGAAAAACCCGCAATTGGGCGCCGAGTACAAGCTGCTGCTCAAAGACAGCCCGTGTTTCATGGGCATCGCCAAGGGTGAAGACGCGCTGAAGCTCAAGGTCAATGAAATCATCGCCGCGGCCACCAAGGACGGCACGATCGACGCCCTGTCCAAAAAATGGCTGGGCCGCCCGGCCGGCACGCTGCCGCTGTAACCAAACCCCTCACCCATCCCGCAAGGCAACACCATGCGCATCGAGTTTGATTTTCTGGCCGTGCTGGCGCAGTGGCCGCTGCTGCTGAAAGGCGTGGCCTGGACCGTCGGCCTGACGGTCGTCGCTGCCCTCATCGGCGTGACGGTCGGTGTGGTCTTCGCCTGGGTGCGCTCCCACGGCGCACCGTGGCTGAAGTGGGTGGTGGGCACCTACGTGGAGCTGATCCGCAACACGCCCTTCATCGTGCAGCTGTTTTTTGTGTTTTTCGGGCTGCCCGCGGCGGGCGTCAAGCTCTCACCCGAGGTGGCGTCCATCATCGCGATGGTCATCAACCTGAGCGCGTACGCCACCGAAATCATCCGCGCCGGTATTGACGCCACGCCCAAGGGGCAAATTGAAGCGGCCATGAGCCTGGCCCTGGGGCGCATGCAGACCTTTGTGCGGGTGGTGCTGCCGCCCGCGCTGCGCAAGGTCTGGCCGTCGCTGGTCAGCCAGATCATCATCGTGATGCTCGGCTCGGCCGTGTGTGGGCAGATTTCAACCGAGGAACTGAGCTACGCCGCCAACCTGATCCAGAGCCGCAACTTCCGCGCCTTTGAGGCCTACATCATCGCTACGCTGATTTACCTGACGCTGGCCATCAGCGTGCGGCAGTTGCTCAATTGGCTAGGCCCAAAATTTCTCTTCGGAAGGTAAACATGCCCCCACACTCATTCACTGCGTGCAATTCGTTGCCCCCCAAGGGGGCTGAGTCTTGCTTGGGGCGGCCCGGCGCTAGGACTCGCCATGGTTGACTTCACCCTCTGGGATATTTTTCGCAACCTGCTGCTGGCCGCCCGCTGGACGGTGGGGCTGTCGTTGATCGCGTTCATTGGCGGGGGCCTGGTCGCCATGCTGCTGTTGGTGGCAAGGCTGTCCAAGGCGCGCGGCACGGGCGTGCTGGTCAGCGGCTATGTGCAGCTGTTTCAGGGCACACCGCTGCTGATGCAGCTGTTTTTGGCCTACTTCGGCATTGCGCTGTTTGGTGTCAAAACATCGGCCTGGACGGCCGCCGCAGTGGCGCTGACGCTCTACACCAGCGCCTACCTGACGGAGATCTGGCGCGGCTGCGTGGCGTCCATCCCCAAGGGCCAATGGGAGGCCGGGCAAAGCCTGGCGATGAATTTTGTCGAGCAGCTGCGGCATGTGGTGCTGCCGCAGGCGCTGACGATTGCCATTCCGCCGACCGTGGGCTTTCTGGTCCAGGTGGTCAAGGGCACGGCGCTGGCGTCGGTGATTGGCTTCATCGAGTTGACCAAGGCCGGCACCATGATCACCAACGCCACCTTCAAACCTTTTGTGGTGTACAGCTGCGTCGCCCTGATGTATTTCGCGCTGTGTTTCCCGATCAGCCTGTACGCCAAAACCCTTGAGAGGAAGATCAATGCAAGCCGCCGCTAACCCCGTTGAAACCGCTGTGCCCCCAGACATCCCGGCCGGTGAGCGCGCCATCGTTCAGATCACCGCACTGCGCAAGTCCTACGGCACCAACGAAGTCCTCAAGGGCATTGACCTGAAAGTGGCGCGCGGCGAGGTGATTGCCATCATCGGCAAAAGCGGCTCGGGCAAAAGCACGCTGCTGCGCTGCATCAACGGGCTGGAAGTCTTTCAGGAAGGCGCCCTGACGGTGGACGGCAAACCGCTGCTGCACGACAGCGCCATGGCTATGCGTGAGCTGCGCCAGCGCGTCGGCATGATCTTCCAGAGCTTCAACCTGTTCCCGCACCTGACGGTGGGAAAAAACATCATGCTGGCCCCGTCGCTGGTCAAAAAGAAGGGCAGCGCTGCGGCGGCCGAGCAAGCCCGCCAGCTGTTGACCCGTGTTGGCTTGGCTGAAAAATTTGATGCCATGCCCGACCAGCTATCGGGCGGGCAGCAGCAGCGCGTGGCCATTGCACGGGCGCTGGCCATGGAGCCCGCCGTGCTGCTGTGCGACGAGATCACGTCCGCACTGGACCCGGAACTGGTCGGCGAGGTGCTGCGTGTGGTGGAAAGCCTGGCCGTGGAAGGCATGACGCTGCTGATGGTCACCCACGAGATGAGTTTTGCCCGCAAGGTCGCCGACCGCGTGATCTTCATGCACCAAGGCCGCGTGCATGAGATGGGGCCCCCGCTGGAGATTTTTGGCAACCCGCAAACGCCGGAGCTGAAACAGTTTTTGTCGTCCCTGCACGACTGAGCGCGGGCCGCGCCGGGAACTATCAAGCCTGGCCCCGTATCATGGCTTCATGCGTGTTCTGCTGTTCATCCTGATGCTCACCCTGCTGCCCCTGCGCGGCTGGATGGGCGACGCGATGGCCACCAGCATGGCAGTGGCTGAGCTGCAGGCTGCAGCCAGCGCCAAAAACGCTATACATTCAATAGCAGACCAGGCAAGCAAAACCATGGCTAGCGTGGGTTTTGATTCAAAAAACACCTCCAACCATGCTGTTTCAGCCATGTCAGACTGCGTTGGGCACACCGCAGCAGCCCAGACAAACACGGACAACGCCGACCACTGCACCCCCTGCTCAGCCTGCGGGGCCTGCCACTCGGCCTCCATGAGCAGCCCCGCCCCGGTGTGGGCCGCTGCGGTGCATGGGTCCACCCCCCTGGTTTGGCCTGCCGACGCGTTTTTCAGCGCCGACGCGGCCGCCACTCAAAAACCACCGATTTCCTGACACTCAGGCCCTAACTGGGCCTGTACTTTGCCGTCCGGGCGATTCGCCCGCCTTGCATCCGTCAGGAGAATCCTTGTGAACACCCGTTTTTTCATGGCCGTCTGGGGCTTGGCCACGCTGGTCAGCCTGCCCGCCCACGCCCAGCCCGCACCAAAGTTGCCCGTCTTCCAGTCCGCGTTCGAGGGCTACCAGCCTCACACCGACGACAAACCCGCCGACTGGAAAGCCGCCAACGACACCACCGCCCGCATCGGCGGCTGGCGCGCTTACGCCAAGGAAGCGGCCGCCCCCGCCGTGGCCCCCACGCCCGCCACCCCGCCACCTTCTGGCCGGGCCAAGCCATGAGGGCCCGCACCATGACCCGCCTGACCGCATTGGCAGGCGCGACGCTGATCCTTGCCGGTTGCGCCTCGGTCAACATCGACCGGACCCTGCAAGAAACCAACGCGCAAACGACAGGCTTCACCCAGGGCAAGCTGGCGCTGAGCCGCACCGCAGCGCAGCAGAAAGCCAGAGCCCAACTCAGCGCCGAGCTGCTCGCCCAGCCCCTGGGCATGGACAACGCCGTTCAACTCGCCCTGAGCAACAGCCCCGCCGTGCAAGCCCTGCTAGCCCAAAGCTGGGCCGACATGGCGCAGGCCAACCAGATGGGGCGCATCGCCAACCCGGTGTTCACGTTTGAGCGGATGCGACAGGGTGACGAGCTGGAAATCGGCCGTTTGCTGTCGTTTGGCCTGCTGGACCTGTTGACGCTGCCACGGCGGCAAGCCATCGCGCA
>JBJXEI010000222.1:0-5281 GCA_046154065.1 Polaromonas sp. | reverse complement strand
CGCCGGCAATCTCGCAAACCTGTTCGTCATAAAAGTACAAACCGGTCACGGCGTAGTGACTTTTGGGTTTTGCTGGTTTTTCTTCGATGCTCACGGCTTTGCGCTGGCCATCGAACTCGACCACCCCGTAGCGCTCGGGGTCGTTGACGTGGTACGCAAAGACGGTGGATCCCGAAACGCGTTCATGAGCCCTGGCCAACTGATCGACCAGTTGCGCACCGTAGAAGATGTTGTCACCCAGGACCAGTGCGCTGGGATTTCCACCCACGAAGTCGCGGCCCAGGATGAAGGCTTGCGCCAGCCCATCCGGGCTGGGCTGAACGCAGTAGCTCAGGTTCATGCCCCATTTGCTGCCGTCTCCCAGCAGCGCCTGGAAGCGCGGTGTGTCTTGCGGGGTGCTGATCAGCAGCACGTCTCGCATGCCAGCCAGCATCAAGGTGGACAAGGGGTAGTACACCATGGGCTTGTCGTAGACCGGGAGCAGCTGTTTGCTCATCGCCAGGGTGGCAGGGTGAAGGCGGCTGCCCGAGCCCCCAGCGAGGATGATGCCTTTGCGGTTCATGTTGGGTTCCTGGTGGAGGTCAGGTCAGCACTTCGGTCAGCATTCGTTCAACGCCGTGCTGCCAGTCGGGCAAGCGGATGTTCAGGGTTTGCTGCAGCTTGGTGGTGTCGAGCCGCGAGTTCAGGGGCCGCTTGGCCGGTGTGGGATAGGCCGATGTCGGAATGGCTTGCACGCGGTCGGCCTCGACCTTGATGCCATGGCCTCGCTGGCGTGCCCACTCGATGACAAAGCGGGCGTAGGCATGCCAATTGGTCTGCCCGCCGGCCACGCAGTGGTAGGTGCCGGAAATGGCGGGCTGCGCAAGCAGGCCACGCAAGCCCAGGGCGGTGACGTCGGCCAGCAGGTCAGCACCGGTGGGGGAGCCCACTTGGTCGGCGATGACCTTCAACTCGTCACGTTCTGCTGCCAGCTTCAGCATGGTGCGGGCGAAGTTGCCCCCGCGTGCAGCGTAGACCCAGCTGGTGCGAAGAATCAGGTGCTGGCAGCCGCTGGCGCGCACCAGTTCTTCACCTTCCAGCTTGGTTCGGCCATAGACGCTGAGCGGAGCGGTGGGGTCTGCTTCCTGGCGCGCATGGCTGCCGCTGCCGTCAAACACGTAGTCGGTGCTGTAGTGGACCATGCAGGCGCCCAGGGCCGCCGCTTCCCGCGCAATGACACCCGGGGCCGTGGCGTTGATGGCGCGCGCCAGTTCGGGTTCGGACTCTGCCTTGTCCACCGCGGTGTGCGCCGCAGAATTCACGATCACGCGGG
The DNA here is from genome assembly GCA_046154065.1 of Polaromonas sp. Classification (GTDB taxonomy): domain Bacteria; phylum Pseudomonadota; class Gammaproteobacteria; order Burkholderiales; family Burkholderiaceae_C; genus Polaromonas. Next base: position 3,969 of record JBJXEI010000222.1, on the reverse strand, counting down.
GCCGTTCACGTTGAACCAGTGCCACCAGTGACTGCGGATCCGAGAAGTCCGCGCGGTAGGGCGCGGGCGAGTCGAAATCGCAGGCCACCACGTCGCCCAGCACAGACAGTGAGCGCTGCAGTTCCCAGCCCACTTGCCCGTTCTTGCCCAACAGCAGGATTTTCATCGTTGGGTGTAGTTGGTGGACATCCAGTCGCGGTAGCCGCCACTTTGCACGTTGGCCACCCAATCGCCATGGTCCAGGTACCACTGCACGGTTTTGCGGATGCCGGTGTCAAAGGTCTCGGCCGGGCGCCAGCCCAGTTCGCGTTCGACCTTGCGGGCGTCGATGGCGTAACGCCGGTCGTGTCCGGGCCGGTCTTTCACGTAAGTGATCAAGCGGCTGTAGGCCCCTTGCGCGCTGGGCCTCAACTCATCGAGCAGGGCACACACCGTCAACACGATTTCCTTGTTGGTCTTTTCGTTCCAGCCACCGATGTTGTAGGTGTGGCCCACCTGACCGCCCGCCAGAACAGACCGAATGGCACTGCAGTGGTCGCCCACATAGAGCCAGTCGCGCACCTGTTGCCCATCGCCGTAAATCGGCAATGGCTTGCCGGCGAGGGCGTTGACGATCATCAAGGGAATCAGTTTTTCGGGGAAGTGGTAGGGCCCGTAGTTGTTGCTGCAATTGGTGGTCAGCACCGGCAGACCGTAGGTGTGGTGCCAGGCGCGCACCAGGTGGTCGCTGGCGGCTTTGCTGGCCGAGTACGGGCTGTTGGGCTCGTAGTTGTGGGTCTCGGTGAAGGCGGGCGCCTCGGGGGCCAGGCTGCCGTAGACCTCGTCCGTGCTGACGTGGTGAAACCGAAATGCCGTCTTGTCCGTGTCATTCAGGCCTGACCAGTAGCCGCGCACCGACTCCAGCAGGTTGAAGGTGCCTTCCACGTTGGTTTTGATGAAAGCACCCGGGCCGTGGATGCTGCGGTCGACGTGGCTCTCGGCCGCGAAGTGCAGCACCGCGCGGGGTCGGTGCTGCGCCAGCAGCGCTTCGACCAGCGACCGGTCGGCGATGTCGCCTTTGACGAAGACATGCCTGGCGTCGCCCTCGATGGAGGCCAGGTTCTGCAGGTTGCCGGCGTAGGTCAGCGCATCCAGGTTGACGATGGGCTCGGAAGACTGCCTCAGCCAGTCCAGGATGAAATTGCTGCCAATGAAGCCTGCGCCGCCGGTGACGAGTATGGTCATGATGTTCTGTTGCTGGAAGTGGCTGTGCTGGGCGCGTCACGGCTGGGTGAAGCCGGCGGCGTCAGCGCGGGGCTCAGGTTCTGCCGTAGGTGTCTTCGAAGCGAACGATATCGTCTTCACCCAGGTAGCTGCCCGACTGCACTTCAATGATCTCCAGCGGCACCTTGCCCGGGTTGCGCAATCGGTGGGTTTCGCCCAGCGGAATGTAGGTGCTCTGGTTCTCGGCCAGCAAGATGACCTTGTTGCCCACCGTGACCTCCGCGGTGCCCTTGACCACGATCCAATGTTCGGCACGGTGGTGGTGCATTTGCAGGCTCAGCGCCGCACCGGGCTTGACCATGATGCGCTTGACCTGGTCGCGTGGCCCATGATCGATGCTGTCGTACCAACCCCAGGGCCGATGCACCTTGCGGTGCAGCGCTTGTTCACCGCGCTGCTCGCGGCCGAGTTGGGCCACGATGTTTTTCACGTCCTGGCTCTTTTCGCGGCTGGTCACCAACACCGCGTCAGGGGTCTCGACCACCACCACGTCGTGCAAGCCCACCACGCTGACCAAGCGGCTGGTGGCGTGCACCAGCGTGTTGTCGCAGTCGCTGAAGATCGCATCGCCCACGCTGGCATTTCCGCGTGCGTCCTTGGATGAAACCAGCCACACCGCTTCCCATGCGCCCAGGTCGTTCCAGCCGGCGTCCAGGGGTTCCATGCGAATGTCCAGGACGCCAGGGCACTGCTCCATCACTGCGTAGTCAACGGACTCCGCGGGCACGGCTGCAAACTCTGACTTGCCAGGGCGCACAAACGCGGCGTCGGTGGTGCGGGCAGCGAAAGCGCTGCGGCAAGCGGTGGCGATGTCGGGGCGGAAGCGCTCCAGCGCCGCCATCCACACCGAGGCCCGCAACACAAACATGCCCGCGTTCCAGTAGTAGCCGCCCTCGGACAGGTACTTCTGCGCCGTGGCCAGATCGGGTTTTTCGACAAACTTTGCCACCTGTTGGCCGGCGGCGCGGATGTAGCCGTAGCCGGTTTCGGGCCGGTCTGGCGTGACGCCCAGGATCGAGATGGCGCCATCGGCGGCCGCCAGGATGGAGCGGCGCAGTGCGGCGGTGAACGCCGCGCCGTCGCCAACCGTCTGGTCGGCCGGCGTCACCACCAGCACCGGGTCCAGGCCACTTTCCAGGGCCTGCAAGGCCGCCAAGGTGACAGCCGGCGCTGTGTTGCGGCCCATGGGCTCGAGCAGCACCGCTGAAGGCTCGGCCTTGACTTCACGCAGTTGGTCCAAAACCAGGAACCGGTGTTCTTCGTTGCCGACGACGACGGGTGCTGCCACTTCGATGGCCCCGTTGGCCAGGTCGAGCAGACGCGAAGCGGCCTGCTGGAACAAACTGGTGTTGCCCGACAGCACCAGAAACTGCTTGGGGTAGCCACTGCGCGACAAGGGCCACAGGCGGGTGCCCGAACCCCCGGCCATGATCACGGGCCAAACGGTAATCTTGCGATCGATGCTCATGCTTCAAATCCTTCTGGGTTGTGCGATTGCCAGCGCCAGCTGTCGGCGCACATGCGGTTCAAGTCATGTTGGGCATGCCAGCCCAGCAGTTGCTGGGCCAGCGTCGGGTCGGCGTAACAGGCGGCCACATCGCCAGGCCGGCGAGGCTTGATCTCGAAGGGCACCTCACGGCCACTGGCCTTTGCATAGGCCGACACCACTTCAAGCACGCTGTAGCCGCGCCCCGTGCCCAGGTTGACGGTCAGGCTGGCGGGTTGATCCAACAGGCGGCGCAGGGCTGCCACGTGTCCTTGCGCCAGGTCGCTGACGTGGATGTAGTCGCGCACGCCGGTGCCGTCCGGCGTGGCGTAGTCGTTGCCAAAGACCGACAGCTTGTCGCGCCGCCCGATGGCCACCTGGCTCACATAAGGCATGAGGTTGTTGGGCACCCCGCGCGGGTCTTCGCCAATCAGGCCACTGTCGTGGGCGCCCACCGGGTTGAAGTAGCGCAAACAGGCGGTGTGCCAGCGCGGGTTGGCTGCGCCCAGGTCGCGCAGGATCTGCTCGCCCATGAGCTTGGTCTGCCCGTAGGGGTTGGTGGCTGAAAGGGCAGCGTCTTCGGTGATGGGCAGGTGCTGCGGGTCGCCGTAGACCGTGGCACTGGAGCTGAAGACAAACCGTTCCACCTGATGCTCTTGCATGACCTGGCAAACCGTGAGCAAGCCGCCCAGGTTGTTGGTGTAGTAGGCCAAAGGTTTGGCGTTGGACTCGCCCACGGCCTTCAGGGCAGCAAAGTGGACGGTGGCGTCGATGCGGTGGCGAGCGAACACGCCCTGCATCGTGGCCGGGTCGCACACGTTGGCGCGTTCGAATTGAGGTGCCTTGCCGCCCAAGTGCTGCAGCCGCTGCAAAACGGCGGGTGAACTGTTGCTGAAATCGTCGACGCCCACCACTTCAAAACCGGCATCCCACAGGGCCAGCCAGGTGTGAGAGGCGATGTAGCCGGTCGCGCCGGTCAGAAGGATGGTTGGCATTGAAGGGCGGTGGTTGAAGAGGCTGGCGGCAGTCTGGCCGCGGTTGGCGGGGCCTTTGACCTGGGCCGCAGGCAGCTGCACCGCCGAGGGAGCAGCGCGTGATTCTCACCCAAGCCAAGGTGCGCACTCGTGTCGGGGTGCCGCATGACGCCCGGGCTCGCCCAGTCTTGCTGCCTACAATCGCGCAATGCTTCACAGTCTTCAAGCCATGCTGGCGCCCGCGCT
>JBJXEI010000221.1:0-21280 GCA_046154065.1 Polaromonas sp. | reverse complement strand
AGGTCGCCGCGCACCGCGTCCGGCAACTTGACGCGAATCGGCACCTGCCGCTCACTGAGGTTGAGTTTGGTCAGGTTGGTGTCGTAGTCGCCCGCCGTGGCCACGCGCACTGTCTCGCCAATGTTGGCTGCCGTCACGCCCAGGTCGGCCGCGCGGGCAAAGTCGGGCGACACGATGATTTCCGGCCGCACCAGGGACGCGCTGGAACTCACATTGCCAACGCCCTGCAGCGTGCGCAACTCGCGCTCGGCCTGCTGGGCGGCGGCGTTCAGGGCCGCTGCGTCTTCACTGCGCAGCGTGAGCTGCATCTTCACGCCGGTGTCCGCTGGCCCCACGCTGAAACGTGCGCCGGGCAAATCCGCCAGCCGGGTGCGGATACGCGACTCGATGGCAGCCAGCGAGTCGCTGCGGTCGTTGCGGTGGCTGGTCGTGAGTGTCAGCGTGGCCTTGCGGGCTTCGGCCAATGCGCCGGGCGAAAAACCATCGCCGCTGGAGCCGCCACCGATCGATGAAAAGATGCTTTTGACCTCGGCTTCTTGCATCGCCATCCCACGGGCTTTTTCGGCCAGCACGCGGGTTTCTGCCAGCGTGCTGCCGGGCGGCAGTTCCACGCTGATGAGCGTTTGCGCCCGGTCACTTGGCGGCACAAAGCCGGTCGGCAACAGCGGCACCAGCGAGATGGACCCGGCGAAAAACGCCAGCGCGCCCAGCGACGTCAGCAGCCGGTGGTTCAAACACCAGGTCACCGTGCGGATGTAGCGGGTCATCAGCGCGCCGTCCACTTCTTCTTGGCCTGCGTGCGGGCTGGGTTTGAGCAAATACGCCGCCATCATGGGCGTGAGCAGCCGCGCCACCACCAGCGACGCCACGATGGCCAGCACCGCCGTCCAGCCGAACTGCTTGAAAAACAGGCCCACCACACCCGACATGAAGGCCGTGGGCAAAAACACCGCGACCAGCGCAAAGGTGGTGGCAATCACCGCCATGCCGATCTCGTTGGCCGCTTCCATCGCCGCCTGCATCGGGCTTTTGCCCATGCGCAGGTGGCGCTCGATGTTTTCGATCTCGACAATCGCGTCGTCCACCAGCACGCCCACCACCAGCGCCAGGCTCAGCAGCGTGACGGTGTTGAGCGTGTAGCCGAAGTACTTCATGCCCAGAAACGCCGGAATCACCGACAGCGGCAGCGCGGCGGCGGCCACCAGCGTGGCGCGCCAGTTGCGCAAAAACACCCACACCACCAGCACGGCCAGCAGCGCGCCTTCGTACAGCAGCTCCATCGAGCCGTCGAAGTTTTCCTTCACCGGCTCGGCGTTGTCGATCACCAGCTTGAAGACCACGTCCGGCCGCTCGCTGGCCAGCTGGGCGATGGCCGCGCGCACGCCTTTGCTCACGTCCAGCTCGCCCGCGCCCTTGGTGCGCAGCACCTCAAAGCCCACCACCTTTTGGCCGTCTTGCGTGGCTTCAGACCGCGCCTCGGACGTGGTGTCCAGCACCCGCGCCACCTGGTCCAGCCGCACATGGCGCCCGTCGGCCAGGGGGGTGTCCAGCGCGGCCAGCTCGGCCGCGGTTTTCACGGTGGCCACGGTGCGCACCGACTGTTCGGCGCCGCCCACGTCGCCCCGCCCGCCGGGCGCGTCTTGCTGCACCAGCTTCAGGCGGCGCGACACGTCCACCGCCGCCACATTCAGTGCGGCCATTTGTGCGGCGTCCAGCTCGATGCGGATTTCGCGCTTCACGCCGCCGATGCGTTTGACCGCACCCACGCCCTTGACGCTGAGCAGCCGTTTGGTCACGGTGTCGTCCACCAGCCAGCTGACGTCCTGCTCGTCCAGGCGCGGCGTTTTGCCGTCAGTGGTCGGTGCAGCCACGGCGGTGTAGGTCAGCACGGCGCGGCCAGCGGTGTTGATTTTGGTGACCTGCGGGTCGCGCATGTCGGCGGGCAGGTCGGCCTTGATGCTGGCCACCGCGTCCCGCACCTCCGAGACCGCGTCTGCCAGCGGCTTTTCCAGGTTGAACTCGATGGCGATCTGAACCGAGCCGTCGAGCACCGTGGTGCTGATGTTTTTCACGCCCTGCAGGCTGGCCACGGCGTCCTCGATCTTGCGCGCCACGTCGGTTTCCAGCTGCGCCGGGGCCGCGCCGTCCAGCGCCGCGTTGACGGTGACCACCGGCAGTTCGATGTCCGGGAAGTCCTGCACCGTGGTGCCCTTGAAGGCCAGCAGCCCGACCAGCGTGAGCATGGCAAACAGCAGCAGCGCTGGCACCGGGTTTTTGATGGAGTAGGCCGAGAAGTTCATGATTTGCTACTTATTTGATAGCTGCAGGGGCAATGATCGCCTTGGCTGGTGCCGGGTTTGGGTCTGTTTTGGTGGCTGATGCGGCCGGAGCCACCTTCACCAGGTCACCGTCGTTCAAAAACCCGGCCCCGCTGGCCACCAGCACCGCCTCGGGGGCCACGCCCATCACCTCGATGCTCTCCCCCACCCGGCGGCCGACCTGCACCTTGCGCTGGGCCACACGCTGGTCTGCCCCCAGCTGAAAGACGTAAGAAAACCCGTCCCGAACCACCACGGCCTGCTGCGGCACGGTCAGCGCATTCGAGCTGCCGAACTCAAATTCACCCTTGGCAAACATCCCCGCCTTGGCCGCAGCGGCGGTTTTGGGCAAATCCACATAAACCAGCCCGGTGCGCGTTTGCACGTCCACCGTGGGGGCCACCATGCGCACTTTGCCCGTGGTGGTTTGCCCGCCGGGCAGGGTGATGCGGGCCGGCATGCCCACGGTGATGCGCCCCAGCTCGTTGGACGTGACCTCAGCGCGCCACTCCAGCCGCCCCTGGCGGATCAGGCGGAACAGCTCCGCCCCGTTGCCCACCACCGCGCCCACGGTGGCGGTGCGGGCCGAGATCACCCCGTCGTCGGGCGCCAGCACCTGCGCAAAGCCCAGGCGCAGCTGCTGGCTGTTCAGTGCGCTGCGCAGCGCCGCCACCTTGGCCTGGGCGGTTTTTTCCAGCGTCACGTACTGGTTGATTTGGCTGGCACTCAGTGCGCCCGTGCTTTGCAGGCTGCGGGCGCGGTCGGCATTGGCGGCGGCCTCGGCGGCAGTGGCTTCGGCTTCCAGCACATTGGCCTGGGCCTGGGCCACCTCGGCCTGCGGCGCGGCGGGTGAAAAGCGCGCCAGCAACTGGCCCCGACGCACCACGTCACCCACGTTGGCGCGCACTTCCAGCAGGCGCAGGCCGGTGGCTTCCGCGCCAATGATGGCTTCCTGCCAGGCCACCACACTGCCGTTGGCCGCCAGGGTCACCGGCAGCGCACTGGCCGTGGGCTGGGTGGTGGACACCGTCAGCGCCGGTTTGGGTGGGGTTTTGACCGCATCGGCCGCCTGGCTGGACGGGCTGAAAACCGCCGCTGCCCCGGTCAGCGCGGCGCAGGCGGCGATGACGGCAAAGGCGAAGCGATGGCGCTGAAAAACAAGGGGAAGTGATGTCATGGCGTTCTCAGGATCGGTGGGGGATCAGGAAGGGTGGCGGGGTGTGGGTGTGGCGGTATCAGCGGTCCAGCCGCCCCCGGCCGCGCGGTACAGCGCCACCCAGGCGGCATAGCGTTCTTTTTGCAGGGTGATCAGCGTGGTTTCAGCCGCCAGCAGCGTGCGGCGGGCGTCTTCCAGCTCCACCAGGCTGGCCAGGCCGTTGCGGTAACGCGCCTCGGTCGCCACCAAGGAGCGGCGGTAGCCGTCCGCCGCCCCGGCGGAATCAGCCTGCCGCGCCTGCGTGCTGTCCAGGTTGACCAGCGCTTCTTCCACTTCCCGCACCGCTTGCCGCACCACGCTGCGGTACTGCACCACCGCCTGGTCGTAGGTGGCGCGGGCCGCGTCGATGTTGGCGCGGATCACCCCACCGTCCAGCACCGGCACCGACAGGCTCAGCGGGCCGATCGACCAGGTGTTCAGCGCCGTGTTCGCGCCGTCGCTGCGGCTGTTCAGCCGGCCGATGGCGCCGTTCAGCGTCAGGCGGGGGTAGCGTTGGGCCTGGGCCGTGCCCACGTCCTGGCTGGCGGCGGCCACTTCCCGCTCGGCATTGAACACGTCGGGCCGCTGCGCCAGCGTGTGGGCGGGCAGGCTGGTGATCGGGTTTGCTATAAAAAACAGAGCAGAAGAGGATTCAAACACCTGGGCCGTCGGCACATTGGAGTCATTTTTAACCCCCGGAAGGGCTATTTTTTGCTGCAAATCGCTTTCAGGCAGGGCTGTCAGGGCCACCAGCGCCTTGGTTTGCACGGCGCAGTCGGCGCGCTGCTGCGCCAGGCGGGCGGACGCTTCCAACGCACTGGCGCGGGCCAGCGCGGCCGTGGCCGGGGCGGTGAATCCGGCGGTGGCCGTCAGGTCCGACAGGCGGGCCGTCTCGGCGCGGCTGGTGGCGTCGCGCTCGGTCAGCCGGGTCTGCTGGCCGCACACCCTCAGGCTGAAGTACTGCAGCGCCACCTCGGCCGCCACCGACACCCGGGCGTCGTGCCACAGCGCCTGCGCGCCCAACACGCGCAGCTGTGCGGCGGACTCGGCACTGCGGCCGCCGCCAAACAGGTCGAGTTCCCACGACGTTTGCAGCCCCGCCTGCACCGTGGTGGCCAGCGGAATGTTCGGTTGTGTGCGCGCCCGGCTGGCGCTGGCCGTGGCACTCAGGCCTGGCAGCAGCGCCCCGCTGGCGCTGGCCTGCGTCAGGCGGGCTTGCGCGATGCGGTTTTGCGCCGCCGCCACCGTGGCGCTGGCGTTTTGCCCCGCGTCGATCAGCTCGGTCAGCACCGGGTCATTGAACTGCTGCCACCACTGCGTCAACTGCGGCAGCGAGCCGCCGTGAGGCAAAGGCGTCTGCCATTGCGCCGGAGCCAGCGGGGCCACGGTGGCCGCTGGCGGGTTCAACGCACAGCCCAACAAGGCCAGCGGGGTCAGCCAGACAATCAAACGAGACATACAGCGGTCCTTGTTTCAGAAATGGGGGGCTGGTGGAGGTGGCAGCACCACGCCGCAGCGTGTGGCCTCGGCGTGGACCATACCGACTGCAAACACCGCCAGGCGGGCGGCCCAGGTGTCGATGGCTTCGCCCGAGCCGTCCAGCCCGGGGCGCAGCGCCTGGATCACGTCCCGCGCCACAAACAGGTGAACCGCCAGCCCGACGATGGAAAACGCCAGCCGGTGCAGGTCGTCGTCGTCCGGCGGCGGCTGAGGACCCAGGTGGCGGCGCAGCAGGGCGACCAGCGCCTCATGGTGCGGCCGGATGCGCTGGTTGATTTCTTCGTCCCACAGGCCGGTGGGGTCGGTCATCTCGCGCATTTGCAGGCGCAGCTGCATTTCAAACACCTCACCGAGCTTGAGCGGCTGCAAAAAACTGCTGAACAGCCCGTGCAGCGCCTCGGCCAGCGGCAGGGCGGGGTCGTTGAAGGCGGCCGGGTCGTCGTGGCCGCAGTCCAGCGAGTTGAAAAACGTGGCGCGGTACAAACCCGCCTTGTCGCCAAAGTAGTACCGGATGGCCGCCACATTGGCCCCGGCGGCCTGGGCGATGTCGCGCACCGACGTGTTGGCAAAACCATGCGCGGAGAACAGCCGCAGTGCCGCCGTCAGCAGCTGACTGCGGGCTTCCGCACCGTCGGCACGTTGGTGGCGGGGGGTGGTTTCAGGAGAGGTGGCAAGCGCGGTCATGCGCCGGATTACAGCACATCTGCGGCCTAGTTCAAACAGTTGTTTTAATTAAATCGTTTGTTTGATGTCGGCTTCCAGTGCCGCGTGCCATACGGCGCGAATGGCATCACATTCGGCCTGCAGTTCGGTGGCTTTGACCTGGGTCGGTGCTTCATTGAGCCGAGCCTGGTGCTGCACGCGGCGCAGGGTGCGGTAGGCCGTGGCGGCCTGTTCGCCCACGCCTGGCGGCAGCAGGCCACCGGCTTCGGCGCGCTGCAGCAGCGCGATGTTGCCCACATTGGCCAGCAGCTCGGGGTGGGTGCGGCCATGCAGCAGCACCAGGCACTGCACGGCAAACTCGGCGTCCACCATGCCACCCAGGCTGTGTTTGACGTCAAATTTGCCGCCCTTGATCGGGTGGGCGGCCCGCACCTTGGCCCGCATGGCGGTGATCTCGCGCTGCAGCGCCGGTGCGTCGCGTGGGGCGGTGATGACACTGCAGCGGATGTCCTCGAACCGTGCATGCAGCGGCGCGCTGCCATAGACGCAGCGTGCTCTCGTCATGGCCTGGTGTTCCCAGGTCCAGGCGGTGTTGCTGCCCCGGCCCAGCTGGTAGTTGGCGTAGGCCTCAAAGCTGGTGACCAGCATGCCGGAGTTGCCGTTGGGGCGCAGGGCGGTGTCGATCTCGAACAGGTCGCCTTCGGAGGTTTTCAGTGTCAGCCAGTTGATGAGTTTGCGCACCAGCGCGGCGTACACCTCCAGCGCGCGGTCGTGGTCGTCGTCGTAAACAAACACGATGTCCAGGTCACTGCCGTAGCCCAGCTCGCGCCCGCCCAGCTTGCCGTACGCAATGATGGCGAACTGCGGCGGCGCGGGGAAGTCCGGGGTGTCGGTGCGGTGCTTGTTTTTGAGCCGCTCCCAGCACCAGTCGGTGGCGGTGCACAGCACGGTGTCGGCCAGGGCGCTGAGGTCGTCGGCCACCTGCTCGACGGTCAGCACGCCCTCCACGTCCCGCGCCAGGGTGCGAAACACCTCGGCGTGGTGGGCCCGGCGCAGCACGTTCAGGCAGGTTTCCTCGTCGTCCTCGCCGGTGCGTTTCAGGCTGGCCAGGCGGATGTTCAGCTCGTGCCGGAAGGCGCTGGCGTCAAAGCGACTGGTCAGCAGCTCGTCGCTGGCCAGCTCGTCAATCACCCCGGGGTGCTGCAGCAGGTAGCGGGCGGGCCACTTGGCCGACCCCAGCAAGCGCAGCAGCCGGGCGTGCACGGCGGGGCGCTCCAGCAGCAGCGCCAGGTAGCTTTCACGGCGCAGCAGCGGCTCGATCCAGTCCATGATGCCAATGGCGGCGTCCTCGGACACGGTGCCCGCCAGCAGCCATTCGGCGGTGCGCTGCACCAGGCGGCTGAGCCGGGCGCGGGACTCGTCGCGCAGGCCCAGCACGCGCGGGTGCTGCTGCCACTGCGCCAGGCGGGCGCGGAATTTTTCGGGCCACTGGCTGGACAGCTGCAGCAGCAGGTCTTCCAGCGGGGCGGGCGCGGGGCTGGCCGATGGGGCTGGTTTTTTGCAGCCTTTGCAGGGGGCGTTGCCGCCCAGCAGCTTGTCAAACTCGTGCGCCACCAGCTCGCGGTGGGTGTCCAGGTCATTCAGGAAGGGGCAGTGCGGGGGCAACAGCCCCAGCTTGGACGGTGTGAGGCACTCGGGCTGGGCCGGGTAGCCCAGTGTTTTGGCGATCCACTGCAGATCGTCGTCGCGGGTGGGCAGCACGTGGGTCTGCTGGTCGTCCAGGTACTGGATGCGGTGCTCGGTGGCGCGCAAAAAGTTGTAGGCGGCCGTCAGCGCGTCGGCGGTGGCCTGCGGCATCAGCCCGGCTGTGGCGAGCTTTTGCAGGGCGATGACCGTGCCACGCGTGCGCAGCTCGGGGAACTGGCCGCCGCGCACCACCTGCAGCAGCTGCACGGTGAACTCAATCTCGCGGATGCCGCCGCGCGACATCTTCACGTCGTTGGCGCGTTCAGGGTGGCCCGCGCTGCGCCGGGCGGCATGTTCGCGGATCTGTTTGTGCAGCACCCGCAGCGCGTCAAACACGTTGTAGTCCAGGTACCGGCGGAACACAAACGGCAACACCGAGCCGCCCAGCGCCTGGGCCGAGCCGTCAACGATGGCCGAACGCGGCGCCACCACCCGGCTTTTGAGCCAGGCAAACCGCTCCCACTCACGGCCCTGGGACTGAAAGTAGTTGTCCAGTGCCGATAGCGACATGGCCGTGGGCCCTGAGTTGCCATGCGGGCGCAGCGCCAGGTCCATGCGGAACACAAAACCGTGCTCGGTGGACTCGCCAATCAGCGCATAAATCAGCTTGACCTGGGCGGCAAAGTACTCGTGGTTGGAGATGCGGCCCTGGCCTGGCACCAGCGGCTGGGGGCGGCCGGCGGTGTCGCCATCGTGGTCGTAGATGTAGATCAGGTCGATGTCGCTGGAGACATTGAGCTCACGCCCGCCCAGCTTGCCCATGCCCACCACCCACAGCTGGGCGCGCTCACCGCCTGGCCCCAGCGGCGCGCCGTGCGCGGCGTCAAGCTGGGCCGAGGACTCGCCAAGGGCCACGTCCAGCGCCAGTGCGGCCAGCGCCGTCATGGCGTGCATCACTGCGGGCAGGGCCGACGGGGCGCCGGGAGCGGTGAAGGCGGCGTCGCAGTCCAGCACCACCAGCCGCTCCATCACCAGCTGGCGCAGCACCCGCAGCGCCGGGCCGCAGGCCAGCCCGCTGGCGCGCAGGGCGTCGAATGCGATTTGCTGGCTGGGGCGGGTGGGTGGGCCGGGGGGCAGCAGGCCGAGTTGTGCTTCATAGCGGCGGCGGATGCGCTGCACAAAGCGGCTGTAGCTGGACGGCGCGGTGGTGTCGAGACGTGTCATGCGCAGACCTCAGCCATGGGCAGATAAGTGGAGGCTTTGGCAACTTAAACCGGGCAAGTGCTCACCAACCCCGGCGGTCATAATTCTTGTGTTCATGGTGCCTGTGATTTCCACTCTTTCCCCTCCCCCTGCTAAGCCCGAAGTGCCTGGCCCGCCGGTGCCACCACTTGCGGCCGTCAGGCGCTGGCGCTGGCTGGCGCGTGCGTCTGGGGTGCTGCTGTGGCTACTGGTGGCCGCCTGGCTGCTGTTCGGCGCGACCTGGCTGCTCATTCATGGCTGGATTGTGCCGCGAATCGGCGAATTGCGTCCCCGCCTGGAAGTGGTCGCCAGCCAGGCGCTGGGGGTGCCGGTGCGCATCGGCCAGATCACCGCCCAGTCCACCGGGCTGATCCCCTCGTTTGAGCTGCGCGACGTGACCCTGCTGGACGCGCAGGCCCGCGTGGCAGTGCGCCTGCCACGCCTGCTGGGCACGCTGTCGCCAGGCTCGCTGTGGTGCCTGGGGTTTGAGCAACTGGTGATTGACCAGCCCGAGCTGGACATCCGGCGCGCCGCCGACGGAAAAATCTACGTCGGCGGGCTGGACGTGTCCACCGGGCTGAACACCAGCGCCAGCCATTCGCGCGCCGCCGACTGGCTGTTCTCACAACCCGAACTGCTGCTGCGCGGCGGCCAGGTCCGCTGGACCGATGAGCTGCGCGCTGTGCCGCCCCTGGCACTGACCGGGGTGGACTTCGTCATGCGCAACGGCCACCGCCGCCACCAGATGCGGCTGGACGCCACCCCACCGCCCGGCTGGGGCGAGCGCTTCACCGCGCGCGGCCTGTTCCGCCAGCCGCTGCTGCTGGGCGCGGCGGGGGACTTTTCCACCTGGTCCGGCCAGCTCTATGCCGACTTCGCCAAGGTTGATATGTCCCAGCTGCGGCGCTACGTGATGCGGGACAAACTGGGCACGCTGGCGCTGGACATCCAGCGCGGACAGGGTGCGCTGCGTGGCTGGGCCGACATTCGCAAGGGGCAGGTGAGCAGCGCCACCACCGATCTGGCCCTGCAGGACGTGGACGTGCGACTGGGCCCCAAACTGGAGCCGCTGGCGTTTGTGGCCGTGGCCGGGCGCGTGGGGGCGCGCCAGCGCGCCGATGGGTTTGACCTCAGCACCGAAGGCCTGAGCTTCAGCACCCCCGACGGCCTGAAGTGGCCCGGCGGCAACCTGACGCTGGCCCACCTGGACGCCAAAGGCAGCAGCGCCGCCAGCACCGAGCTGAAGGCCGACCGGCTGGACCTCGCCGCGCTGGCCCAGATCGCCAGCCGCCTGCCGCTGGCCCCCGCCACCCACCAGCTGATCGAATCCTTTGCGCCGCAGGGGTTGGTCGACACCGTGCAGGCGCGCTGGCTCGGCCCACTTGACAGCCCCACGGCCTACAGTGCCAAGGGGCGGCTGGCGGGTTTGAGCCTGGCGTCCCTGGCCGCGCCAGCCGTTGCTCCAACGGCGTCCGCCCCGGCGCATGCCGCCATTGGCCGGCCAGGCGTGTCTGGCGCGTCGCTGGACTTTGACCTCACCGAGGCCGGCGGGCGCGCCCAGGTGGTGGTGACCACCGGCGTGCTGGATTTGCCCGGCGTGTTTGAAGAGCCCCGCGTGCCGCTGGACAAGCTCTCAACCGACGCGCAGTGGAGCCGCACCGATGGCCGCCTGCAGGTGCAACTGCGGGACCTGCAGTTCAGCAACGCCGACGGCCAGGGCAAGGCGCAGGTCAGCTGGCGCGCGGCCGACCCGGCCGGTGCCGTGCCCGCCTCCAGCCTGATCGACCTGCAAGGCAGCCTGAGCCGCGCCAACGGCGCACGCATCCACCGCTACCTGCCGCTGGTGCTGCCCGACCAGGCCCGGCACTACGTGCGCGACGCGGTGGTGCAGGCTCAGCTGTCTGACGTGAAGTTCAAGGTCAACGGGCCAGTGCAAAAAATCCCGTTTGCCGACGCCAGCCTGGGCGACTTCCGCATTTCTGCCAAGGTGCAAAACGGCCAGCTGGCCTACGTGCCCGCCTTTTTGCAGCCACCTGGCGCGCCGCTGTGGCCCGCGCTGACGGGGCTGAGCGGCGAGCTGCTGTTCAGCCGCGCGTCGATCGACGTCAAGGGCGTCACCGGCGGCGTGCTGGGCCTGCCCGGCATGCAGCTGGTCAAGGGCGACGCCCGAATCCCCGACCTGACCCACAACACCACGGTGGAGGTCAACGCCGCGCTGAAGGGGCCGCTGACCGAGGCGCTGCGCTACGTGAACACCTCGCCCGTGTCCGGCCTGACCGGGCAGGCGCTGCTGAACGCCACCGGCACTGGCGTGGCCGAGTACCGCCTCGGCTTGAGGCTGCCGGTGCACAGCATCAACACCGCCCGCATCGACGGCAGCGTGACCCTGCCGGGCAACGACGTGCATTTTGCGCCCGGCTCACCCGCCTTGACACAGCTCAAAGGCACGGTGGCTTTTACCGAGCGCGGGTTTGCCGTGGCCGACGCGCGGGCCCGCATGCTGGGCGGCGACGTGCGCATCGACGGCGGCATGCGCAGCGGCCCCCGCCCCGTCCCCGGCGTGCCCGACAGCGAAGGCACCGTGTCCTTCAAGGCCCAGGGCACCGCCACGGCCGACGGCCTGCGGCAAGCCAAAGAGCTGGGCCTGAGCGGCGCGCTGGCCAACCTGGTGGCCAGCGCCAGCGGCAGCACGGCCTACACCGCCGCGCTGGGCTTCCGGCGTGGTGCGGTCGAACTGAGTGTGGCCAGCAGCCTGCAGGGGCTGGCGCTGAACCTGCCCGCGCCCATGGGCAAGGCAGCAGACAGCACCCTGCCGCTGCGCTTTGACAAGGCCCTGGTGCCCGAGTCCCTGGCTGCCGGCCAGAAGCTGCAGGACCAGCTGTCGCTCAGCCTGGGCGCGGCGTCGGCGGGTGCAGCGCGCGTGGGCACGGCCCCTGCTGCCAACCTGCTGGCCGTCACCTACGTGCGGGACCTCAGCGCTGCCGAGCCGCGGGTGCTGCGCGGCAGCCTGGCCGTGGGCCTGGGCGAAAACGTCGGCCTGCCGGACGTGGGGGTGGCCGCCAACATCAGCTTGCCGCAGGTGGACCTGGACGCCTGGGAGCGTGTGCTCGAAGCCTCACCCGTCGGCGCGGCGGCGACGTCCGCCGGACCCTCAGCCAGCGGCCTGGCCGCGCAGTCCTACCTGCCCACGGCGCTGGCCATCCGCGCCCGGGAGCTGACGGTGCACGGCCACCGGCTGAACCACGTCGTGGTGGGCGGCACCCGGGACGGCCCGGTGTGGCGGGCCAACCTGAACGCCGACGAGCTCAATGGCTATGTCGAGTTCCGCCAGCCGTCGGGCGCGGGCGCGCCGTCGGGCCGCCTGTACGCCCGGCTGTCGCGGCTCAATCTGGCGGCCGGGGCGGCCAGCAACGTGGAAGCCGCCCTCAACGAACAGCCCGCCAGCATTCCGGCGCTGGACATCGTGGTCGACGACGTGGAACTGCGGGGCCTGAAGCTGGGCCGCATTGAGGTCGAAGCCGTCAACCGCAGCGCCCAGGCCACCGGCAACGGTGTGCGGGAATGGCGGCTCAACAAGTTCAACGTGGTGCTGCCCGAGGCGCGGCTGACGGCCACCGGCAACTGGGCCGCGCTGAACGCCCAGGCCGACGCCAGCGTGGCCCCCAGCGCCCAGCGCTCGCTGGCCGACCGCCGCCGCAGCGTGATGAAGTTCACCCTGGACATTGCCGACTCGGGCGAGCTGCTGCGGCGCTTTGGCATGGGCGACGTGATCCGCCGGGGCAAGGGCAAGCTCGAAGGGCAGGTCGCCTGGATCGGCTCGCCGCTGAGCCTGGACACCCCGTCTCTGGCGGGCCAGTTCAACGTGAACCTGGAGGGCGGGCAGTTCATCAAGGCCGACCCGGGGCTGGCCAAGCTGCTGGGCGTGCTCAGCCTGCAGTCCTTGCCGCGCCGCCTGACGCTGGACTTCCGCGACGTGTTCTCGGAAGGGTTTGCGTTTGACTTTGTGCGCGGGGACGTCAGCATTGACCGGGGCCTGGCCACCACCAACAACCTGCAGATGAGCGGCGTCAACGCCGCCGTGCTGATGGAGGGCAGCGCCGACACCGTGCGTGAAACCCAGGACCTCAAGGTGGTGGTGGTGCCCGAGATCAACGCCGGCACGGCCTCGCTGATCGCCACCGCCATCAACCCCATCGTGGGGCTGGGCACCTTCCTGGCGCAGGCCTTTTTGCGCCGCCCGCTGATGCAGGCCGCCACGCAGGAGTTCCACATCAGTGGCACCTGGGCCGACCCCAAAGTGAGCAAAATAGACCGCCGCCCCCAGGCCGAGCGGGCCCCGGCCACCCCCAACTGACCCCACCCACCCCACGACAGGACCCGCACCATGCACGTCGCCGCCCTCCAGATGGTGTCCACCCCGGACCTGCCGACCAACCTGCAAACCGCCGCCCGTCTGCTGGCCGAAGCCGCTGAAGCCGGGGCTGAGCTGGCCGTGTTGCCCGAGTACTTCTGTGTGATGGGCCTGCACGACACCGACAAGGTGGCGCTGCAAGAGCCCTTCGGCCACGGCCCGGTGCAGGATTTTTTGAGCCAGCAGGCGCGTGCGCTGGGGCTGTGGATCGTTGGCGGCACGCTGCCGCTGGCCACGCCTGACGGCACAGACCGCAGCCGCATCCGCAACGCCTGCCTGGTGTTTGCCCCCAGCGGCCAGTGTGTGGCGCGCTACGACAAGATCCACCTGTTCCGTTTTGCCCAGGGCGGTGAGGCCTATGACGAAACCCGCGTGATTGAGCCCGGCCACGCGCCTGTCACCTTCGCGCTGCCGTCCAAAGACGGCCACACCTACACCGTGGGGCTGTCAGTTTGTTATGACCTGCGCTTTCCCGAGCTGTACCGCGCCTACGCTGCCGAAGGCGCAGACCTGCTGCTAGTGCCCAGCGCCTTCACCTTCACCACCGGGCAGGCGCACTGGGAGGTGCTGCTGCGCGCCCGTGCGATTGAAAACCTGGCCTATGTGGTGGCCGCCGCGCAGGGCGGGGAGCATGTCAACGGGCGGCGCACCTGGGGCCAGAGCCTGGTGGCCAGCCCCTGGGGCGAGGTGCTGGCCCAGCGGCCGCAGGGGGAGGGCGTGGTGCTGGCCGAGTTGGACCCGGCGCGCCTGCCATCGGTGCGCCAGCAGTTGCCTGCACTGAGCCACCGCTGCCTGTGAACACCCCCGCCCAGGACGCGCCCATGGCCGACGTGAACGATCTGGCCGACGACGCCGCGCCGCGCAGCCGCATCCAGCGCCTGGCGCGCCGCCTGCCCGGCCTGCACGTGGCGGGGTGGACCAGCCCGCGCTGGTCGCTGTGGGCGCTGCTGGTGCTGCTGGTGGCGCTGCTGCTGGTGATTCTGGTGTGGCTGGCCGGGCGCTACGAGTCCAGCATGGTGCAAACCCGTCTGGAGCACGACGCCGGCGAGATCGTCACCGACCTGCGCTCGTCCCTGAACCGCAACATCCAGACCTTTCAGGCCCTGCACTCGATCGAGCGCCCGGTGGAGGCGTGGCAAGCCCCGGCGGCCCTGCTGATGCGCGACCACCGCGAAATCATCCGCCTCGAGTGGCGCAGCGACACCCAGGACACGCTGGGTTTTGTTGAAACGCCCTACCGCAGCTCCGCCTTCGAGCGCCTGAGCCGCAGCAGCCTGGAGGCCGACGTCGCGCTGACCTGCAGCGCCGCCCGGCGGCTCAGCGGCTCGGCCTATTCGACCAGCTACTTTTTGCCCATGGTGGACGGCCAGGGACAGGAGGTGATGGACATGTGCATGCCGCTGCTGGTGGCCGGGCAGGTCAAGGGCTATGTGGTGGCCACCTACTCGCTGCAGGACATGCTGGCCGAGCTGGTGGGCAAACAGCTGGCGCGCGGCGTGGGCCTGTCCTTCACCGAAGCCGACGGCACCCGCCTGGCGCTGTACGGCACACCGCCGCGTGGCAACCGGGTGTTTGTGGCCCAGCAACTGCTGGACCTGCCCGGCAACACACTGGTCGTGCGGATGGAAAGCCGCCTGGGCACCCCCGCGCTGTTCCCCAACGTGCTGACCGCGCTGGTCGGCGCGCTGACGCTGGCGCTGGTGGCCGTGCTGTACCTGCTGGCGCGCGACATGCGGCGGCGGCAAAAGGTCGAGTACGCCCTGGGCGAGGCGCTGGCCTTTCGCAACGCGATGGAGGACTCGGTGCTGACCGGCCTGCGCGCGCGCGACCTGCAGGGCCGCATCACCTACGTCAACCAGGCGTTTTGCCGCATGGTCGGCCTGAGCGCGCCCGAGCTGCTGAACCAGAGTTTTCCGTCGTCCTACTGGCCGCCCGAGCTGGCCGGGGCCTACCATGAACGCCAGAAAATCCGGCTGGCCGCCAACAACCTGCCGCGCGAGGGGCATGAGTCGGTCTTCATGCGACCCGACGGCACCCGCTTCCCGGTGCTCATCATGGAGGCACCGCTCATCAACGCCGTGGGCAAACACACCGGCTGGATGAGCGCCATCCTCGACGTCAGCGAGCAGCGCCGCATCGAGGAGCTGTCCCGCGCCAGCCAGGACCGCCTGCAGGCCACCGCCCGGCTGGCCATGGTGGGTGAGATGGCCTCGCTCCTCAGCCATGAGCTGAACCAGCCACTGTCGGCGATTTCCAGCTACGCCGTCGGCTCGCTCAACCGACTGCAGGAAGCCCCACCCGAGCCCCTGCCGTCCGCCTTACCCGGCCATGTGGCCCCCGAGCTGCCCAGCGACTTGTCCAGTGACTTGCAGCTGGCCATGCGCCGCATTGCCGAGCAGGCCGAGCGTGCCGGCCGCGTGATCCGCAGCGTGCATGACTTTGTGCGCCGCCGCGACCGCGTGCGTGAGCCCGTGGCCCCGCAAGCCCTGTTAGACGCCATCATGCCGCTGGTCATCCTGCAGGCGCGCAAGCTCACGGTGCGCGTGCAGATCGACCTGGACCCCCGCGCTGGCAGCGTGCTGTGTGACCGCACCATGGTCGAGCAGGTGCTGCTCAACCTGTGCCGCAACGGCATGCAGGCCATGCACACCGAGTCCAGTGAGGGCAGCGCGCCCACCGCCCCCGTGTTGCCCCCCGCCGAGCGCGTGCTGCAGCTGCGCGTGCGGCCCGCGCTAGCTGCCAGCGGCCGCTGGGTCGAGTTTTCCGTCACCGACAGCGGGCTGGGCATATCCGACGAGGTGGCGCAGCAGCTCTTCACCCCGTTTTTCACCACCAAGGAAGAAGGCATGGGCTTGGGCCTGAGCCTGTGCCGCACCGTGGTCGAACAGCACGGCGGCGCGCTCGTGTTTGCCACCAACCCCCCGCAAGGTACAGTTTTCACCTTCACCCTGCCCGCCGAGCCGCTGGCCGCCACGCCTTCCTGAAAGACCCGCCATGCAACCGATCCAGAACGCCACGGTCTACATCGTCGATGACGACGCCGCTGTGCGCGAAGCCACCGCCTGGCTGCTGCGCACCCGCCGCGTGATGAGCGAGTCCTTCGACAGCGCCGAAGCCTTTGACCAGCTCGCCAGCCAGCTGCGCGTCAAAGGCGTGCAAGCCCCGTCGTGTGTGCTGCTAGACGTGCGCATGGCCGGCCTCAGCGGCCTCGGCATGTTCGACAAACTCATCACCTACGGCCTGCTGCCCACGCTGCCCGTGATTTTTCTGACTGGCCACGCCGACGTGCGCACCGCCGTCGATGCCGTCAAACGCGGCGCCTTTGATTTCTGCGAAAAGCCCTTCGGCGACAACGCCCTGGTCGACCGCATCGAACAAGCCCTGACCCAGTCCGCCCACGCCCTGGCCCAAAACAGCCAGACCTTCAACCTGCAAAGCCAGCTCGACGGCCTGACCGAACGCGAACGCGACGTGATGCGCCTGGTCGTCGGCGGCCTGCCCAACAAGCTGGTGGCCGACCAGCTCGACATCAGCGTGCGCACCGTGGAAGTCCACCGCGCCCGCGTGTTCGACAAGATGGGCGTGAAGTCAGCCGTGGAGCTGGCCAATTTGCTGCGTAATTTGTAGGTGGCGGGTTGGCGGCTGGGGGTTTTTTGGATTGATTCGCTATTGATTTAGTAGCGGGACAGGCAAGCTAATCCATGGCCGGACGGCGATTGGGCATGAAAACAGGTTCAAAGGGCCTTGAAATACGTCAAAAATTAACATACAGGTTAAGTTTTCTGTATTCACCCTATTTTTATCAGTCAAATCACCCAGTTGCCTAGGCTTTCATTGCCTGTCCAGCTATCAAATTTATAGTGCCCTGCACCTGGCGATTGCTCTGGACCTGCTGGTTAAGTTGCCCTGCCATCGACTCGACCAACCTTTAAAACCGCCATCAACGGCACGGCATATGGGTGTCCCTCTGCCGCCATGGCGGGTTTGTTCTCCAGCGCTGCGTAATCCCAGAGGTACTTCGAAAACTCGGCAGCGGGTTCAATGTCATAAACCAGATAAGACGGCTGGCTCGGCTCTGTCGGGTAGCCTAGCGCGCGCAGGTCGGCGGCCGCATAGACCTGCGGCCCCGCTGCGGGGTCCTTGATTTTGAACAGGCCCGGCACAGCCTGCTCACCGTCCCCGTGCAGCAGCACATAGCAGGCCCCCACCACTTGTGCTGACAAGCGCAACGCACCCGGTGTGCTGCCCATGCGAAAGTTGTACTTGCCGTTTGCCGTGATCCAGGCCAAGTGGTCAGCACCTTTGACCCAGCCCACCAGCGCAAAGGTTTCGCGCAGTGGGGTACGGCGCACTTGGCCGTCGTCAGCCATCTCCGGTAACACGCCATAAATGGCCCGTTGCTCTTCAACAGCGCCAGGGTGCTGCTGTTCATAGGTTTTGTAGGTGTGAAAGCTTTGCTGTTCGCGCGCGCTGGAGCGGTCTGCCACGTGGCTGACCACTTCTCGCAAAAACGCCGTCAACGCCGCCGTGCCGCTCCCAGGCCTCAGCGCAAAAGCCCCCAAACCCGGCAGCACTTCATGAAAGCCCTGCATCCGTTTGTCGCCGCCCACCGGGCCGGGGTAGATCACATACGCCCCTTGGGTGCGTCGAATGGCGTCTCGGTAGGCGTGCATTTTCAGCACGTCTGCACGTTTGTAAGTACCGCGCTTTTCGTCCTGTTTTTCCCGGTCAAGCTCAGCGGCCAGGTCCTCTTCGGTCATCGGCTCGTCGCTTTCACCACCGTTCAGCAACTGCGTGACCTGCTCAATGCGGTATTTGGCGTCAAAGTGAACATGCACCATCAGCTCTTGCAGCTCCGCCTGCTCTTCAGTAAACCCGACCGGCCAGAGGCTCAGTGTGTAGTCGGGCCGCAAGTTGTGCGTCCAGGAGCCTGCAACACGGGCGTGGCGCGTTGCCCGAAAACTGCGGTTGTAACTAAAGCGCACTTCCAGCGCCCGCCCTTTTTGGGTTGACCTTCCCTTGAGCGCCACATGCTGCCCAGCCTTGAGCTTCAGGCCAAAGCCGTCAGTGGTTTTTTCAATCAAGGTTTCATGGGCGGGTTGGTTCAGGCTGAAAACGTCCGCCACCGTGCTGAGCAATTCAAAAAACACCCAGTACTCATACAGCGTTGCCACATCCCGCTGCCCCGCCCCATACACCTGGTCACCGCCGTGCCACACCAACTTGGCTGCCATCGCAAAGTGCAGCCAGGCCTGCAGCACTTCGCGGTAGCCCTCACGACGCTGCAAGGCAGGGCTGCCCAACGGCAAAAAAGTCGGCTCACTGGCGCGGCGCATCACGTCCGAGGCCAGTGCCTCGTCCAGCCGGGTACACAGCGCATTGATTTCTTGCACCAGCCGCATGTCCTTCATCGGGTCTTTGATCTGCCTGCGCATCGCGTCCAAAAACCGATGAAACGAGCGCAGCGCAAACTTCACAAACCGGTTTTCAGGCGTGTCCTCCGTCAGGCTGGCGTGGGTCACGGTGATCCGTTCAGGCAATGTGCTCAACGTGCGGTGCAGCGGGTGCGCGGGCGGCACAGGCACCCGTCGGCCCCCTTGTGCAAGTTGCCGCAGCAACTTGCCCGATGGCTTGAATCCCCGAGACAGCGGCTGGTCTTGCTCGTCATGCCGCCACGTCTGGTGCGGGTGCGTGGTGATGCGGTGCAGCGCGTTTTCAAACGCACGGGTTTGCAGCAAGGCGCGCACGAAAGCGAAACGCTGGCCGATCGTGGCGGGGTCACTGCCGGGGTCCGGCTCGGCGTTGAACATGGATGGCGACCGCATCTCCTGGAGCAGGTCCACGCAGCGCCCGGTGATGCCCTCCAGCATCTGCTGGTAGTCCGCCTTGTAGTTGAGCTTGCGCGAACGCACCTCTACGCTGGCCCGCCCCAACGGATCCGCCTGCGCTACACCGTTGGCAGTGACCACCAGCGGCAACTGACCCGTCGCTAAACCAGGACTCAGTACCCCGCAGTGCGTTCGCTCAGCCAAACTGCTGGGGATCACCACCCCTTGCACCGCGTGGTAGTGCTGCGCTGGCATCAACCGGTAAGCCGGGTTGGACAGCTCGTATTCGTAGCGCACCCCCTCCAGCAACTGCACAGCCGCCTCGCCAGCGTCCAGCGCCTGCGCGCTAGACACCCGTTCAATGGCTTGCAGGTCATTGGCGTCCTGCCAACGGGCCGGCGCATAAACCTTGAGCGTACAAACCTCGCCGCCGTCAGCCGCCAAAAATATCAAAGTTGCATGGGTCGCCATGGGCCAGCCAGTCGTTTCAACAAAGCACAAAGGTCAATTGCAGCGGCCTGAATCAGGCTTCAGCAAAGCTGGTGAAGCCATCCCGCTTCAAGCGATCCTGCATGCGGTTGACCTTCTCGCGCGTCAACGCCAAACCCTTGGCTTCGGCAAAAGCGTCTAACGCCTTCAGCACATCGTCCAGCTTGCGCGCCGAGCCGTGCAGCTTGGGCATCAGCTTTTGTAGCACCTGCGCATCCAGCGCGTGGGCGTACTGCCAGCCGGGGCCAGACAGCTCCTGATGAATCACCATGAACCGCGCAATTTCTTTGGCTGATCGAAAACCAAACTCCGCCCCAACGCCGGCCAGTGTTGTGAACAAGGCCAACAAGTCTTGCTTGAGCCGGGGCCCATACGCGTTCCCCGTCGCGTCAATCAGGGTGGCCACGTCCGTGTCGGCATTGGCGCGTTGAACAAACGCCTGCGCAAAACCCGCGCCCTGCGCTTGCAGCGCCTCCAGATCGATGTTGGCTGGGTCGTCCAGAAACGCGTCCATCTGATCCGTGGTAGCCCTGAACTCAATCACATTGGCCCTGTCCAGCACCTTCGGGCTGAACATGTAAGTGGTTTCATCCACATTGACCGTGCCGATGATGAACAGGTTGTTTGGCAACGCCAACTCATGAGGCACAAAGGTTTCGCCCGCCTTCAAACCGGCGCCTACCCCATGCAAACGCAGCTTTGAATTCCTCGACTCCATGGCCGACAGAAAATCAGCAAAGTAACGCTCCACGTGCGAGAGGTTCATCTCATCCAGGATCAAAAAGTAAGGCTTGTCCAGGTTGGCGCTGGCCCGCAGGATCAGCTCCAGCGCACCGTTGACCGGCATTTGATAAGCCCCTTCGCGCAAAGCGTCCGCGTAGCCCAGCAGATTTTCATTACTGGTCCAGTCTGCGCCGACTGCAACGATTTGATATTGATCCGCAGACTCGGCAAGCCATATCGCAAAGGCTTCTGCGAGCTTGGTTTTGCCTGAGCCTGCGAGGCCGGTGAGAATAGTAAATCGTTTGGTTAGCAGCGATGCAGTCAGGCGTTTATGTGTATTTTCTGAAAATGCTAATCCAGCATCATTCGAGTCTTCGTGGAATGCGGTTAAAGCCGATTCGTCAAATTGAGGCCCAGGAAGTAATGTATCCTTCATTAGCAGGAAGTTCTGAATAATTTTTAAAAAGGCATTTGTTATTGCACTTACTTGAGGTGTAAGTGGGCTATTAAACTGCTGCGATACGAAAGATTTCTTGTATTGCTTTTTCTTTGTGCCAAATGGAAGTAACCCCGTTGTGAGGTTTTCTGGCCAGTGCCGAGGCCAGATACCTGCTGTCTCGACTGCAGTTGCACTTTCACCATAGCTCACCGAAACCGTACCGGTCGATCGCTGGTACATCAGAACTGGGTAAACCCCGGCCAATTTTGCGCTTTGCCCGGGCGCGAAACATGCCAACCATGGAATTTCAGCCAAACTCCCGTGGCCAAAACTGGTTTTAAACCAAATGCCAAGCTTTTCGCATTGATGCGAAAAATCTGCAGTGACGGGAATTGGAACCTGGCTTGTGCTAGACGAAGAGACTCTGGCGACAAATGCGCTGACATAGTCGTTAAGAAGCGATTCAAAGACCGCATCAGTTGATTTCATTGTTATTTCCTCTGATTGAATAACTAAAATTTTCTGATTGAGTTACTCGGTATTTTTAGCCATGCAAAACCGCATATTCCCGAACCGATGGAATATGGCGCGGCAGGCTTGGGCCGGTGGGTCTGATAGCTTCCCAACCCAGGCAGGCCAGCCACACTGAGCGGGGGATGGGTTTTTCACCATCACGGTAATAAATCAGCATGCGGCGTGACAGGCCCAGGGCTTGTGCGGCTTGCTCCAGCGTCAGGCCGGTGTCGTGCAGCCAGTTCCAGATGCGTTCGTGGCCAATGCCGCCGG
>JBJXEI010000220.1:0-8195 GCA_046154065.1 Polaromonas sp. | reverse complement strand
GCAAGCACGCCAGCGTCTCGTCGAATGTATTTTGTAGAAGGCAGGGCAAATGAAAAAAGGGAACGTGTTGAACACGTTCCCTTTTTACCCTCCTTCAGCTTCGTCAGGGCTTAACTGACTGGCATTGACCCAGCCTACGGTTTAATTGCCGATAGTGCTATGAATAAAGGAGCGTTTGTACGAACTGAGGTGGTGGTTCTGGCGTGCGCTGCAGCCTTTTGGGTGCGTTGTGTGGTTTTGCACCGTGTTTGTGCGGTGCACCATTTCAAGGCCAAAACAATCAAGCCTGAACGGCCTGTCAACCCAGCAGGTCGGCGGCGTCCAGCATGCGCTGGGCCACTTCGCCCAGGCGCAGGCCCTTGTCCATGGCGGCCTTGCGCAGCTTGTCGTAGGCCACTTTTTCACTCAGGCCCTGGCGTTGCATCAACAGGCCCTTGGCGCGGTCAATCACCTTGCGGTCTTGCAGCTCGGTTTTGGCAATCGCCAGCTCCTGGCGCAGGCCTTGTTCGTGCTCAAAGCGGGCCATGGCCACGTCCAGAATGGGGCGAATGCGCTCGGGCGACAAGCCCGCGACGATGTACGCTGACACCCCGGCCGCCACGGCAGCGCGCACGTTCGAGGTGTCGTTGTCATTGGTGAACAGCACGATGGGCCGGCGCTCGTCGCGGGTGGCCATCACCACGTGTTCGAGCGAATCCCTGGCCTCGCTTTCCGCGTCGATGATGATCATGTCAGGCTGCAACTGGGCCAGCCGTTCGTGCAAAAAGGTGTCGGCCGGCAGCACGGCGACGATGTTGTAGCCGTTTTCCAGCAAGCCGATGCGCAACTGGCGGGAGCGTTCGATCAGACCGTGCACCCGGTCGTCGTTGCTCAACAACGACTCCGCCAGGTCGGGCGCAATCACCACCAGACGCAGTGAATGGGAAGAGCTCATGACGCGGTTACTCATGGCCGCTGACCCGCAAGATTCATGCCTTGCTTGGTGCCGGGAAGCGCCCGAAACGTACACTCTGCCCATGATTGTTTTAGGTTTTGAATCAAGTTGCGACGAGACCGGCGTGGCCCTGGTGGACGCGTCCGGCACAGCCACCCCCCGCCTGCTGGCCCATGCGCTGCACAGCCAGATTGACATGCACCAGGCCTACGGCGGTGTGGTGCCCGAACTCGCCAGCCGCGACCACATCCAGCGCGTGCTGCCCCTGACCCGCGAGGTGATGCGCACCGCAGGGCTGGCGCTGGCCGAGGTGGACGTGGTGGCCTACACCCGCGGCCCCGGCCTGGCTGGTGCTTTGCTGGTGGGGGCCGGTGTGGCCTGCGCCATGGCAGCCGCTCTGGGCAAACCGGTGCTGGGCGTGCACCACCTGGAAGGGCATTTGCTGTCGCCCTTTTTGAGTGCAGACCCGCCGCAATTCCCCTTTGTGGCGCTGCTGGTGTCGGGTGGCCACACCCAATTGATGCAGGTGGACCGGGTCGGCAGCTACACGCTGCTGGGCGAAAGCATTGACGACGCGGCCGGTGAAGCGTTTGACAAGTCCGCCAAGCTGATGGGCCTGCCGTACCCGGGCGGGCCGCACCTGTCCAAACTGGCGCAGCAAGGCGATGCGTCGGCTTTCAAGCTGCCCCGGCCTCTGCTGCACAGTGGCAACCTGGACTTTTCCTTTGCCGGGCTGAAAACCGCCGTGCTGACGCAGGCCAACAAGCTGGGCGACACGCTGGAGGCCCGCAAGGCCGACCTGGCCGCGTCCACGCAGGCCGCCATCGTCGACGTGCTGGTCAAAAAATCCATGGCCGCCATGCAGCAGACCGGCCTGAAGCGGCTGGTGGTGGCGGGCGGTGTGGGCGCCAACGCGCTGTTGCGCAGCCAGCTCAACGCCATCTGCCTGCAGCGTGGCATTCGCGTGCATTACCCCGAACTGGACCTGTGCACCGACAACGGCGCGATGATTGCGCTGGCCGCCGGCATGCGGCTGCAGGCCGGGCTGGGCCACCTGCAGCCTGGCTACACCTTTGACGTGAAGCCGCGTTGGCCGCTGGGCGAGCTGCAGGAGCCGCTGGCGCCTGCCTGAGAGGGTTTTCAGCGTCTTTGGAATCAAAAATAGAACGTTTCAGGCCGCTAGCCTAGATTTTGATTGCCGGTAGTGCTCCTGAAAACATAGCAAATTTAAAGTTTATGCCATCACCTTTTTCACCGTCCTGGTTGGTTGTCGTTCGTTTGGCTGCTGGTGTGCTGATGGGGGTGGCCAGCTTGGCGCATGCGCAAACCCCGAACCCGCCCCCGATCAAAATCGCGCTGATCGAAAGCCTGTCCGGCCCGTTTGCCAACACCGGGGAGGCGGTTTTCCGCAACCTGCTGTGGGCCACCGAGCGCGTCAATGCCCGCGGCGGTGTGAAGCTGCCCGGCGGTGCGCGCCCGCTGGCGCTGGCGCGCTACGACAGCAAAGGCCAGAACGAGGAAGCCTTGAGCGCGCTGCGGGCGGCCATCGACGACGGCGTGAATGTCATCACGCAGGGCAATTCGTCGGCCACGGCGGCGGTGCTGGTGGACGCCATCAACAAACACAACGAGCGTGAGCCGAACCGGCGCGTGCTGTTCCTGAACTACTCGGCGGTGGACCCGACGCTGACCAATGAAAAGTGCAGCTTCTGGCACTTCCGCTTCGACGCCCATGCCGACATGCGCCTGGCCGCGCTGATGGAGGTGCTGGGGGCCGACAAAGCCGTCACCAGCGTGTACCTGATCGGCCAGGACTACAGCTTTGGCCAGGCGGTGGCGCGTGAAGGCCGCCGCCAGATCACCGCCCAGCGCCCGGACATCAGCATCGTCGGGGACGAGCTGCACCCGCTGGGCCGCGTCAAGGACTTCACGCCCTACGCCGTCAAGATCAAGTCCAGCGGTGCGCAGGCCGTGCTGACGGGCAACTGGGGCAATGACCTGACGCTGCTCATCAAGGCCGCGAAAGACGTGGGCTACGACGGCAAGTTCTACACCTTCTACGGCAACGCGCTGGGCGTGCCAGCCGCGCTGGCCGATGCCGGCGTGGGCAAGGTGGTTGCGGTGGCCGAGTGGTTTCCGAACGCGCCTGACGCCGCATCTGGCGCGCTGTACCAGTCCTTTCGCCAGCGGTTCCCCAAGCCGCAGGACGACTATGTGCACATGCGGATGCAGCTGGTGATTGAAGCCCTGGCCCAAAGCGTGGAAAAAGCCGGCAGCACCGACACACTGGCCGTGGCCCGCCAGCTGGAGCGCAGCGTGGTGACCCTGGCCGGGCACCAGGGCAGCATGCGTGCGGCTGACCATCAATTTCAGCAGCCGCTGCAGGTGGCTGTGATGGGCAAACAGGGCGAGCCAGGCATTGCGTTTGACGTCGAAGGCTCCGGTTACGGGTTCCGCGTGCTTCGAACCCTGAGCGCTGCCAAAGCCACCTTGCCCACCAGCTGCGCCATGCAACGCCCCTGATCCCCGCACCATTGACGACCCACCAAGGACCCCCATGCGACAAGCCGTGATCCAACTCGAAGAATCCATGATCCGCCAGGTCGCCAACGCGGGCATGGGCCGCAGCGACGTGCTCAAATTCTGGTTCGGTGAGAGCGACGAGGTCACGCCCGCCTTCATCCGGGACGCCGCCACCGCGTCCTTGCAGCAGGGCGAGGTGTTCTACACCCACAACCTGGGCCTGCCTGAATTGCGCGAAGCCATTGCCCGCTACAGCAGCAGCCTGCGCACGCCGGGCGCCGCACCCATCGGCATGGACCGGATCGCCGTCACCTCGGGCGGGGTCAGTGCGCTGATGTTGGCGGTGCAGGCGGTGGTCAACGCGGGGGACGAGGTGGTGGTCATCACCCCCGTCTGGCCCAACCTGACGGCGCAGCCCGCCATCATGGGCGCGGTGGTGCGCTGCGTCAGCCTGCGGCCCCTGGCCGGGCAGTGGCAGCTGGACATGGACGAGCTGCTGGCGGCCATCACCCCCGCGACGCGGCTGCTGATCCTGAATGCCCCCAACAACCCGACCGGCTGGACCCTGACCCGGACCGAGCAGGCGGCCATCCTGGCCCATTGCCGACGCACGGGCACCTGGGTGCTGGCCGACGAGGTGTATGAACGGCTGTATTACGAGCCCACGGCCCACGGCGCGGCCCCGAGCTTTCTGGACATTGCCGAGCCTGAAGACCGTGTCATCGTGGCGCACAGCTTTTCCAAAAGCTTTTTGATGACGGGCTGGCGGCTGGGCTGGCTGGTGCTGCCGCCGTCCGCCACGCCGCAGGTTGGCAAGCTGGTCGAGTTCAATACCTCGTGCGCGCCGGTGTTCATCCAGCGTGCCGGGCTGGTTGCCTTGGCCCGCACGGCCGACATCACCCCGCTTGTGGTGCAGCACCTCAAAACCTGCCGCGACACGCTGGTGCCGCTGCTGCAGGCCGTGCCCGGCGTGCAGGTGGCCCCGGCGGCAGGCGGCATGTACGCTTTCTTCCGCCTGGAAGACGCCGCGCGGTTTGGCGATTCACTGGACGTGGCCAAACGCCTGGTGGTCGAAGCCGGGCTGGGCCTGGCCCCGGGCAATGCCTTCATGGTCAACCCCGGACCCGAGGCGCAGGGCTGGCTGCGCTGGTGTTTTGCCAGCCAGGACACCGCCCGCCTGGGGCAGGGCGTGGACCGGCTGCGCCATTGGCTTGGGCTATAATCCAAGGCTGTCTGGGGGGTGCTTCTGAGTATTTCTCCGGCCAGAACACGACGAAAGCGGTCATTTTTATCCCATGTCGGGACCACTGCTTCGCTCGCTTGTCGCCCCATTGGGGGCAGAAAAGAAAACCATGATTGCAAAATCAATCAAAGCTGACATCGTTCAGTCCAACGCACGCACCCCTGGCGACACGGGCAGCCCAGAAGTCCAGGTCGGTCTGTTGACTGGCCGCATCAATGAACTGATGCCCCACTTCAAAACCCACGCCAAAGACCATCACGGTCGCCGCGGCCTGCTGCGCATGGTCAGCCGCCGCCGCAAGCTGCTGGACTACCTGAAGTCCCGCGACGCCGCCCGTTATGTTGCCCTGATTGCCAAACTTGGCCTGCGCAAGTAATTAGCCAAAAATTGAAGAAGTGCCTGAGTTAGCTCGTCTGACTCAGGCATTTTTTACTTCGGAGCAAGGTAAAACGAGTACGCGCTGTGTCATTCCACAAAAAAAGCCTGGGGCCATCGGCTGCGCATCAGGCGTTTTGTGGAATGGCATCGTTCTCAGCTGCCGCACCTTCGGGCCTCCTGCGCTGCCTCAAGCGCTTGACCTTCAATAGGGAAAAAATTCATGAGCATTTTCAACAAAGTCACCAAAACTTTCCAATGGGGCCAGCACACGGTCACGATGGAGACCGGCGAAATCGCCCGTCAGGCCAGCGGTGCTGTGCTGGTGGACATGGACGGCACCGTGGTGCTGGCCACCGTGGTTGCCAAAACCGACGCCAAGCCTGGCCAGGACTTCTTCCCGCTGACGGTTGATTACCTGGAAAAAACCTACGCCGCCGGCCGCATCCCCGGCAGCTTTTTCAAGCGCGAAGGCCGCCCCAGCGAATTCGAAACGCTGACATCGCGCCTGATCGACCGCCCCATCCGCCCGTTGTTCCCTGAAGGCTTCTTCAACGAAGTGCAGGTCGTCATCCATGTGGTGTCCCTCAACCCTGAAGTTGAAGGCGACATCCCGGCGCTGATCGCGTCCAGCGCTGCGCTGGCCATTTCCGGCATTCCGTTCAACGGCCCCATCGGCGCCGCTCGCGTGGCCTACATCGACGGCCAGTACGTGCTGAACCCCGGCAAGACCCAGCTCAAAGACTCGAAAATGGACCTGGTTGTGGCCGGTACCGAAGCCGCTGTCCTGATGGTCGAGTCCGAAGCCAGTCAGTTGTCTGAAGAAATCATGCTGGGCGCCATCGTCTATGGCCATGAGCAGGGCAACATCGCCATCAACGCCATCCACGAACTCGTGCGTGACGCTGGCAAGCCTGTCTGGGCGTGGCAAGCGCCAGCCAAAGACGAAGCCCTGATCGCCAAGGTTGGCGAGCTGGCCGGCGTCAAGCTGCAAGCGGCTTACCAGATCCGCGCCAAACAAGCCCGTACCCAGGCTTGCCGCGTGGTGACGTCCGAAGTCATGGCCGCCCTGAAGGCCGACGGCGTGGCGTTTGACGGCGTGGCCGTTGAAGGCATGTTGTTCGACATCGAAGCCAAAATCGTTCGCAGCCAGATCCTGGCCGGTGAACCCCGCATTGACGGCCGCGACACCCGCACCGTGCGCGCTATTGAAATCCGCAACAGCGTGTTGCCACGTACCCATGGCTCGGCCCTGTTCACCCGCGGTGAAACCCAGGCACTGGTCGTGACTACGCTGGGCACCGAGCGCGATGCCCAGCGCATCGACGCGCTGAGCGGCGACTACGAAGACCGTTTCATGCTGCACTACAACATGCCTCCGTTCGCCACCGGCGAAACCGGCCGTGTCGGCTCGCCCAAGCGCCGCGAAATCGGCCACGGCCGCCTCGCCAAGCGTGCGCTGATCGCCGCGCTGCCATCGAAGGAAGAGTTCCCGTACACCATGCGTGTGGTCAGCGAAATCACCGAGTCCAACGGCTCGTCGTCGATGGCGTCGGTCTGCGGCGGCTGCCTGTCGCTGATGGATGCTGGCGTGCCGATGAAAGCCCACGTGGCCGGCATCGCCATGGGCCTGATCAAGGACGACAACCGTTTTGCCGTGCTGACCGACATCCTGGGTGATGAGGATCACCTAGGTGACATGGACTTCAAGGTCGCCGGCACCACCTTCGGGATCACCGCGCTGCAGATGGACATCAAAATCCAGGGCATCACCAAAGAAATCATGCAAGTCGCTTTGGCTCAGGCCAAGGAAGCCCGCATGCACATCCTCGGCAAAATGCAGGAAGCCATGGGTGCCGCCAAGACCGAAGTGTCTGACTTCGCACCCCGCCTGTACGTGATGAAAATCAACCCCGAGAAAATCCGTGACGTGATCGGCAAGGGCGGCGCAGTCATCCGCGCGCTGACCGAAGAAACCGGCACGCAGATCAACATCGAGGAAGACGGCACCATCACCATCGCGTCGAACGACAGCGCCAAGGCTGATGAAGCCAAGCGCCGCATCGCCGAGATCACCGCTGAACTCGAAGTTGGCAAAATCTACGAAGGCCCGGTCACCAAGATCCTGGACTTCGGCGCGTTGATCAACCTGCTGCCTGGCAAAGACGGTCTGCTGCACATCAGCCAGATCGCCCACGAGCGTGTCGAGAAGGTCACCGACTACTTGAAAGAAGGCCAGATCGTCAAGGTCAAGGTCATGGAAACCGACGAAAAAGGTCGCGTCAAGTTGTCGATGAAGGCCTTGCTGGACCGTCCAGCGCCTGCTTACGAGCAAGACCGCGGCTGATCATTTTTGCTATTGAATCAGTAGCTGGTCAGGCAAGCGTTGCCTTGGCTGGTAACTGATTTGATCGAAAAATACGATGAAAGTCATTGAAATCACTGCATTCGGCGCGCCGGACGTGCTTCGCGTGGGGCTGCGGCCCGACCCTGTCCCTGCGGCAGGCGAGGTGTTGATCCGTGTGGCTGCCAGCGGCATCAACCGCCCGGACGTTTTGCAGCGCACTGGCAATTACCCGGTACCTGCAGGTGCGTCGGACATTCCCGGGCTGGAAGTGGCTGGCCAGATCATCGGCGGCGATGCGGCTGCCATGGCTGCCGCTGGTTTTCAGCTGGGTGAGCGTGTCTGCGCGTTGGTCGCTGGTGGGGGGTATGCCGAGTTGTGCGTGGCGCCAGTCGGTCAGTGTTTGCCTGTGCCCGAAGGTCTGACAGATGTCGAGGCGGCTTCGCTGCCGGAGACGTGCTTCACGGTGTGGAGCAACGTGTTCGAGCGGGCTGGTTTGCTGGCTGGCGAGACTCTGTTGATCCAGGGTGGCTCCAGTGGCATCGGCGTGACCGCCATCCAGATCGCCAAGGCGCTGGGGGCTACCGTGCTGGTGACTGCCGGCAGTGACGACAAGTGCGCTGCTTGCCTGGCGTTGGGTGCGGATCACGCCATCAATTACAAGTCCAGCGACTTCGTGGAGGCTGTCAAGAAACTCACCGACGGCCAGGGCGTCCATGTCATTTTGGACATGGTGGCGGGCAGTTATGTCAGCCGCGAAGTCGAGTGCTTGGCCG
>JBJXEI010000219.1:0-26484 GCA_046154065.1 Polaromonas sp. | reverse complement strand
AAAAAAATGCTGTTGTTGTTGGGCGTGGTGGGCACGCTGTACGCGGCGGCGCTGCTGCTGTGGGGCGGCTCACCGGCCACGACGCTGGCGCCGCTGGGGTCGTGGGTGGGGCTGCAGGCAGCCGCCTTGTGCGGGTTGAACTACGCCCTGCGCGGCTGGCGCTGGCGCGGGTGGATGGCGCATTACGGCCGGCATTTTGGCCGCTGGCAGGGCTTGCGTTTGTACCTTGCCGGTTACGCCTTCACACCCACACCGGGCAATGTGGGCGAAGCGGTGCGCGGCCTGATGCTGACAAACAAACCTTTGAGCACAGCGCAGGGCCTGGCGATTTTTGGGGCTGAGCGGCTGGCCGATCTGCTGTGCTTGCTGCTGCTGTCTGTGCCCGCGCTGCTGTGGGTCATCGGGCAAGGACTGCTGCCGTCCGCACCGGTGTGGCTGGGGGCCGTGCTGTGGGGGCTGGCCGGGCTGGCGCTGGTGGTGATGGGTGTCCTGTTTGTTTTTCGCGCCCGCCTGCTGGCGCGTGTGGGCTGGCTGGCCGAAGCCTGGGCCTGCCTGGCGCGGCGGCCTGCCGTGTGGCTGGGGCTGACGCTGCTGGCCTGGGCGGCGCAGGGCTTGGCCGTCTGGCTGCTGTGCCGCGTCATGGGGCTGGACCTGCCCGTACTGTTGGCGGGCGGGTTTTACGCGCTGGCCATGGTGGCGGGGGCGCTGTCGGTGTTGCCTGCCGGGCTGGGCGGCACCGAGGCGGCCCTGACCGGGCTGCTGGTGGCGTATGGCGCCAGCGCGGCCGTGGCCCTGTCCACCACGGTGCTGGCCCGGCTGCTGACCTTGTGGCTGGCCGTGGGCCTGGGGGTGCTGTCGCTGGTTTACAGTGCCGCCATTCCCAAAGACATCCGTTTCTCATGACTGCTCAACCCACCCACTCTTTTTTACCCCGCGCCTTGTTGGCGGTGGGGCTGGCCTCGCTGTTGTTGCGCTTGTTCATCAGTGTGACCTTTCCCATCAGCGGCGACGAGGCTTTCTTCTACTGGTGGGGCGTGTACCCGGACTGGGGCTATTCCGACCACCCGCCCATGGTGGGCTGGGTGATTGCCGCTGCGCGTGCCGTGCTGGGCGACAGCATCTGGGCGATTCGCCTGCCGGTGGTGCTGCTGCCGCTGGGCGTGGGCGGGGCGCTGTGGTGGGGCCTGAAGGGGCTGAGCCGGCAGCGGGCGGCCTGGGCGGTGCTGCTGTTCTGGCTGGCTCCTTTGAACTGGCTGAACATGCTGATCACCACCGACACACCGCTGATCTTCTGGTCGGCCTGGTCGGTGGCGGCGCTGCTGCGGGCCGAGCAGCGCCCGGCGCTGGACCGCACCGCCTACGGCCTGTATGCCCTGTCAGGGGGGCTGCTGGGTTGTGCGTTTTTGTCCAAATACTTTTCCGTGGTGCTGGGGCTGGCTTACGGGGTGTACTTTGTGCTGTACCGCCGTGAGCGTCTGGCGGGACTGGCCTTGCTGGTGCTGTGCGCGCTGCCGGGCCCGGCCATCAACATTGCCTACAACATGAGCCACGGCTGGTCGAACATCATGTTCAACCTGTACAACCGCAATGCGCAGGAGGTGTTCGAGTGGCGCAAGCCGCTGACGTACCTGGGCATGATGGCCTACCTCATCACGCCCGCCGCGCTGTGGCTGGCGCTGCGCCACCGCCGGGGGGTGGTGGCGGCTGCCCGTGCCTCGGCGGGGCAGCGTGTGCTGGCCTGTCTGGTGGTGGTGCCGCTGCTGTTTTTTGCACTGCTGAGTCTGAAAAAAGTCATTGGCCTGCACTGGGTGATGTCTTTCTACCCCTTCGGGTTTGCGCTGCTGGCCCTGGCACTGCCGCCAGACAAGCTCAAAACCTGCGCCAAGGGGTTGGCGGTGTTTGCCGGGATGCATGTGCTGGTGGTGGCGGGTCTGTACATGACCACCCTGGACACCTGGAAAGCCAGCGCCCGTTACCCCCAGATCGTGCGCAGCGTCAAAACCGCGGAGATGCTGCAGCAGGTCACCGTGCCCGGCGTGGTGCTGATGGGCGAGGCGTACACACCGGCGTCGATTTTTGGATTTGAGCGCCGCCAGTACATGCCGGTGTTTGGGGTCGGCAAGTTCCATGCGCGCCAGGACGATGCGCTGGTGGATTTTTCGATCTACCAGGGCAAAACCATCCGCGTCATCACGGCCGATCAACCCGTTTTGGAAGAGTTTTCGCCCTATTTCGAGCGTGTCACCGTGCTCCGTTTCATGCAAAGCGGGGTGCCGTTTTATGCCGTGGAGGGCACAGGGTTCAACTACGAGGCCTACCGGCGCGGCGTGCTGGGTGAGATTTTCAAGCGCTTCTACAACATCCCCAAGGCCTTGCCGATGACCGGTTGCCCGTTCTGCGAGCGCTACTGCGGCGCGGTGCGGTGCCCGTCTTGAACGGCGGTGTGTCCTCGCCCGTGGTGGTGGCCGCCTTTGACTTTGACGGCACCCTGACGCGGCGCGACACCTTGCTGCCGTTTTTGCTGCTGGGCCTGGGTTGGCCCCGGTTTGTGTGGGTGATGGTGCGGTGTTCGCCGTGGCTGCTGGGGTTTGCCCTGCGCCTGCTGCCCAATCATGTGGCCAAGCGGCGCCTGCTGCGCCTGGCGTTTGCCGGCCGTTCTGTGCTGGAGGTGGACGGCTGGGCCACTCGCTGGCTGGCAACGCTGGCGTCTCAGCTGCGGCCCGACGCGCTGGCGCAACTGTCTGGCCACCAGCGCGCAGGCCACCGCTGTGTGATGGTCAGCGCCTCACCGGATGTGTATCTGCAGCGCGCGGCGCAGCACCTGGGGTTTGACGCGCTGATCTGCACCGAGATGGCGGTTGACCACGGCGTGCTGACCGGGCAACTGCGCACGCCGAACTGCCACGGCGAGGAAAAAGTTGTTCGCCTCACGCAATGGCTGGCCGTGCAGGATCTGCCACGCAACAGCATCACCTTGCACGCGTATGGCGACACCACAGGCGACCAGCCCATGCTGCGCCTGGCCGACCGGGCCTGGTACCGGGGCAAACCGTGGCCGCATCGCCGGGCCCACTAGGCCCCCGCCAAGCTGTTACAAAACCGACAGGGTACGGCACCCCCGGTGAGATAATCCGATGTGGTGTGCGGACCTTCACCCCATCAACAACAACACCGTGAATCAGGCAAGACACACATGATTTTTGTCACTGGCGGCGCAGGTTTTATCGGCGCCAATTTTGTTCTGGACTGGCTGGACCCAGGGCAGCAACCCGGCGAGCCGGTGGTGAACCTGGACAAGCTCACCTACGCAGGCAACCTGCAGACGCTGGCCAGCGTGAATGGTGATGCCAGGCACCATTTTGTCGAGGGTGACATCGGTGACCGGGCCTTGGTGGCCAGCCTGCTGCAGGCGCACCAGCCGCGCGCGGTCATCAACTTCGCGGCCGAGTCGCATGTGGACCGCTCCATTGACGGCCCGGGTGATTTCATTCAAACCAACATCGTCGGCACGTTCACGCTGCTGGAGGCGGTCAAGGCCTACTGGCTGGGCCTGGCCCCCGAGGCCAAAGCAGCGTTCCGGTTTTTGCACGTCTCAACCGACGAGGTGTATGGCTCCCTGGGCAAGGACGACGCAGCCTTCACCGAGACCCACCGCTACGAGCCCAACAGCCCGTATTCGGCCAGCAAGGCCGCCAGCGACCACCTGGTGCGTGCCTACCACCACACCTACGGCCTGCCGGTGCTGACCACCAACTGCAGCAACAACTACGGCCCGTTTCATTTTCCTGAAAAGCTGATCCCGCTGATGATCGTCAATGCGCTGGCGGGCCAACCGCTGCCGGTGTACGGCGACGGCCAGCAAATCCGCGACTGGCTCTACGTCAAGGACCACTGCAGCGCCATTCGCGCGGTGCTGGCCCGGGGCCGGTTGGGGGAGGTCTACAACGTCGGTGGCTGGAATGAAAAGCCGAACATCGACATCGTCCGCACGGTGTGCGGCCTGCTCGACGAGCTTCGGCCCCGCGCCGATGGCCAGCCCTACGCGGCGCAGATCCGTTACGTCAAGGACCGGCCCGGCCACGACCGGCGTTATGCCATTGACGCCGGCAAACTCCAGCGCGAGTTGGGCTGGCTGCCGCAGGAAACGTTTGACACCGGTATCCGCAAAACCGTCGTCTGGTATCTGGACAACCCGGACTGGGTGGCCAACGTGCAAAGCGGCGCCTACCGTGCCTGGACCCAAAAACAGTACGGCACGGGAGCGCAGGCTTGAAAATTCTGCTGCTGGGCAAGAACGGCCAGTTGGGCTGGGAACTGCAGCGCAGCCTGGCTTGCCTGGGCGAGCTGGTCGCCCTGGACCGCCGCAGCGCCCCGCACCGTGGTGATCTGTCTG
The DNA here is from genome assembly GCA_046154065.1 of Polaromonas sp. GTDB lineage: Bacteria > Pseudomonadota > Gammaproteobacteria > Burkholderiales > Burkholderiaceae_C > Polaromonas. Next base: position 22,091 of record JBJXEI010000219.1, on the reverse strand, counting down.
ACCTGACCGCGCTGGCCGACACGGTGCGTGCTTGCCGCCCCGATGTCATCGTCAATGCCGCCGCGTACACCGCCGTGGACCAGGCTGAAGGTGATGAGGCTACGGCCCGCACCATCAATGCCCTGGCGCCAGCCCTGCTGGCCCGGGAAGCCGCAGCGCTGGGGGCGTTGCTGGTGCATTTCAGCACCGACTACGTGTTTGACGGCAGCGGCCAGCGGGCCTGGGCCGAGTCGGATGTGCCCGCCCCGCTGAATGTGTACGGCCAGACCAAGCTGGAAGGCGAGCAGGCGATTCAGGCAGCGTGCCCGCGACACCTGATTTTTCGCACCAGTTGGGTCTATGCGGCACGCGGTGGCAACTTTGCCAAGACCATGCTGCGCCTGGGCCAGGAGCGTGAGCGCCTCACGGTGATTGACGACCAACGGGGCGCGCCCACCGGTGCCGATCTGTTGGCGGATGTGGCGGCACACTGCATTCGGCAGGTGCTGCAACGCCCTGGCGATGTGGGGCTGTACCACCTGGCCGCCAGTGGGGAAACCAGCTGGTTTGGGTATGCAAAGCATGTACTGGCCCAGGCTTTGATTGCCCGACCAGCTATTGAAATAGTAGCAAAAGAGGTGCTGGCTGTCCCCAGCAGCGCCTTTGCCACAGCGGCTGCCCGACCGCTCAATTCCCGGCTGGACACCCGCCGCCTGCAAGCGGTGTTTGGTCTGAGTCTGCCCCCCTGGCAACACGGCGTGGACCGGCTGCTTGCTGAAATTCACTGACACCGCACCATGACCTTGCTCACCACGCCACCCACTGCTTCTGAGGCAAACGCAACCAGCCAGCGCCGCAAAGGCATCATTCTGGCGGGCGGTTCCGGCACCCGCCTGCACCCGGCCACACTGGCGATCAGCAAACAGCTGCTGCCGGTGTACGACAAGCCCATGATTTATTACCCGCTCAGCACTCTGATGCTGGCGGGGATTCGGGACATCCTGATCATCAGCACGCCGCAGGACACGCCGCGTTTTGCGCAGTTGCTGGGTGACGGCAGCCTGTGGGGTCTGAACATTCAGTACGCAGTGCAGCCCAGCCCCGATGGCCTGGCGCAGGCGTTCATCATCGGCCGGGACTTTGTCGGCAAGGACCCCAGCGCGCTGGTGTTAGGCGACAACCTGTTTTATGGCCACGACTTTGCGCGCTTGCTGGCCGACGCCCATGCCCAGCCCAGCGGCGCCACGGTGTTTGCCTACCATGTGCAGGACCCGCAGCGGTATGGCGTCGTCGCATTCGATGCCCACGGCAAGGCCAGCAGCATCGAAGAAAAGCCGCAGCACCCCCAAAGCAACTACGCGGTCACCGGGCTGTATTTCTATGACAACGACGTGCTGGACATCGCCCAGGCTGTCAAACCCAGCGCGCGTGGCGAGCTTGAGATCACTGCGGTCAATCAGGCTTATCTTGACGCGGGCCGATTGAAGGTGCAGATCATGCAGCGGGGTTATGCCTGGCTGGACACGGGCACCCACGACAGCCTGCTGGAGGCCAGCCAGTTCATTGCCACGCTGGAACATCGGCAGGGCCTGAAAATCGCATGCCCTGAAGAGGTGGCATGGCGCAGCGGTTTCATCAACGCAGAGCAGTTTGAAAAACTGGCGCACCCGTTGGCCAAAAACGGTTACGGGCAGTACATGCTCAGGCTGCTCAAGGAAGGCATTGCCCCATGAAAGTCACACCGACTGCCATCGCTGATGTGCTGATCCTGGAGCCGCGTGTGTTCGGCGATGCGCGCGGGTTTTTTTATGAAAGCTACAACGCCAAGACTTTTCATGAAGCCACCGGACTGCGTGAGGTGTTTGTGCAAGACAACCACAGCCGCAGTGCGAAGGGGGTGCTGCGCGGGCTGCACTACCAGACCGCGCAGCCGCAGGGCAAACTGGTGCGGGCCATCCGTGGTGCGGTGCTGGATGTGGCGGTGGATATTCGGCAGGAGTCGCCGACATTTGGTCAATGGGTGGCTGTCGAGTTGACGGAGGACAACCATCGCCAGTTGTGGATTCCGCCAGGACTGGCACATGGTTTTGTAGTGGTCAGTGATGTTGCAGATTTTGTGTACAAAACCACCGACTTCTATGCGCCTGCCCATGAACGGTGCCTGGCCTGGGATGACCCGGAAGTCGCAGTCGACTGGCAACTTGCGCGTTATGGAATCAGCGCCCCGAATTTGTCTGCCAAGGACTTGACTGGCCATGCATTCCACGCCATGAAGGTGGCACGTTGACAGCCCGGCCTCTTGACCAGTCATGGCCCGCCAGCGACGTTGAGCCCGTCAATGCCTGTCCCTACTGCCAGAGCCCCAACCGCACTGTGGCGTTTCAGGGGGTGCAGGATTGGTCGTTTCAGTGTGCGCCGGGCGTTTGGACGTACTGGGACTGCGGCGCGTGCCAGTCGCTCTACCTGAGTCCGCGACCCACAGCGGCATCGATTGGTGCGGCCTACGCGCGCTACTACACGCATGTGGATGGTCAGTCGTCATCCCTGGTTCAGCGGCTGAAGACGCGTTTGAGAAACGAATGTTTCAGTCAGACGCTCCGGGCGAATATTTGGCCTCGCCTTCATTTGCCGGCGTTGTTTCGCGGCCTGGTCGGCCGGCTCAGCCCGCGCATTGTGATGCCCTTCGGGGCGATTGAATTGGCGACACAACCGCGTGGCCGGTTTCTGGATGTAGGGTGTGGCTCTGGCCAGATGGTGAAGCTGGCGGGGCAACTGGGTTGGGATGCCATGGGGCTTGAAATGGACCCGCAGGCGGTCAAAACGGCACGCCAGAGCGGTTTGAATATCCAGCAGGGCACCTCCGATCAGCTCGTCCACTATGAAGGCCAACTTGACGCGATTTTGTGCTCACACGTGCTGGAGCATGTGCATGAGCCGGTGGCGATGTTGAACCAACTCAGGCGGGCGCTGCGTCCTGGCGGCATGTTGCTGATGACGCTGCCCAATGCCCTCAGCGTCTTGCGCCGTCATTTTGGGCCGGATTGGCGCGGTCTGGAAGCGCCCCGGCATTTGGCTATTCCCTCCGAGCCCGAACTGGTGACCTTGCTGGGCGCACTTGGATTTTCCGTGACGTCTCAAGCGGACAACCGCCTGGAAACTGCCGCTGAGTCGTTTCGCATCCGTCGGCGTGCGCTGACGCTGGACAAGACGGACATCCGGCAGGCCGGTCAGCTGGACATCCAGCCGCTGGCGACCCCGCATGGCAACGATTTCATCCGGCTGGTGTGCCGCTTGCCCGGCACCTCACCATGACCGCGCCGCGTTCGGTGCATGGGTCTTGCCTGAGGTTTGCCGCATGGCCATGATTCGCAATGTGGCGTGGAGCCTGGCTGGCCTGGGTTTGCCTTTGCTCGTGGGGGCGGCGGCGTTGCCCTTTCTGGTGGCCCGGATTGGCGTGGAGGCGGTGGGCATCCTGACCCTGGTGTGGGCCTTGATCGGCTACTTCAGCCTGTTTGACTTTGGCCTGGGGCGGGCGCTGACGCAACAGATCTCTGCCAGTCTGAACAGCGATCGGGTGCGCCATGTGCCTTCGCTGGCTAAAAGTGGGTTGTTGTTCACCCTTGTCACGGGTGTCTTGGGTGGTGTGCTGCTGGCGGCGCTGTCGGGCCCGATGGGGCACCGCTGGCTTGGCATCAGCCCGGCGCTGCAGGACAGCGCGGCGCTGTCGCTCTGCATTGCTGCGCTGGGGATCCCGCTGACCACTGTCACCACCGGGCTGCGAGGCATCCTGGAGGCCTATGGCGCTTTTCGCGCTGCCAACTTGCTGCGGTTGGTGCTGGGTGTTGCCAATTTCGGCTTGCCTGCCTTGTGTGCGGTGTGGTTTGGGCCATCTCTGGTCTGGATGATCGCCAGTTTGGTGGTGGCTCGGTTGGTGGTGCTGATCGGTCACTGGCTGGCCGTGAACCGGCTGTTGGCTGCGGGCTGGCAGCGCACACCGTTCAGCCGAGCGCAGCTCGCAACGCTGTTTTCTTTTGGTGCCTGGATGACGGTGTCCAACATCGTGGGCCCGCTGATGGTGACGGCTGACCGTTTCATCATTTCGGCATTGCTGGGTGCACAGGTGGTGGCCTACTACACGGTGCCCTCTGAAATGCTGATGCGCATGCTGATCCTGCCCACCGCACTGACCACTGTGCTGTTTCCTCAGCTGGCCGCCTTGTTGGTGAGCAACCGTGCGGCAGCCATCAAGCTTTACCGCCAATGCCTGGGCTGGATGGCGCTGGCGATGACTCCGCTGTGCCTGGCCACCGCGTTGTTGTCGCATTGGGGCTTGTCCATCTGGCTGGGGCCTGCGTTTGCGGACCAGTCCTGGTTGATCGTCGTGATTCTGGCGGCAGGTATCTGGTTGAACAGCATTGCCTTTGTGCCTTTTGCAGCGGTGCAAGCCAGTGGACAAGTTCAGCGGATTGCAAAAATCCATGTGCTGGAACTGCTGTTTTATATCCCGGTGCTGGTCTACGCCATCCAGGCATTCGGCCTGATCGGTGCTGCCGTGGCATGGGTGCTTCGTGTTGGGGTGGACTTGGCGGTGATGCTGCAGGCGGCACACCGCGCGGGTCTGGGCGCCTACAACCCAGTGGGACCGCTCAGCGATGGTGCGTCGCGTGAGTCGTGAGTGGTAGGTAGAACAGGCGTGCTCAATTTTTTATACAGCCTGATGTCGGTGGAGTTGTTTGCCGGAGGGGGGGGGCGCCTTGTCGCGATGGGTCCCGTCACGCCACGCATGGGGCTGTTCGCGGTGGCATTGCTGGTCACCGTGTTTGTGCATCTGAGGAGCGAAGAGGCCTGCAAGTGGAGGTCTTTGTCGATGCTTCTGGTTGCGGGGTTTTTGGGGGCTCATCTCCCATCTGTTTTGATCGGACTGACCAACGGCGCTTCGCCCCACACCGTCTTCACTGACCTGTCTCCCATTTTGTTCTGGCTGATTGCCCCGTTTTTTGCCCTGGTGCTGAAAAACGAGTCCATGGTGAGCCGTACCGCCACATTGATTCAGTGGTCGGCCGTCGGGATGGCTTTGGTCTATCTGTTGATTTGTCTGGCGCTGGCCGCCGGGGTGAGCAGCTTTGACGCGTTTCATGGCTGGGCTGACACGACCGGTGAAATCTCGTTCAGAAACCACCAGATGTTTTTCTACAAGGGGTTTCTGTACGTCGGAATCGGCACCGTATTTTGGGCTGCGCGGGGTGGTCGCTGGCAGGGTGTGTGGCTCACGGCGATGGTGGTGGCGCTGACACTGACCCTGACCCGAGGGTTTGTGATCGCCACCAGTTTGGCGAGTGTTTTGTTGCTGGTGACGATGGGCAGGCAGCGGGCGTTGTGGGTGGCGTTGGGGGTGATTGCGCTGGTCGTGTATGCCGTGTGGGTTTATTTGCCGTCGCTGGATGCCGGCTACATGCTGGCGCAGCGCGGCATCTCCAACTCGGTCCGGGCCAATGATCTTTCGTTCATGAAAGAGCATTTCGACATGTCAGCGGTGGTTTTTGGGCAGGGCATGGGCACCTACATCAATGGGCGACTCAGTATTGAAAACAGTTACCTGACAATTTTCTGGAAGATGGGCTTGGTCGCACTGATATTCTGGCTGGCCCCGCTGGGCATTGCGCTGCATTACTTTCGCAAGATCCGCAAAACCGCTGCGGCTTACAGCCTTGCCTGCGCATTTTTCTTTGGATTGGTTCTGGTGTATGTGCAGACCGGATCCAATCCTTATCTGAACAACCCCATCGGGTTGTCTTTTGTGCTGATGGCCGTTTTTTCGCTCCGTACGTTGGCCATGTCATCGGCGGCGTCTTCGGGGCCGCCGAGAAACTCTCCTGTGGTGATTGCGTGAGCCAGACCCAACCGATGCCCTCGACGGGCTTTGCATCCGCCGAGCCCGCGCTGAAAGAGCGTGCCGACCCTGCCCTGGCCGGGCGCATCCTGGTGGTGGTGGTGCTGTACAACAAACGGTTCGATGAGATCCCCTGCGCGGCGAAGATCCAGGGCTGGCTGGACGCGCCGGTCGGCCAGGGCGTGGGTCTGCATCTCGCCCATTGTCTGGTGTATGACAACAGCCCCACACCTTCGCAGCCCGGCCGGATGGCGCATGCACGGATGAGCGGTCTTCATGACCCGGGCAATGGCGGCACGCGGGCGGCCTACCTGGCGGCAGCTGACATGGCCAGGTTGCACCAGTGTCCGTGGATACTCCTGCTTGACCATGACACAGACCTGCCAGCTGATTTTTTGACAGCGGCTGAGCAGGCGTTGGTGCGGGCGGAGGCTGGCCAAACTGTTGCGGCAGTGGTTCCGCAAGTGTTTGATGGGGGTATTCAGGTGTCACCGTCCTGGATAACCACTTATGGACGCGTTCTCCAACTTTCTGACAGGGGTGAGGGCGGGCATCGCCGCGGCAAGGGGTTCACCGCAATCGCGTCGGCGGCCATGGTGCAAACTCATTGTTTGTCTGCGCTGTTGCCCATCCCCGAGGTCTTCAAGCTGGACTATCTCGATCACTGGCTGTTCCGAGAAATTCAACGGCGGGGTGGGGTCGTGGTGATGTCAACTGCAAAAATCGACCATTCACTGTCTGTTTTTTCGATGCAGTCCATGGGCCTGGAACGTTACCGGTCCATTCTTGCCGCAGAGCGCCTTTTTCTGCGCGGAGATCATTCCTATTCGAGGGTCAAGCACGCGCTGTGGCACGTTGTTCGGACTGTCAAACTGGCTTTGGTGACGCGTCGTGTTCCCTTGCTCGGTGTTTGTGTGCGTGCTGCCAAAAATATTATCCGTGGTCCATGAAAAATAATAATGTTTCCGTGTCGGTGGTGATGGCGACCTACAACGGCAAAGGGTATTTGCAGGAACAGATTGATTCGGTGCTTGCCGAGTTGCAACCCGGCGACGAATTGATCGTGGTGGACGACGCCTCTCGCGACGGAACGCCTGAACTGCTGGCGTCGCTCGTCTGGCCAACCCTTCGCCTTGTGCAAAACCCAAGCAATATCGGTGTGCTCAGAACTTTTGAGCGCGGTTTGTTGTTGGCGAGTGGCGACATCGTTTTTCTGTGTGATCAGGACGACATCTGGCTGCCGGGCAAACGAGCCGCCTTCCTCAATGCGTTTGCGGCAGACAGGCGCACACTGGTGGTGGTGTCCGACGCGCAACTGATTGACGCCAAAGGGGGGGTGATTGCGCCTTCTTTCATGGCGACTCGCGGTGGTTTTCAGGGCGGCCTGATCAGCACGGTGGTTCGCAACCGTTATCTGGGCTGTGCCATGGCACTGCGGCGTGATGTTTTTGCAGCAGCGCTGCCCATTCCTCGATTTGTCCCCATGCATGACATGTGGCTGGGTGCGGTGGCGAGTGTTGCCGGGCGGGTTCACTACCTCCCGTCGCCGCTGCTGCAGTACCGCCGACATGGTGCGAACGTCAGCCCGTCGACGCGTCAGGGATGGTTGAAAATGCTGCGTTGGCGTGCCGAGTTGATCTTGGCGCTTGCCCAGCGTTGTTTGCCAATGTTGCGGTTGCGCCGAAAAATACTAGCCAAACCAAATCAGGGATCTGTGCAATGAGCTTGAAAATAACAGTGATCACCGTTTGCTACAACAGCGCGGCCACTATCCGGGACACGCTGCTGGCCGTGTCGCAGCAGGGCTATCAAAATTTTGAGCATCTGATCGTTGATGGCGCTTCGACTGACGGCACCGTGGACATCATTCGTCAATGGACCGGCCATCCGGTGGTGTTGACGTCGGAGCCCGATAAAGGTATCTACGACGCCATGAACAAGGGTTTGGCGCGAGCCAGCGGGGACGTGATCGGGTTTCTGAATGCCGATGATTTTTACGCGGATTCATCGGTGCTTGAGAAAATCGCCCAGGCCTTTCATGACGTGCAGACAGAGGCTTGTTTTGGCGATCTGGTGTATGTCAGCAAGGACAACCGTCGGGTTATTCGCAACTGGAAGTCCCGGGCTTTCGTCAAAGGGGACTTTGCCAATGGCTGGTGCCCGGCCCATCCCACTTTTTATATCCGGAAATCAGCTTTGCTGCGATGCGGTGCTTTTGACCGGTCGTTCAAGCTGGCATCCGATGTGGAGTTCATGATGCGTTACCTGGAGCAGGGCGGCGTGCGCGCTGTTTATATTCCTCACGTGCTGGTGCGCATGCGCGTGGGCGGCGCCACCAACCAAAGTTGGGGCAATGTGGTGCAGCAAAACAAGGAAGTTCTTGTGGCGTTGAAAAAGAATCTCGTGCCCTTTAGCAGAACAGGTTTTTTTGTTCGGAAGTTACAAAATCGGTTGTGGCAATACGTCACGGCCCGCCTTGGGTTCGTTTGACGGTATGAAAGTCTTGATCACAGGCGCCAGCGGGTTTGTCGGCCGGCATTTGGTGCAACGCTGCCAGAAAGATGGTCTGGAGGTCACAGCTTTGGTGCGACAAGCCAACCACATGGCCGCGTCGGGGATCAAAACCCATGTCATTGCCGGGGTAGAGCAGTTGGGTGACCTGTCGGCCGCGTTGCGGGATCAGGACGTGGTGGTGCATTGCGCTGCACGGGTGCATGTGATGAAAGACAAGAGCGGGGATCCACTGGCGGCTTTTCGTGCGGTGAATGTTGCGGGGACACTGGATCTGGCCCAGCAGGCTGCCGCTGCGGGTATCGCGCGGTTCATCTATCTCAGTTCAGTGAAGGTTCTTGGTGAATCGACAGCGCCGGGGCGACCCTTCACTGAAGAGGATCCGCCATGCCCTCAGGACGCCTATGCGCAGAGCAAGTGCGAGGCAGAGACCGGTTTGCGGCAGTTGGCGTTGAAAACAGGCATGCAGGTGGTGGTCATTCGACCCCCGTTGGTATATGGCGCAGGGGTGGGCGCCAACTTCAAGGCCATGATGGCAGCAGTCCGGCGCGGTTGGCCGCTGCCCTTGGGACGCGTTGACAATCGCCGCAGCCTGGTGGCCATTAAGAATCTTGTTGATTTCATAACGGTTTGTATGGTGCACCCTGCCGCCGCAGATCAGACGTTTCTGGTGTCCGACGGTGACGATCTGTCCACCACGCAACTCCTGCATCACCTGGGGGTGTCGTTGGGTCGCCCCGCCAGGCTGCTGCCTGTGCCTGCATGGATTTTGCGGTTCGCAGCGACCTTGGTGGGGCGGTCTGCGGTGGCCGAGCGATTGTGCGGTTCGTTGCAGGTCGACATTGGCAAGGCCCGGCGTCTGTTGGCTTGGACCCCTCCCGTCGCTGTTCGCGAAGGGCTTGGCCATGCTGCACAAGGGGGGACAGCATGAAACGTTGCTTTGACTTGGTGCTCGCGCTCGTCGCTGCATGTGCCCTAGCGGTGCCGCTGGCCGTGGTTGCGGTGATGGTCCGGTTGACTTCCCGCGGGCCAGCGTTGTACTGGTCGGACCGCGTGGGCCGTGACAACGCGATCTTCCAGATGCCCAAGTTCCGAAGCATGCGCGTGGGCACCCCAGCGGTGGCCACGCACCTGCTGACCAACCCTGCCTCTCACCTCACGCCCATCGGGTCTTTTTTGCGCAAAAGCAGCCTGGACGAGTTGCCTCAGCTGTGGAGCATTCTGGTCGGAGACATGAGTTTTGTAGGCCCCCGCCCCGCACTGTTCAATCAGGCCGACCTGATTGCCCAGCGCACTGAAATTGGGGTTCATCGGTTGGTGCCAGGGCTGACAGGCTGGGCGCAGGTCAATGGGCGTGACGAGCTGCCGATCCCCCAGAAAGTGGCATTAGATGCCTATTACGCTCGTCACCAGTCCATGGTGCTGGACCTGCGCGTGATCTGGATGACCTTTCTCAAAGTGCTTCGTCGGGACGGGGTGTCGCACTGACCAGGCACCGGTCTTATCGTATTTTTATAAGAATTTCATGACTCTGTCCCAAGCTGCGGCCCCATTGCTGGCACTTCCCTTGATGGCCAAGCGCCTGCTGGTCGTGGCACTTGATGTGGTGCTGTCCGTGATAGCGGTCTGGTGTGCCATGTATCTGCGCCTGGACCAGGTTGGCTTGCCTGTGGCCCAGCAGGCGCTGGTCTACCTGCTGGCCCCCCTATTGGCGGTGCCCATCTTCATCCGGTTCGGGCTGTACCGGGCGATTTTCCGCTACACCGGCATGGCCGCACTGGCGACCACGGCCAAGGCGGTGGGTCTGTACACCGCCGTTTTTCTGGGCAGCCTGCTGTTGGCGCGCTGGGACGGGGTGCCGCGCACTGTGGGGTTGATCCAGCCGCTGATTTTTCTGTTGTTGGTGGGCGCCAGCCGTGCCGTGGCCCGGTTCTGGTTGACGGGCTGGTCAGGCAAGGCACGCCACACCGAAGGGCGGCTGCTGATTTATGGCGCGGGTGAGGCGGGCGTTCAGACCGCGTCCGCGCTGGGCGTCGGGCGGCGGTTTGTGTTGCTGGGGTTTGTCGATGACGATGCCCGCAAGGTCGGGCGCAGCATCAATGGCGTCAACATCTTGCGAACTGCGGACGTCCCTGATGCCGTGGAGCGCCTGGGCGTGACTGATATTTTGCTGGCCATGCCCTCGCTGGCGCGGGCTCGCCGCAACGAAATCATCGAGCAGCTGCGCGAATTGCCAGTGCATGTCCGCACCTTGCCGGGCATGGTGGACTTGGCCTCGGGCCGGGTCGCCATCCAGGATTTTCAGGAGCTGGACGTCGAGGATTTGCTGGGCCGGGCGCCAGTGCCGCCGGACCCGGCGCTGCTGGCACGCAATCTGGCGGGCAAGGTCGTGTTGGTCACTGGCGCTGGCGGCAGTATTGGCAGTGAGTTGTGCCGCCAGATACTGCTGGAAGGCCCCACGCAACTGGTGTTGGTGGAGCACAGTGAGTTTGCGCTGTACACCATTCACAGTGAGCTGACCCGCCTGTGCCAGGAGCGTGCACTGGCCGTGGTGATTCACCCGTTGTTGGCCAGCGTGAGAAATTACCCGCGCCTGCTCGAGATTTGCCACCAGTTCCGTCCGGCCACCGTGTACCACGCAGCTGCCTACAAACACGTGCCATTGGTGGAAAGCAACCCGGCCGAGGGCGTGATGAACAATATTTTTGGCACCCTGAACATGGCCCGGGCTGCCATGGACAGCGGCGCCGGGCATTTTGTTTTGGTCTCGACGGACAAGGCGGTCCGGCCGACCAACGTGATGGGGGCGACCAAACGCATTGCCGAGCTGGTGCTGCAGGCGCTGGCGGACAGCCGCAGTGTGTATTTTGATGCGGACGGTGCGGCCAGCAGTGGTGCGGTGGTGTCCAACCACACCCTGTTTGCCATGGTGCGTTTTGGCAATGTGCTGGGCAGTAGCGGCAGCGTGGTGCCTTTATTTCGTCAGCAATTGCGTGATGGCGGGCCGGTCACGGTCACGCATGAGGACGTAACGCGGTATTTCATGACGATTCCCGAGGCCGCCCAACTGGTGCTTCAAGCCGGTGCCATGGCGCAGGGCGGGGACGTGTTTGTATTGGACATGGGGCAACCCGTGCGAATACTCGACCTGGCCCGGCGCATGGCCAAACTGTCGGGTTTGAGTTTGCGCGATGTGTCGCAGCCAGACGGTGACATTGAAATTCAGATAACCGGGTTGCGACCGGGCGAGAAACTCTACGAAGAACTGCTCATTGGTGATGACCCGCAGCCGACCGGCCACGAGCGCATCATGAAAGCGAATGAGGATTTTGTGGCGTGGTCGGCGCTTCAGCCTGTCCTGATGCAACTCTGGCACGCCGCTCAGGACAACGATGAGCATCGCATCAAGGCCGGTTTGCTTTTGCTGGTTCATGGGTATGTGCCAGCCTGCGGCATCTCAATATAGGGTTGTGCCGGCAGCGGGTTTTTCCGACAGTTTTTGAAATTCTCCGCCAGGGCAAAAAAATACACGTGTGGATGAAGCAATAGGGTGGTGAATACGCCCTGTTTTGGCTTGCGCTGGTTGTGAGGTGCGTTCACAAGGTATTTTTCGGTAGCGCTGCAGGTTTCATTCAAGTCATGGGTGCCATGGCGTCGATATTTGTTTGAATCTGTGTGGGTGTTCGCTCATAATCAGGTTACTGGTTGCAATGCCAGCCGTTTTAATGGGTATCTATTTTTAGTGACTAGGAGATTATCTTGAGCGATTTAATGGAAATTCGGGGTCAGATTCAGGCGTTGGAAAAGCAGGCTGCAGAGATGAAAGCCCGCGACTTCAGCAAGACCGTGCAAGACATCCGCGAAAAAATGGAGGTATTTGGTATTACTGTCAAAGACCTGCAAACCGTCAAGCGCGGCCCCAAGGCAGGTAAAGTCAAAAAAGAAGCAGCTCCTAAAAAAGCAGTGGTGGCCGGCGCTAAAAAAGCTGCAGGCAAACCAGTGGCCGCCAAGTTTCGTGGTCCGAACGGCGAAACCTGGAGCGGCCGTGGTTTGAGCCCACGCTGGCTGACCACGCTGGTGGAGCAAGGTGCCAGCCGCGACGACTTCGCCATCAAGGACTGACCCCAGACGCCCGGCATGCCTTGCGGCGGGCTTTGGGCCTGACGCGGGCGCCGCGTTTGAATCCTGCCGTCATTTTGTTGCGCCAAAATGAGGCCCCCGGCAAACACTTCTGTTTGCCCACTCCCTCTGTTTATTTTGTGGTGATTTGACTGATGCATGTGCCAAGCCTGCCCTTGGGGTGTCCGCCTGCTGCGTCGGTCCTTTGTTTTGAGAACTCAATGAACCCGTCCATTGTTTCCCCCGACCCTGACCTGTCGCACGTGGCTCCCCGCGACAAGGCCGAGATCCTGGCGCAGGCGCTGCCGTACATCCGCAAGTTCCATGGCAAGACCATGGTCATCAAATACGGCGGCAACGCCATGACCGACCCGGCCCTGCAGGCCGACTTCGCTGAAGACGTGGTGCTGCTCAAGCTGGTGGGCATCAACCCCGTGGTGGTTCATGGTGGCGGCCCGCAAATTGAAGCGGCTTTGAACCGGCTGGGCAAAAAAGGCCAGTTCATCCAGGGCATGCGCGTCACGGACGAAGAAACCATGGAAGTGGTGGAGTGGGTGCTGGCCGGGCAGGTGCAGCAGGACATCGTCGGGCTGATCAACCAGGCCGGTGGCAAGGCCGTGGGCCTGACGGGGCGCGACGGTGGCCTGATCCGCGCGCAAAAGCTCAAGATGATGGACAACAACGACCCCTCGCTGGAGCACGACATTGGTTTTGTTGGTGAGATCGTCAGCATTGACCCGAGCGTGGTCAAGGCGCTGCAGGACGACGCCTTCATCCCCGTGATCAGCCCGATCGGGTTTGGCGAGTCCAACGAAAGCTACAACATCAACGCCGACGTGGTGGCGGGCAAGCTGGCCACCGTGCTCAAAGCCGAAAAGCTGGTGCTGCTGACCAACATTCCCGGCGTGCTCAACAAGGCCGGCGAGCTGCTGACCGACCTGACTGCCCGCGAAATTGACGAGCTGTTCGCCGACGGCACCATCTCGGGCGGCATGCTGCCCAAGATCGAAGGCGCGCTGGACGCGGCCCGCAGCGGCGTCAACTCGGTCCACATCATCGACGGTCGAGTGCCTCACGCCATGCTGCTGGAGATCCTGACCGAGCAGGCCTACGGCACCATGATCCGCTCGTATTGATCACCTAGCCACCGCCCTTGTCAAAAGCCCCGGCCCGATGCCGACGGGGCTGTCCCTGTTTCTTCTTTCCTACTTTTATGCCCGAACTTGCGCCTGAACCCGATCTGATTGCCCAGGCCCTGAGCGCGCCCGATGCGGCCGAGCCTGTGGCCCGCAAACGCCCCAAGCCGGGCGAGCGGCGGGTGCAAATCCTGGAGGCGCTGGCCACCATGCTGGAGCTGCCGGGAGCCGAGCGCGTGACCACCGCCGCGCTGGCGGCCCGCCTGGACGTGAGTGAGGCGGCGCTGTACCGCCACTTCGCGAGCAAGGCGCAGATGTTTGAAGGGCTGATCGAGTTCATCGAGCAGACGGTGTTCACCCTCGTCAACCAGATCAACGAACGCGAGGCCGACCCGTCGGCCCGCGTGCGCAAGCTGGTGGTGATGGTGCTGCAGTTCGCCGAGAAAAACCCCGGCATGACCCGCGTGATGGTGGGCGATGCGCTGGTGTACGAACACGAGCGCCTGCAAACCCGCATGAACCTGTTTTTTGACAAACTCGAAGCGGCCATCAAACAGAACCTGCGGGACGCCGCTTTGGCGGCTGACGCTCCCGGCGCCAGCGTGTCGGCGGGCGACGCGCCCGTGCTTGCCTCGGTGGTCGTGGCCTTTGTGGCCGGCCGCCTGCAGCGTTTTGCGCGGTCGGGGTTTCGCCGCTTGCCGTCTGAGCACCTGGACGCCAGCCTGGCCTGCCTGCTGGGTTGAGCGCCTGACGCGTGGGGCTGCTCGGCCCCCGCGTCCACCCCTCTGTCACCGATCACCGGTTTGGGTTACTTGCCATTTTGCTATTGAAAATATAGCGATACCGGGTTGATTGACCTAGGCTGGTGGCCGGTTTGACCAAAAAACGACTTGTCTTCGATGGGTTTTTGCCTGTTTTGGCCTTCCAGCGCGCTGTGCAGGTGTTTGGGGGATGGCATTCAACTGGCGTCGTTCAGGTGGACGCTCATTTCGCAGCCCCCAGCGCGGATCACGGGCCCGAAACAAGGGAAAACCCTTGTGTTTTTCCAGCGTAATCGTCTGAAATAACGGTGTGCTGCACTGGCACTAGGCTTCAAACTGCTGCAAAATAGCACGATCGTTCTTTTGTATGTCGATTCGTTCTTCACACAGCCGCCGCCATGTCCGTTCTGCCACTTCACATCCCCCGTGACCCGATTGCGCCCAAGGGCCAGCAAAAAGGCCAACAAACCAAAGCCGCCATCGTGGATGCGGCCCTCGGCCTGGCCACCCAGATCGGGCTGGAAGGCCTGAGCATTGGCGCCTTGGCCGAGGTCATGCGCATGAGCAAGTCCGGCGTGTTTGCCCACTTTGGCTCGCGCGAAGAGCTGCAGATTTCAGTGGTACGCGAGTACCACACCCGGTTCGAGGAAGAGGTGTTTTTCCCAGCGCTGCAGTACCCGCGCGGCTTGCCGCGGCTGCGCGCCATGTTCAGTAACTGGATGCAGCGCACTTCGATCGAGATCGATTCGGGCTGCATCTACATCAGCGGTGCGGTTGAGTTTGACGACCGGACCGGCCCGGTGCGCGACGCGCTGGCCGGCTCGGTACGCACCTGGCTGGCGGCCATTGACCGCGCCGTGGTGCAGGCCAAGGAAGCCGGGCATTTGAACGCTGACGCCGACGAACATCAGGTGGCCTTCGAGATCCACGGCCTTATTTTGGCGCTGCATTACGAAGCCCGCTTCCTGAAAACCCCCCATTCCGCTGACCGTGCCCACCAGGGCTTTGCGAACATCCTCAAACGTTTTGGCGGCGCGGACTGAGGCGCGCCGCCGTTTTTTTTCACCCTAGTTTCAACCCGCTCACGACCCAAGGACTTCACATGCCGATCTACAACCCACCCCTGCGCGACATGCAATTTGTGATGCACGAAGTGCTCAACGTCACCGAAGAGCTGCGGGCCTTGCCCAAGCACGCCGACATCGACGCCGACACCATCAATGCCGTGCTGGAAGAGGGCGGCAAGTTCGCGGTCGACAAGATTTTCCCGCTCAACATCAGCGGCGACGAAGAAGGCTGCACGCTGGACCGCACCACCCACGAAGTGACCGCGCCCAAGGGCTTCAAGGAAGCCTACGCGCAGTATGTGGAAGGTGGCTGGGCCGCGCTGAGCTGTGACCCCGCCTACGGCGGCCAGGGCCTGCCTTTCCTGGTCAACCAGTGTTTCTACGAAATGTTGAACTCGGCCAACCAGGCCTGGACCATGTACCCCGGCTTGTCGCATGGCGCGTACGAAGCCCTGCATGCGCACGGCACCGAGACGCAGAAACAGATTTACTTGCCCAAGCTGGTCAGCGGCGAATGGACCGGCACCATGTGCCTGACCGAGCCGCATTGCGGCACCGATCTGGGCATGCTGCGCACCAAGGCCGAGCCCCAGGCCGACGGCACCTACAAGATCACCGGCAACAAGATTTTCATCAGCGCTGGTGAGCACGACATGGCCAGCAACATCGTTCACCTGGTACTGGCCCGCCTGCCCGACGCGCCGCAGGGCAGCAAAGGCATCAGCCTGTTCCTGGTGCCCAAGTTCAATGTCAACGCCGACGGCTCGCTCGGCACGCGCAACGGCATTTACTGCGGCGGCCTGGAGCACAAGATGGGTATCCATGGCAACGCCACGGCGCAGATCGTCATGGAAGAAGCCGTCGGCACCCTGGTGGGCGCGCCCAACAAGGGCCTGGCCGCCATGTTTGTGATGATGAACGCCGCCCGCCTGGGCGTGGGTAACCAGTCGCTGGGCCTGACCGAAGTGGCCTACCAGAATGCCCTGGCCTACGCCAAGGACCGCATCCAGATGCGTTCCCTGTCGGGCACCAAGGCCAAGGACAAACCGGCCGACCCGATCATCGTGCACCCCGATGTGCGCAAAATGCTGCTGACCGCCAAGGCCTACGCCGAAGGTGGCCGCGCCATGGCGATTTACTGCACGCTGCTGCTGGACAAGGAACTGAACCACCCGGACGAAAAAGTGCGCAAGGAGTCCGGCGAAATCGTCGCGCTGCTGACGCCCATCGTCAAAGCCTTTTTGACCGACAACGGCCACATCGCCACCAATGCCTGCATGCAGGTGTTTGGCGGCCACGGCTACGTCAAGGAGTGGGGCATGGAGCAGCTGGTGCGTGACAACCGCATCAACATGATTTACGAAGGCACCAACACCATCCAGTCGCTGGACCTGCTGGGCCGCAAGGTGCTGGGCAACAACGGCGCCACGCTGAAAAAATTCGGCAAGCTGGTCGGTGCGCTGGTGCTGGAAGAGGGCGTGACCGAGAAGATGGCCGAGTTCATCAACCCGCTGGCGATCCTGGCCGACCAGATGACCAAGTTCACGACCGAAATCGGCTTCAAGGGCTTTCAGAACCCCGATGAAGTCGGTGCGGCTGCGGTGGACTACCTGCGCGTGGCGGGCCACCTGGTGTTTGCCTACTTCTGGGCGCGCATGGCACAGGTCGCACTGTGTGAAGTGGCCGCTGGCAACCCGGACAAGTTCTACGTCGGCAAGCTGCAAACGGCCCGTTTTTACTTCGCCAAGCTGCTGCCTGAAACCGCCACGCTGATGCGCACCGCCCGCACTGGCAGCGCTGCGCTGATGAACACCGACGAAGCGCTGGTGTGAGCATGAACACCGCTTGGTGTGCCCCGCAGCCGGTTGAGCAGGCGTTTTTAATGCCATTGCGGCCTCCGGCCAAGGTAAAGCTTGCTTGTAGTGCTATTGTTTTTGTAGTGATTTCGGTGCTGCTGCCGGTGTGGGCCCAATCCACACCGGTGGGCCTGTGGCGCAGCATCGACGACAAAACCAGCCAGCCCAAGGCGGAAATACGCATCAAGGCCAACGCGGCCGGGGTGTTGACGGGCGTGGTTGAAAAATCACTGGCCCCGTCTGACCAGCCGCTGTGCAGCGCATGCCCGGACGACCGCAAGGACCAGCCCAAGCTGGGCCTGGAGATCATTCGCGGCGCCGTCAAGGCCGAGGACAAACCGGTGTGGGAAGGTGGCAGCATCATCGACCCGGACAACGGCCGCATCTACAAGCTGCGCCTGACCCCGGTGGACGCGGGCAACAAGCTCGAAGTGCGCGGCGCGTTTGGGCCCTTCTGGCGCACGCAGACGTGGATCAAGGTCCAGTGAACCTGCTGACCTGAGCTTTCATTTTTGAGTCTCCAACGACTCCAACGACCACAACGACATTTCTCCGCAAAAGGACCACCATGTCAGATTCCCGATTTCAAGTGAAAAAAGTCGCCGTGCTCGGCGCAGGCGTGATGGGTGCGCAGATTGCCGCCCACCTCGTCAACGTCGGCGTGCCGGTGGTGCTGTTTGACCTGCCGGCCAAGGACGGCCCGAAGAACGGCATCGTGATGAAGGCCATCGAAGGCTTGAAAAAACTCAAGCCCGCGCCGCTGGGTGTGGCCGACGACGCCGCGCTGATCCAGCAAGCCAACTACGAAGAGCACATGAACGTGCTGCGTGGCTGCGACCTGATCATCGAGGCCATTGCCGAGCGCATGGACTGGAAGACAGACCTCTACCACAAGATCGCGCCGTTCATCGGTGCCCATGCCATCGTGGCCAGCAACACCTCGGGCCTGTCGATCACCACGCTGAGCGAGGCGTTGCCTGAAGCCATCAAGCCGCGTTTTTGCGGCATTCACTTCTTCAACCCACCGCGCTACATGGCGCTGGTCGAGCTGATCAACACGCCCACCACGCAGCCGCAGGTGCTGGACGACCTGGAGGCTTTTGCCGTCAGCGCGCTGGGCAAAAGCGTGATCCGCGCCAACGACACGCCCAACTTCATCGCCAACCGCGTCGGCATTGCCGGCATGCTGGCCACCATCCATGAGGCCGACAAGTTTGGCCTGAGCTACGACGTGGTCGATGACCTGACCGGCAAAAAGCTGGGCCGCGCCAGCTCGGGCACCTTCCGCACGGCGGACGTGGTCGGCCTGGACACGATGGCGCACGTCATCAAGACCCTGCAAGACAACCTGGGCACGGGCAAAACGCCGGACCCGTTTGAAAGCATTTACGGCACACCGCCGGTGCTGGCCAAGCTGCTCGAATCCAAAAGCCTGGGCCAGAAAACCGGCGCGGGTTTCTACAAAAAGGTCGGCCGCGACATCCTGCGCCTGGACCCCGAAAGCATGGAGTACGTGCCTGGCGGTGCCAAGGCCAATGACGTGGTTGGCCGCATGCTGAAAAAGCCCGCCGGTGAACGACTGGCGCTGCTGCGCAACGCGGAGGGCGCCGAGGCGCGTTTCCTCTGGGCCATTTTGCGGGACCAGTTCCACTACGCCGCAGTTCACCTGGCCACCATTGCCGAAACGGCCCGCGACATCGACTTCGCCATGCGCTGGGGCTTCGGGGCCAAACAGGGCCCGTTCGAGTTGTGGCAAGAAGCGGGCTGGCTGCAGGTTGCCAACTGGATCAAGGAAGACATCGAATCCGGTGCCGCGATTTCGACCGCGCCGCTGCCCGACTGGGTGTTCAACGGGCCCGTGGCTGAAGCGGGTGGTGTGCACACGCCGCAGGGCTCATGGAGCGCTGCATCGCAAGCCTTCATTGCGCGCCGCAGCCTGCCGGTGTATGCCCGCCAGCACTTCCCCGAAGACGTGCTGGGCGCGCAGGCCCCGACGTTCACCACCGCAGGCACCACGCTGCATGAAGACGACGCGATTCGCCTGTGGACGCTCGACGGCGTTGAGGGCGACGTGCTGATCGCCAGCATCAAAACCAAGATGCACGCCATCAGCCCCGACGTGGCCGAAGGCCTGGCGCGCGGTGTGGACCTGGCCGAGAAAAGCTACAAGGGCATGGTCATCTGGTCGAACGACGAGATGTTCTCAGCCGGGGCGGATCTGCAGGGTATGCTGCCCGCCTTCATGGCCGGCGGCGTGGACACGCTGGACGGCATGGAGGCCGAGTTGCAGGCGGTGATGCTCAAGCTGCGCTACGCGGCCGTGCCGGTGGTGTCGGCCATTCGTGGCCTGGCGCTGGGCGGCGGCTGTGAAATGGCGGTGTACTCCGCCAAGCGGGTGGCGGCGATGGAAAGCTACATCGGCCTGGTTGAAGTCGGCGTGGGCCTGGTGCCCGGCGCAGGCGGCCTGACCTACATTGCGCGCCGCGCCGCTGAAAACGCGGCCACGTCAACCGGCAAGGACATCGTGCCCTTCCTGACGGAAGGCTTCACCGCCGCCGCCATGGCCACCGTGGGCACCGGTGCGATCGACAGCCGCCGCATCGGCTACCTGCTGGCCAGCGATGTCATCGTGCCGAACAAGGACGAGCTGCTGTTTGTGGCGCTGAACGAGGCGCGCGGGATGTTCAATTCCGGCTACCGCCCGCCGCACAAGCGCAGCTTCCCGGTGGTCGGCCGCAACGGCCTGGCCACCATCAAGGGCCAGCTGGTCAACATGCGCGACGGTGGCTTCATCAGCGCCCACGACTTCCACATCGCCAGCCTGATCGCCCACGTGGTGTGCGGCGGCGACGTAGACGCCGGCACGCTGGTGACCGAGGAGTACCTGATGACGCTGGAGCGCCGCGCCTTCTGCGCGCTGCTGGGCCACCCCAAGACGCAGGAACGCATCATGGGCATGATGAGCACGGGTCGGCCTGTTCGTAATTGATAAAGCTACTGCGCGAATGCCATGCGTCGTTGGGCGGTGCTCGGAATCCTCACGTACTGCAAGTACGTTCCGGTTCCTGCGCTCCGTCCGCCTAGCCTGACATCCGCTCGCTACGCTTTCTCAATCACGAACCCAATCAATCAATGAACAGACCTTAAGGGCAATCCCATGAAACAAATCCAAGACGCCTACATCGTCGCCGCCACCCGCACGCCGATTGGCCGCTCGCACCGTGGCTTTTTCAAGAACACCCGCCCGGACGACCTGCTGGTCAAGGCGCTGCAGGCCGCGCTGGCTCAGGTGCCGTCGCTGGACCCGGCCGCCATTGAAGACATCATCTGCGGCTGCGCGATTCCCGAAGGCCCGCAGGGCCTGAACATTGCGCGCATTGGTGCGGTGCTGGCCGGCTTGCCGCACAGTGTGGGCGGCATCACCGTGAACCGTTTTTGTGCCTCGGGCCTGTCGGCC
Source organism: Polaromonas sp. (assembly GCA_046154065.1). Classification (GTDB taxonomy): domain Bacteria; phylum Pseudomonadota; class Gammaproteobacteria; order Burkholderiales; family Burkholderiaceae_C; genus Polaromonas. Next base: position 1,315 of record JBJXEI010000219.1, on the reverse strand, counting down.
GTGCAGATGGCCGCTGACCGCATCCGGGTGGGTGAGGCCGAAGTCATGATCGCCGCCGGTGTCGAGTCGATGAGCATGGTGCCGATGTCCGGCAACTCGCCGTCGTTGTCACCGGCCATGTTTGCCCATGACGAGAACATCGGCATTGCCTACGGCATGGGCCTGACGGCGGAAAAAGTCGCCCAGCAGTGGAAGGTCTCTCGCCAGGCGCAGGACGAATTTGCCTACGCCTCGCACATGAAGGCGCTCAAAGCCCAGCAGGCCGGTGAGTTCACGAACGAGATCACACCCGTGGAAGTGACCGACCGCACGGCCAACCTGGACACCGGCGAAGTCATCACCAAAACCCGCACCGTGAGCATGGACGAGGGCGCACGCCCGGACACCACGGTGGAAGGCCTGGCCAAGTTGCGCACCGTGTTTGCGGCGCGCGGCTCCGTCACGGCGGGCAACAGCTCACAAACCTCGGACGGCGCAGGCGCGCTGGTGCTGGCCAGTGAAAAAGCCGTCAAGCAGTTTGGCCTCAAGCCGCTGGCGCGTTTTGTCAGCTACGCCGCCAAGGGCGTACCGCCGCACATCATGGGTATTGGCCCGATCGAGGCGATTCCTGCCGCGCTGCGTTATGCGGGTTTGACACACAACGACATCGACTGGTTCGAGCTGAACGAAGCCTTTGCCGCGCAGTCGCTGGCGGTCATGAACACGCTGGGCCTGGACCCGGCCAAGGTCAACCCCATGGGCGGCGCGATTGCGTTGGGCCACCCGCTGGGCGCGACCGGCGCGATTCGCGCCGCCACGGTGATCCATGCGCTGCAGCGCCACCAGCTGAAGTACGGCATGGTCACCATGTGCGTGGGCATGGGGCAGGGCGCTGCAGGCATTTTTGAGCGGGTTTGAGGGGGTTGAAAGGCTAGTTTAAAGTCTTTCAGCGCGCTGGCCTAGGCATACATTGCCTGGTTAGCTATTTATTTCATAGCAAATGGAGTGGGCTTTGGGCCCTGTCGCGTCACTCAAACGACTGACGCCACCTCGCGGCTGCAACACACTTGGGCACCATGAACCACCCTTTTGACGAGGCGCTGCGCCTGCAAGCTGCAGGCAACGACCAGCCCCACACCAGCACCGGCACCACCAGTCCGGCTTACTGGAACATGGTCGGCCCCTATGGCGGCATCACGGCGGCCATGCTGGTGCAGGCCATTCACAACCACCCGGCCCGGCTGGGCGACATCACGCTGCTGACGGTGAACTACGCCAGCGGCGTGGCGGCCGGGGCGTTTCACATCACCGCCACGCCGGTGCGCACCAACCGCTC
>JBJXEI010000218.1:0-4848 GCA_046154065.1 Polaromonas sp. | reverse complement strand
CGGCCGTGGGCACGGACTTTTCACAGACGTAGTTTTTGCCCTGCTCGAAGATGTGGCTGGCGCACTTGGGGCAGGCGCCCAGCGCGGTTTGCCCGGCAAAGTCGATGATCTCGCCGGTCTCGGCGTTTTTGTCGTCGCCAAAGTCGAATTCGAGTTTGTAGTTCTTCGTTTCCTCGTCGAACTTGATGACCATCTCGGCCGTGAACGGCCAGCCGGCTTTGGACCTGAAGCCGTCGAGCGGGCCAATTTTCCGGTCACGCAGGAACTGCTCGACCTCGGCGGTTTCAAAGGTCCGGCCGGCCGGGGTTTTGCCGAATGAAAAACCGCAGCCGTCGGTGTTGCCTGACGCGCCGGTGCAGGTGTAGCGGCGGTAGTTTTCCTTGACCACACCGCCGCAGTTGGGGCACGGGGCGCTAAGCGTGGCGTAGTCGCCGGGGATGGAGTCGCGGTCGTAGCCCTTGGCCTTGGCCACCATGCGCTCGGTCATGGTGGCGATCTCGGCCATGAAGGTTTCACGGCTCAGTTTGCCCTGCTCCATCTGCGCCAGTTTGTACTCCCACTCGCCGGTCAGCTCGGCTTTGGACAATTCCTGCACGTCCAGCCCGCGCAGCAGCGTCATGAGCTGAAAAGCCTTGGCCGTGGGGATCAGCTCGCGGCCTTCGCGCAGCATGTATTTTTCGGCGATCAGCCCCTCGATGGTGGCGGCGCGGGTGGCGGGTGTGCCCAGGCCTTTTTCCTGCATGGCTTCGCGCAGTTCCTCGTCGTCGATGGTTTTGCCCGCGCCTTCCATCGCGCCCAGCAGCGTGGCCTCGCTGTAGCGGGCCGGGGGGCGGGTTTTCAGGCCCTTGGCGTCCACGCTGTCCACGCCGACGCGCTCGCCGGGTTTGACCGCCACCAGCGTTTTGCCGTCCTTGTCGTCGCCATTCGCGTCACTTTGGTCCTGCGCTTCCTTGCCGTAAATCGCCAGCCAGCCCGGCTTGACGAGCACCTTGCCCTCGGTCTTGAAGCTGTGCCCGGTGCCGTTGGCTTCGACCAGCGAAATACGCGTGGTCACCAGGTACTCGGCGCTCGGGAAAAACACTGCCATGAAACGGCGCACCACCAGGTCGTACAGCTTTTGCTCGGCCTCGCTCAGGCCGCTGGGGGCCTGCAGCGTGGGGATGATGGCGAAGTGGTCGCTCACCTTGGCATTGTCAAAAATGCGTTTGTTCGGCTTGATGTAGTTGCCGTTCAGCGCGACCAGCGCGTGCGGGGCCAGGTGGCGCATGCCGCTGTCGGCGATCATTTCAAACGTCTTTTTGACAACCGGCAGGTAGTCCTCGGGCAGGGCGCGGGAGTCGGTCCGCGGGTAGGTCAGGGCCTTGTGGCGTTCGTACAGGCTTTGTGCGATCGACAGTGTGGTTTTGGCCGAAAAGCCGAACTTGCCGTTGGCCTCGCGCTGCAGCGAGGTCAAGTCAAACAGCTGCCCGGCGGCGGACGTGGTGGGTTTGCTTTCTTCCGTCACGGTGGCGGTTTTGCCGCGGCAGGCGTCGGCCACGGCTTGGGCTTCGCGCGCCGACCAAACACGGTCGGCTTTCAGCTCGGCGTCGGGTTCGGCGTTGTCCGCGTTGGCCACGGAGCGCTTCCATTTCGGGTCAAACCACTTGCCGCCGTAGCTGCCTGCTTCTGCTTTAAAAGACGCGTGGATTTCCCAGTAGTCGCGGCTGACGAAGGCGCGGATTTTTTCCTCGCGCTCGACCACCACCGACAACGTGGGCGTTTGCACCCGGCCCACCGTGGTCAGAAAAAAGCCGCCGTCGCGGGAGTTGAAGGCCGTCATGGCGCGGGTGCCGTTGATGCCGACCATCCAGTCGGCCTCGGACCGGGAACGCGCCGCGTCGGCCAGGCCCTGCATCTGCTGGTCGGAGCGCAGGGCACTGAAGCCGTCGCGGATGGCGGCGGGCGTCATCGACTGCAGCCACAGGCGTTTGACCGGGTGTTTGCTTTTCGCGTACTGCTGGATCAGCCGGAAGATCAGCTCGCCTTCGCGGCCCGCGTCACAGGCGTTGACGATGGTGCCCACGTCCTTGCGCTTGGTCAGCTTGACGATGGCGTTCAACCGCGTCTTGGTCTTGTCCATCGGCTTCAAATCGAAGTACGGCGGGATGACGGGCAGGTTGGCAAAACTCCACTTGCCGCGCTTGACGTCAAACTCTTCCGGGGCCTGGATTTCCACCAGGTGGCCAACAGCGGACGTAACCAACCAGTCGTCGCTTTCAAAGTACTCGTCGTGCTTTTCAAACTTGCCCGCCGTGGGGGTGATCGCCCGCACGATGTCCTGGGCGACGGACGGTTTCTCGGCAATTACCAATGTTTTCATACAGTCTTTTTCAGTCTTTGGGCCCGCTGCGGGCCCTCACTACAATACAAATTCTCGCGTGCGCACGCAGACGTACACACGGGTGCCTGCGCGCGCACCTGCATGAATTAACCATACCAAAAATTTCTGTCGTGTCGAAAAAACAGGCCACTTCTGCAGCGCCCCCTGCACCCCCCGCGCCCGCCACGTCGGACAAGCGCCGCCTGCAAACCCGCCGCTCCGGCGTGCATGGCAAGGGCGTGTTTGCGCTGCAGGACCTGGCAGGCGGCGAAACGCTGATCGAGTACGTGGGTGAGGTGATCGACTGGCCCGAGGCGCTGCGCCGCCACCCGCATGACCCCGCCCACCCGCACCACACGTTTTACTTTCACATCAACAACACGCAGGTGATTGACGCCAAGGTGGGCGGCAACTCGTCGCGCTGGATCAACCACAGCTGCGCGCCCAACTGTGAAGCAGACCAGTCTGGCGGGCGCGTGTTCATCAAGGCGCTGCACAACATTGCTGCGGGCAGCGAGCTGTTCTATGACTACGGCCTGGTGATCGACGCGCGCTACACCCCCAAGCTGCTGGCCGACTACCCCTGCTGGTGCGGTGCGCCCGGCTGCCGGGGCACGCTGCTGGCCCCCAAGGCCAAAAAACGCCGTGGCTGATTTGTCAAACGCCCCAACTACCGACACACCCATCCGCTGGCCCGCGGAGGCCATCTGGGAAGCCGTGGCCCCGCTGCTGCCGGGCTTCACGGTCGAGGTGCTGCCCGAGGTGGACTCCACCAACAGCGAGTTGATGCGCCGCTGCAAGGGCACCGACCGCATCGGCCCGCAGACCGAACCCACGCTGCTGGTGGCCGAACAGCAAAGCGCCGGGCGCGGCCGCCTGGGCCGGGCCTGGGCCAGCCAGCGCGGCAGCAGCCTGATGTTTTCACTCGGCCTGCCGTTGGCCCCGGCTGACTGGTCGGGCCTGTCGCTGGCGGTGGGCGTCAGCCTGGCCGACAGCCTGGAGCCGCCGTACGGGCGCCAGGTCGGTGAGGGTGGCGGCGCCGCAGAGCCCCAGCAGATTCAACTCAAATGGCCCAACGACCTGTGGCTGGCCACCCCCGACGGCCCGCGAAAACTGGGCGGCGTGCTGGTGGAAACCACGGCAGCGGCCGACGGCCAGCGCTTTGTGGTGATTGGCGTGGGCCTCAACATTCACGCGCCCGCGCTGGCAGGTGACGCGGCCAGCGCCGCCGCCGTGCCCCCCGGGGGCCTGCAAACCCTGCTGCCTGCGCTGGACGTGGCGCAAACGCTGCTGCGGGTGTTGCCGCCGCTGGTGCGCGCCGTGCTGGCGTTTGAACAGTTTGGCTTTGCGCCCTTTCAGTCCCGCTTTGCCCGCCGCGATGTGCTGGCAGGCCGGGCCGTGGCCTTGTCCGACGGCACGCAGGGCACGGCCTTGGGCGTGGGCGAGCTGGGCGCGCTGCGGGTGGCCACTGCCAGCGGTGTGGTGGGCGTGACCAGCGCCGAAGTCAGCGTGCGGCCCGTGCCCGCCGGGGCCGCCTGATGCTGCGCGGCCTGGTGCTGGTGCTGCTGCTGGCCAACGCGGCTTACTTCGCGTGGTCGCAGGGCTGGCTGATGGCCCTGGGCCTGGCCCCGGTGCAGCAGGCGGAGCCGCAGCGGCTGACGCAGCAGATCAAACCCGAGGCGATGCGCCTGCTGGCCACGGCCAACCCGGCAAACCCGGCTGCCTTAGCCGCCGTGGTGGCCCCTGTGGCCGCCGCGTCCGGGCCTGCGGCGGCAGCGCCTGCCGCCCCACCGTCAACGGCCACCGTGACCAGCGCCGCCACGGCCGGTGAATGCCTGCAGGCCGGGTTGTTCAGCGACGTGCAGGTCGCCGCCCTGCGCCCACGCCTGCAAAGCACCCTGCCCGGCGGCAGCTGGGCCTTCAGCCCCGTGGTGGAGCCAGGCCGCTGGATCATCTACATGGGGCGCTACGCCAATGAAGAGATGGTGGCCAAAAAACGCAGCGAGCTGCGCGCCCGAGGCGTGAAGTTCGAGCCGGTGCAAAACCCCGGCCTGAACCCCGGCCTGTCGCTGGGCCACTTCGACAACAAACCCGACGCTGACCGTGCACTGGCCAAGGACGCCGAGCGCGGCGTGCGCACCGCCCGCGTGATTCAGGAACGCCCCGAGGTGCGCGGCCAGCGCCTCACGCTGCCAGCGGCGGATGCGGCCGTCAAAGCCCAGCTGGAGACCCTGAAACCACGCCTGGCGGGCAAGGCGCTGCTGGCCTGCAGCTGAGAACGTGTTGACGGGCTAAGGGCACCGGGCACGCACCGCCCGGCTTGCGCGAAAATCAGCGGTTTTAAGTTCGCACCCGGAAAGATCCTCTTCATGAAAATCGACAAAGACACCGCCGTCACCCTGAACTTCAAGGTGGCTGACGACACCGGCAAGCTGCTGGAGCAAAGCGACGGCCCCATGGTGTACCTGCACGGCGGCTACGGCAACACG
>JBJXEI010000217.1:0-2739 GCA_046154065.1 Polaromonas sp. | reverse complement strand
CGCATGAAACCCGAGGGACGCCAGCACATAGACACCTGCCACGATGGCACACGTCAGCAAATAGGCCTTCTGGGTCTTTTGTGGATCACGGAAGTACGCGTAGTAGCCCAAGCCAATGATGGCGCTGAACAGAGCTGCAAATATCCAGGCTTGTGCAGCATCAACCTGCTGCCCCAGCATCTGAACAATCAGTGCGGTGACTGCCGCACCAGGCGCAACGAAGAACAAAGCCATAAAAAACAGCAGAAGTGCGACGAGACACACGACGAACAAAACCATCAACGTCAATGCGCTGGTGGTGTCTTCTTTTTTTGACATGAAGCTTCCTTTTTAGAAAGGTCAGATTAACCTGATTCAGGCTCATGGCGTGAGCTTATGGCTTGTAGTGAGACCCGTCAGACACGTCAAACACCGACCCACGTAAACTGCTTCGCATGAGCAAGACCGCACGTCTTTACCGCATCGAGCAAATGCTTCAGGACCGGGGATGCGTCACGTTCTCGGACATGATCGAGGCGCTGGAGGTGTCGCCCGCCACCCTCAAGCGGGACCTGGCCTACCTGCGGGACCGCCTCAACGCGCCCATCACCTACGACCGGTTCACGGGCGGCTACGCGATGGGAACACCCCAGCAAGGCGAACGGCACCAGTTACCGGGCCTGTGGTTTTCGCCGCAGGAAATTCGCGCGCTGCTGACCATGCACCAACTCCTGACCGAGATGGATGTGGGCGGCCTCCTCGGCCCCCACATTCAGCCCCTGATGGCACGCATCACGGCGCTGCTGGGCAGCACCGAAGCCAGCCCAGAAGCCGTAGCCACCCGCGTCAAGCTGATGGCCGCCAGCCAGCGCCGACATGTGCCACTGGGTTGTTTCGAGGCCGTGGGAAACGCACTCATGATGCGTAAACGGCTGAAGTTCCAGTACCACAGCCGCCACCGCAACGAAGTCGCCGTGCGCGAAGTCTCGCCGCAGCGACTGACGCATTACCGGGAGAACTGGTACCTTGACGCCTGGTGCCACACCAGCCATGGCGTGCGCATGTTTGCGCTGGACGCCATCACACAGGCCACCATGATGGAAACGCCAGCGCATGAAGTCTCTGCCCGCAAAGTGGCTGCAGAGCTGGGCGAGGGTTATGGCATCTACAACGGCCAAACCGCTGTGTGGGCGGTGCTGCGCTTCACACCTCAGAGCGCCCGGTGGGTGGCGTCAGAACGCTGGCACCCCAAGCAGAAAACCCGCCAGTTGGCCGATGGGAGTCTGGAAATTGAGTTGCCTTACCTCAACCCCATTGAACTCATCATGGACATCCTGCGACATGGCGACCAGGTGCGGGTCATCTCACCGCCCGAGCTTCAGCAAGCAGTGCTGGCCCGCCTGGACGCCGCGCGCCAGCAATACAAGACCTGAGCCATCGTCTGCAATCGGGTGGGCCGCAGCGATTCTTTGAAACAGTCCGGAGCCACTCATTGGCTGGCTCAGCGTATGAGCCAGCCAGACCACAGAATTCTCCTTATCCGCACAACGGACCTTCAAAGGAGAACAACGCTATGTGGATCATCACCCCTCTCGGCTTTTTCAGCGTGGTGCAAAAACCCGCCGATGTCGCCACCGACAGCCTGACCATTCGTGCCCGTGTGGCCGCCGACCTGGCCGCTTTGCGCCTGGCGGTACTGCCACAACTCAGCCCCGTGCAGGAAAGCACGCACAACGACTACCGCTTTCGCGCCAGCGCGCCACGCACCGCCGTGATGCAAGCCATGTCCGCCTTGGCTGGCAACCTCTGCTACGACAACTTCAAAGACGAGGTGGCCCGCGTGCAGGGCATAGACCGGGCGGACCTGTACCACGCGGTATGGGACACGCTTTACCGGCTGCAGAACCACCCAGGGTATGCCTGGGAACCGCAACACGCCGTCAGCCGCAGCGCGGTGCCCAAAGCCACGTCTTACGGCGGCGTGCTGCTCAACGAGCAAGGCCATGTTCTGCTGCGCGAACCCACCCACCACTTCGGTGGCTATGTCTGGACCTATGCCAAAGGCCAGCCAGAGCCCGGTGAATCACCGCAACAAACCGCACTGCGTGAAGTTGCCGAGGAAATGGGCTACGCCGCCCGCATTCAGGGGCGACTGCCCGGCCTGTACGGCGGCACCACTGGCACCAGCGTATTTTTTGTGATGGAGCCGCTGGGCCATCCAGCGCCGTTTCACAACGAAACCCAACAAACCCGCTGGGTGACGCTGGAACACGCACACCAACTGATCGCCCAGACCACGCTGGCGCAAGGCCGAGCACGCGACCTGCAGGTGCTGCACGACCTGCAGCAATGGCTGGCCCAGCGCGCCCTGCACAACGCCTCACATTGACCGGAGCCCTTGCATGAGCACGTTTCTTGAAGAAAAAACGGTCACCCTGGTGACCCTGTCGCTGGAGCTGGAACAAGCCGCCATCGCACACACTTTGCAGGACAACCATCAAATCTATGTCCATGAAAGCGGCATGTTCCCGTTCTGGATCAAGCTGCACCCACAGACCTTTTTGATCGCACTCACCACCTACCTCGACGTGCAGGCCACCGTGCCAGTTGAGCAACACCATGCCCTGTGCAATCGGCTCAACAGCCAGTCATTTCTGCCCGCCGTGCATATTCATGAGCAACGCCTGTATGCCGACCACGCCATTTATTACCGCGACGGCTTGATACGCAGCCAGTTCATTCGGCTGTGCCGTTTGTTTG
>JBJXEI010000216.1:0-42485 GCA_046154065.1 Polaromonas sp. | reverse complement strand
CAGGCGGTGCTGGAGGCGTCGTTCAACGCTTCCATGGAAGTGTTTGCCGAAAACGATGCCAAGAGCCCGGAGTGGAAGAAAATTTACGCCGACATGCGCAGCTTCCAACGCGACCAGGTGCTCTGGTTCCGTTTTGCCGAGTCGCGTTTCGACACCTTCATGCAAACGCGCAAGCTGTAACGCTATTCCGGCGCTTGCCTCTGGCCAGCGCTGATGAGGTATCAAGCCAAGATCCATCAGGATCTTGGCTTTTTTTTGCTGGGTGCGCCAATGCAGTTCAACTGCGGGCGAGCGCATCGGTGTTCAGCCGGGTGAGTTGCCCTTGGCTGTCGTGATTCGTGCGTTGGCTGTCAGTTCTGCGGTGCGATGACACCGCGTGCCATCCAGTGCCGTCTCCCAGCGAGAGGCTGATCGCAGTTGACGATGAAACTACTCGATTTTTGGAACTTTTTATGAAGCGATAAAAATATTTATTTTTGTCGCTAGTGATGAATTCGTGAAAAAATTAGCGATGTCGATATTTTTTTTCATTTTTACGGGTTTTCCTTTGGATTTGGTTGAATCCAGCCCGATACACTGACAGAAATACAATTTCTTGTAGTAATTTATTGTTAATAATTATTCTAATTCAATTATGAAGAATCACTTCTTATTGTTGATTGCTGCAGCTGGCTTGGTCATGTGTGGAGGCGTGTTGGCACAGGGGGCGCCGGCAGGTTTTACCTCCAAACTGACAGTCAATCGCGTTGATGCCAGCGATGAAAAAACGCCGCTCAAGCCAGCGTCCAGCGCCAAGCCGGGAGATGTACTGGAGTACAGTGCAAGCTACTCCAATGCAGGAAAGGCGGCAGTCGAGCGGGTGCAGGCGGTGGTTCCAGTCCCGCTGGGAACCGTTTTGTTGGCAGACAGTGCCAAACCGGCCAATCCGCAGGCAACAGTTGATGGCATCAATTTTTCCGCCACTCCTCTCAAGCGGGTGGTCAAGCTGCCTGACGGCAAAAGCCGCGAAGAACTGGTGCCTTTGTCCGAGTACCGCGCCCTTCGGTGGCCGATCGGGACGATTGCAGCTTCCCAGAGCGTTGTGGTGAGCCTGCGTGTTCAGGTTGTCCAGACACTGGCGCCTGATCTGGCCAAGCCCTGATTCAGGCGGCATGCGTGGTTAATTTCTCACCTTGTTTCCGCAAGGTCTCTGCAAAGGGGCTGCAAGGAAATGGAGTGAAAGAAGATGTGGCGCAAATGAGGCAAGACACCGGATAACAAGAAGTCCAGGGGATCTGCGGCCTTTTATGCGTCGGGGGTGGTCAACGTGAATGGGCCGATGTCAGCGAATTTAATCTTGAGGAATCAACAATGAAAAACATACAAAAAATGTGTTCCAGCATCAGGTCAAGGCTTCAACTGCTCTGGCGTGCACTGTTGGTCATGTCCTTTCTCGTGTCCTTGGGGTCTGCGCACGCCGCAGCACCTCTGGCGGGTACCAGCATCGGCAACCAGGCTGCAGCGACGTATGTCGACGGCTCCAATGTCACGCGCACTGTCACCTCCAATATTGTCAGCACCATCGTGCAGCAAGTGGCTGCGTTGACGCTTCAGCAAGACCTGTCCAAAACGGTCACAGCGGGTAGCCAGGTCAGCTACCCGGTGACGCTGACCAACACTGGCAACAGCTCGGACAGCTACGCGCTGTCGTCCACCATGTCGGGATCCTTCACCTTTGGCTCGGTGACGTTCTACGCGGACGCCAACGGTGACGGCGTAGCCGACAACACCACCCCTGTGACCAATTCGGGTGTTTTGGCGCCGGGCAGCGTGTTTCGCTTTGTCGCAGTCGGCAATGTTCCCACCACCGCCATCAGTGGGCAAGTCAACAGTCTGATCGTCACGGCGACCTCGGGTTTCAATGCATCGGTGTCGGCATCGGTGACGGATACCACCACGGTGACGTCGAACGCGGTTGTCAACGTGAGCAAGTCCATGAGTGCAGTGTCTGGCGCATCGCCGAGCACGGGTTACACCGTGACTCTGGCCTACAGCAACACTGGTAACACGCCTGCCACGGCTATCACGCTGGTGGATGCATTGCCCTCTGGGATGACCTACGTACCTGGGTCGGGTCGATGGAGTGTGACGGGCTCAACGGTGCTGACCGATGCAACCGGTGACACGCAGGGAACTGCCCCCACCATTAATTACAGCGTGTCCTCCAACACGGTCACCGGCATCATCAATGTGGTTGCAGCAGGACAGTCGGGAACTTTGACTTTCCAGGTCAACATCAACTCTGGTCTTTCTTCGGGTCAGTTGAACAACACCGCTACTTTTGCCTACAACGATGGTGTCAACCCCATTCCTGCGGCCAATACCAACACCTTTGTGTTCACGGTGAATCAAACTGCCAGTGCGACGTTTGCCGGTCAAACCGTTGCAAGCGCTGCACAAGGCAGCACCATCAGCTTTAACAACACGCTGACCAACAACGGCAACGCCACAGACAGCTTTGATATCACCGTGGGTACTGGCTTTCCCGCTGGAACGACCTACACCTTGTACAAGTCTGATGGCGTCACTCCACTGGTCGACACCAACGGCAACGGAACGCCTGACACTGGTGCCGTAGCTGCCGGCGCGACGTACACCGTGGTGTTGAAGGTGACGTTGCCTGCGGGGGCCACAGGTGGTCCTTACAGCGTTGCCAAAACAGCGACTTCCAAGTTTGCGCCTGCCGTGACAGCAGTGGCGACCGATACGCTGACGGTGATCGCAGCCAACACGGTGGACTTGACCAACGGCGGTGCGCTTGGTGTTGGACCAGGACCGGAGGGCACACCAGTGACGACGAACAGTGCGAATCCTGGCAGCACGACCCGGTTCACTTTGAATGTCAACAATGGTGCTTCATCAACGGGCGATACCTTTAACCTGGCTGCCAGCACGGATGTTAATTTTGCCTCCTTGACCTTGCCTTCGGGCTGGACGGTGGTGTTCCGTGACAGCTCTGAAACCGTGATCACGAACACTGGTGTCGTTGCCGGCGGTGCCAGCAAGTTGGTCTACGCTGACGTGACGATTCCTGTCGGTCAGGCGGCTATCCCTGCGCCAGGTCAAAACATCTATTTCCGTGTTTTGTCACCGTCCACAGCTGCAACTGACCGTAAAACGGATGCTGTGATTGTGAACACACTGCGCGCTGTGACCTTGACCCCGAACAACGTCGGGCAAATCATTCCTGGTGGTAGCGTGGTGTACACACATACCATCACCAACACAGGTAACGTCACTGAAAACGGTGGCGCCAGCACGATTGCACTGTCAATGCTCAATACACAGGCTGGTTTTACCTCAGTGGTTTACCTGGATGCCAACAGCAACAACACGATTGATGCAGGTGATGTGATCATCAACGCTGCGAGTGACTTGGGCTCCTTCACTGCAGGTCAGAGCAAGCAACTGTTGGTGAAAATAACGGCTTCGTCTGGTGTCGGTATCGGTGTGTTGAACACCACAACACTCACCGCGACGACCGCTGGCAGCATCAACGGCCAGGCGGCACCTGCTGCAGTCAGTGCAACGGATGGCACGACCGTGATCTCCGGCAATATGGTGCTGATCAAGGAGCAAGCGCTTGATGCCGCGTGTGATGGCACAGCTGATACGGCGTATTCAACGGTGACCATCAGCACCGGTGCAATTCCTGGCGCTTGTGTTCGCTATCGCTTGACCGCGACCAATAACGGTAGTGCCAATGTGTTGAGCTTGGTCGTCAGTGACAGCACGCCTGCATCTACGGTTTACAGCGCGACGGTGCCTGCCACCACATCGCTGGGCACCATCACGGCGCCTGCTGGCGGCTCCGCTGGTACCGTTAGCGCCACGGTTGGCACCTTGACGCCGTCGGCGTCGGTGGTTATCCAGTTCGGTGTGAGGATCAATCCTTAAGCGTTAAAGAGCAGTGGGGAAGGCAGATCCTTCCCCGCTTTTCTACGGGTATTTCGGTCAATTAGTACCCGTAGAAAAGCGCCCGCATCCGAGTCAACAACATCACGAAAGCAACGTGGGACAAAAGCTTTTCACCAGTGGGCATTCAGCAAGCAGATTCATGGCGCGATGGGTGTGCCTGTTGCTCTTGTCGATGGCGCTGCTGCAGTCGGCCCACAGTGCCGCGCCATTGGCCGGTGCGACCATCAGCAATCGCGCCACCGTGACGTATTTCGATACCGACGCTGGTTTTGCGGGAATGCTTCATTCCAACACGGTTCTGGTTGTGGTCAATGCGGTTGAAGCTGTGCAGATACGCGGTGCGCAGGTGTTCAACCGTCTGCCGGGTACTTTTGTGACTGTTCCTTATCGTGTGACCAACACCGGTAACACGAGCTCGACATATGCATTGACCTTCGGCAATGCACCCGGTAGCTCCTATGAATTGTTGGAGTTGGCTTTGTACCGGGACAGCAACGGCAATGGTGCCCTGGATCCCGCCGAGCCTGGGTTTGCACAGGGTGGCTTGGTCGTTTTGCAGCCGGGTCAAAGCATGGACTTTGTTCTCCAAGGGTTGGTTGGTGCCTCCGTGCCGCTGGGGCAGACGGCGCAAATCAATTTCACGGCAACCAGCCAGGCGCAGCGTGCCACCGCAACGGTGCGCGACAGTGTTGTCGTCGCGTCGGGGGCCTCTATCCAGTTGGAGAAGAGCGTGTCCAGGCTGACCGCTGCACCTGGCGGCGTTTTGACCTACACGCTCACTGTTCGCAATACGGGCGCAGGCCCCGCCACAGGCATTTCATTGAGTCTGGACGGGGTTATGTTGTCCATGGTCGTGATCCGCGATGTGGTGCCTGCCAATACTCAACTGATTGCGGTCAGGGCTTCTGGTGTTGCAACACTGATGTACCACAAGGTCGGTGATCCACTGAACAGCTACACCACTGCAACACCTGCTGATCTAACGGTGGTGGACGCCGTTGCGTTTGGATTTGCCAACGTGAATCCGGGTCAAACGGTGGCGCAAACCTTTGACGTGAAGATCAATGCCAACGCCAGCGGCGACATCCTCAACCAGGCTCAGATCGGTTTTAACAACGGCGGTGCAACGCCGAGCAGCGTCACCTCCAACGTGACCCAAACCACGGTGCCTCAGTTGCCACCGACGATCAACTACTACCGGGACAGCGGTTATGTGCAGCCGACGAACGTGGCACACATGGACCAACTCGTCTACCTGCAGGCTGATGCTGCACAGTGCAACCTGGACCCCACGCAGGTTGAGAGTAAGACGATCATCATCAGGTCTGCTGTGACGGGCGACGTGGAAACATTTGTTGCCAAAGAAACAGGAGTCAACACGGGAACATTCAGAATTGTTCCAAGCATTACGCTGACTGGCAGCGCCACGGCGTCTGGTGACGGCATTGTGAGTACTGCCAGAAATGACATGTTGAGCGCCAGCTTGCTGGGCTGTGGTGCCAGAGAAATACAGGTCAATTTGTTGATCGATCCGTTTGGTGTGGTGTACGACGCGCGCAGCAATGTGCCAGTCAGCGGAGCTACTGTGACTTTGCTGGACCTGACGACGAACACTCCTGCGACTGTGTTTGAGGCTGATGGTGTGACGCGTGCGCCAAATCGTGTTGTTACTGGCAGCACGGGGCAATATGAATTCCCTAACGTAGCGCCGGGTAACTATCAGTTGCAGGTGATTGCACCAAGTGGCTACAGCTTTCCGTCGGTATTGCCCGTCAGCCTGTTGCCTGCCACGCGTTTGACGGATGCGTCCGGCTCGTATGGAGGGAGCTTCCCGGTTAGCCTTTCTACAGGTCCGGTGCGTATTGATGTGCCACTGGACGCCAGCAGTTTGGGCGGCTTGTTTGTAGAAAAGACTGCCTCCCGCAGTACGGCGGAACTGGGTGAGTTTGTAGATTACACCGTCAAAATAAAAAATAATTCTGGACAGTTGTTAGGGCAAATCCAAGTGGAAGATCATCTGCCTGCCGGTTTTGCTTACGTACGCAACAGTGCGCGCCTGAACGCTGGCACAACCCGATTAAATGGTTCCACACTCCCTGAACCCGAAGGTGGCGTGGGTCCCCAACTGATTTTCAACGTCGGCTCCATTGCCGACACTGTGGTTTTGAGTTTGACCTACCGTGTCCGGATTGGCCCTGGTGCGCTGCAGGGCGACGGCGTCAATCGTGCGCAAGCTTTCAGCGCTCGGACAACCACGAGCCTGGTGTCCAAAGTCAGCAACATGGCCACGGCGTCGGTGCAGGTGTTGCCCGGGGTGTTCAGCGACAGGGGTTTTGTGGTGGGCAAAGTGTTTGCTGATTGCAACCGCGACCGCCTTCAAAATGAAGGTGAGCGAGGTATCCCCGATGTCCGCCTCTACATGGAAGATGGCACTTTTGTCATCAGTGACAAAGAAGGAAAATTCAGCCTCTACAACGTGCGTCCGCAAACACATATCCTGAAAGTTGACATGACCACCTTACCGCAGGGTGCTCAGCTGGGAGTTTTGGGTTCTCGCAACGCTAGGGATGCAGGAAGCCGTTTTATAGACATGAAAAACGGTCAGTTGCTTCAGGTTAATTTTGCAGTGGATGGCTGCACACCCGCGCTGGATGAGGAAATTGAACGCCGAGCCCAACGCACACGCGGTGTTCCTGAGACCGAGTTTGCGGCGATGGCCCGCATGACTCCTGATGGTGTGGTTCCAGTGGTGGACGTCAAGTTGTTGCCTGCCAGTGGTGTCGTCGGTATGAAGCCTCTAGGGGCTTTCACAACAGCCACCGCCCGCGGTACTGCTTTGTTGAGCAAATCCGCCTTAGCGACAGAGCGTCTGGACCTCGACAAACTCCTGCCGACACTGGATGCACAGTTGGGCATCTTGAGCCCGTCAGATCACCAGACGTTTGGCGTGCCGCAGACTGACGTCGTCGTTAAGGGTGCTGCAGGCAGTGTTTTTGTGTTGCGTGTGAACGGAACGGAAGTGTCCAACCTCCGCGTGGGTCGAAAAAGCGTTCTGGAATCCAATGGTGTTCAGGCTTGGGAGTACATCGGTGTAGATCTCAAACCCGGCGTGAACCGTGTAGATGTGGAGCAGCGGGATGCCTTTGGCAACCCACGTGGCCAGACCGCCATCGAGGTGGTGGCATCGGGCAGGTTTTCCAGACTCGGTGTCCAGGTGCTAGCCACTGGCGTGCCAGCCGATGGAAAGACGCTGACGGACGTGATCGTGCGGGTAATGGATGCCGAGGGCTTACCAGTCAAGGGGCGGACACCAGTGACGCTTGAGAGTTCTGCCGGAGTCTGGCAAGCGGACGATTTGGACCGCAAGGAGCCCGGACTTCAGATTTTTGTGGAGGAAGGGGAGGCCAGGCTTCAGCTCTTGTCACCAACTGATCCAGGTGACGCAGAAATCCGTGCCACTTCGGGAAACATCACAGGCCATGCCACCATGAAGTTTTTGCCGGAGTTGCGGCCCTTGATTGCAGCCGGAGTGGTGGAGGGGGCTCTGAACTTCAGAAACCTCAGCACCAAGGCCTTGCAGCCCGCACGTGCACAAGATGGTTTTGAGCAGGAGTTGCGTCATTTTTCCCGAACCAGTGCGGATGGCCGCCGAGATGCCGGGGCGCGTGCTGCCTTGTTCCTGAAGGGAAAGGTTAAAGGAGACTACCTGTTAACCCTGGCTTACGACTCCGAAAAAGCCGCCAAGGAGCGGCTGTTTCGAGACATTCAACCAGACGAGTTTTATCCTGTTTATGGCGATGATTCCGTCAAGGGGTTTGATGCCCAGTCCACGGGCTTGTTGTATGTGCGGGTCGACAAAGGTGCGTCGTTTGTTCTTTATGGTGATTTCAGTACCCAGAGCTTGACCCCTTTTTCCGGATTGCCATCACGTCAGCTCAGCCAGTACAACCGCAGCCTGAACGGTGCCCGTTCTCATTTGGAAGGGGAGTTGGGCAGTCTCAACGCATTTGCTGCCCGCACCAGCTCGCGCGCTTTCACGGAAGAACTTCCCGCTTTGGGTATTTCGGGCTATTACGCGCTGAGCCGCACCAATATTGTTCCTAATAGTGAAAAAGTCGAGATCGTCACGCGGGACCGCCATCAGCCTGCGCTCATCATCTCGACAGTGGCCATGAGCCGCTTGAGCGACTATGAAATTGAACCCCTCAGTGGCCGCCTGTTGTTCAGAACGCCAGTGCCCAGCCTTGACATTGGGTTCAACACCAACTTCATCCGTGTCACCTATGAATATGAACAAGGAGGACCCCAGTTTTGGGTGTACGGCGTTGACGGGCAAATCAAGGTCCATGAGCGCGTTGAGGTTGGCGGGGCTTATGTGCGCGATGAAAACCCGTTGGATGACCTTACCATGGTGGGTGCCAACGTCGTGGTGAAGCTGGCTGAAAAAACGACGTTGGGTGCCGAGCTTGCGCAAACCAAGAATGTACTTTCTGGTTCTGGTCGTGGTGTGCGTTTTGAACTCAAGCATGAAGGCGAAAGTTTGCAGGCTCAGGCTTTTTCAGGCAAAACGTCATTGGGTTTTGACAACCCAAGTGCCTTGCTGAACAAGGGGCGTACCGAATCAGGCGTCAAAGCCAAACTGAAAATCGATCCGCTGACAGGTCTTCGAGTGGAGGCAATTCGTAGCGAAGATGGCATCAACAAAGGAGCGCGAGAAGGCGCTTTGGTCGTGCTGGAGCGCAATCTGGGAAGTAATCTGAACGGGGAGGTTGGCCTGCGGTACGCCAATGAGTCCACCAAACCGGCCGACAGCGCCACTGCAGGCGTGACGCCAAACCAGTTGACAGCCCTTCATCTCAAGATATCAGGCCAAGTTCCGCAGGTACCCGATTTGTCGGTCTTCACCGAGTACGAGCAGGACATCGCCAACAGCGACAAAAGGATGCTTGCGGTAGGCGGCGAATACCGTCTGCTGGATCGCAGCAAGATTTATTTGCGCCATGAGCTGATTTCCAGCTTGGGCAACCCCTACACACTCAATAACACCCAGCAGCGAAACGCAACGGTGTTGGGTATTGACACCAGTTACATGCAAGACGGGCAACTGATCAGCGAATACCGCCTTCGTGATGCATTGACGGGTAGAGAGGCCGAGGCGGCCGTGGGTTTGCGCAACCAGTGGACTGTGGCCGAAGGCATGCGCCTGCAAACTGGCTTTGAGCAGGTCCGAACCATGAGCGGTGCGGACCACCGCAGCATTGCCGTGACAGGGGCTATTGAGTACACCGCCAACCCGGACTGGAAGGGGAGTGCTCGGCTGGAATACCGAACTGCCGTGGCGTCTGACCAGGTCCTTGCCACCATGGGCGTGGCCTACAAGCTCTCGAACGACTGGACATTGCTGGGACGAAACGTGCTGCAGGTGCAGAAAAGCCAGGCAGGCGATCGTCGGCGCCAAGATCGGTTTCAGCTCGGCATGGCTTACCGAGACAGCGTGACAAATCAATGGGATGCGCTGATGCGCTATGAGTACAAATTGGAGGACAACGTCACGACGCAGTTGGTGAGCGAGCGCCAAGTGCATGTGGTGTCGACTCACGCAGCCTATCAGGCGAGCGCTGATCTGAACTTTTCAGGTCGTTACGCTGGCAAATATGTTGTCGAGAACTCCAGCAGCATCACAAGCCGCTACACCGCGCACTTGCTGTCCGCACGCAGTGACTTTGACTTTGCCAAAGAGTGGACACTGGGCATCAACACGGGCTTGTTGTTCAGCGGCGATTGGCGCAGTCGGCAAAGTGCTTTGGGCCTTGAGATTGGCCGTATTGTGACTAAAAACCTTTGGTTGTCGGTCGGCTACAACCGCTTTGGCTTCCGTGACGACGACCTGGCCGGCGAAGGGCACACCAGCAAAGGCGTGTTTTTGCGGCTGCGCTATAAATTTGACGAGAACTTATTTCAATGAGCTTGAAGGCCATTTTTTTGCGAATGCAGCCACGACTGCTCGATTGGGTACGACTGGCCTGCGTAGCAGTTTTCCTGCTGTTGGTGACCAGGGTTGACGCTGCGTACGTACAGGTTTACAGCACGATTCAGAAAGGTGCGTTGACCTTCACTGGCAACACGTTGGAACTCAATGGCAATGCCGTGGCAGGTTCGGGCACTCCTGGTACGTCTGCCACTGGCGGTGCTTTCATTGCTGTGGATTTGCCAGGCACGCGCTACGGCACATTTCCATTCGGAACCACTGGCCCCACCGCTCAATTCCCCAACAACTCATCCCGTGCCGTGCTGACCATTCCCGCTGGGGCGACGGTGCTGTATGCGGAACTGATCTGGTCCGGCACCATCGGCACTTTGACGGCAGCTCAGCTCAATTCAAACGTTACCTTCAAAACCGCTAGCGGCGGCACATACACGATCTCACCCAGCGGTGCCACAGCGGGCAATTCGGGGACTTACTACACCCGCTCGGCGAACGTGACCGGGTTGGTGCAGATTGCGGGCGGAGGCACTTACACAGTGGGAGGCGTTCCCGGGATGACCGCCACCTCCGGAACCATTGATGCGGCGGGCTGGACACTGGCGGTAGCCTATGCAGACCCAAGTCAGGTTGCGCGCAACCTGACTATTTTTGTGGGGGCTGAACAAGCCGGTGCGGCTGCTGCTTCGGTCAGTGGGTTTTGTACCCCCGTGTCCGGGCTGGTGAATGGGCGTCTATTGGTCAGCGGCGTGGAGGGTGACGCTTCGGGCAGTGGAGACACCATGCTGTTTGGTGCAACATCCGCGTTGGGCGCGGCCAACAGGTTGTCAGGACCTAACAACCTGATCGGGAATTTCTTTGCGAGCCAGATCAATGGCAACACCGGAACCTTGGACACCACAGGTACCTTTGGAACGACCAACAGCACCCCGACGACCAGTGTGGCCGGTGCAAGGCAAGGTTACGACATCACCAACGTGGATGTGACGTCGCAGCTGGTCAATTCCCAGACAACTGCTTTTGCCCAAGGCACCACCACCGGTGACAACTACGCCATCAATGCACTGGCATTGCAGATCAATGTGACATCCCCCGTCTTTCCGGTGTCCGTCAAGACGGTCAACAAGACCTCCACCTTTGTTGGCGACACCCTTCGCTACACCGTTAACCTTGACAACACGGCCGGCAACGGCGCTGCCAACAACGTATCTTTCTTCGACACCATTCCAGCCGGGATGGTGTTTGTTCCGAACAGTGTGACGGTCAACGGCACCGTTCAGCCCGGCGTGGACCCCGGGACCGGATTCAGCGTGGCCAACATTGCCGTGGGTGCTTCTGTCAGTGTTTCCTTTGATGTCAACGTCGTCTCCCTGCCCGCATCACCCGCCCCCGCCAGTTTTGGCAACAGTGCACGCTGGACCTACACCTACGTTGCCTGTGCTGGTGTGGTGGCGCAGCCCGGCAGCGTGACCACCAGTGTGATCACTACCAATGCCGCTCGGTTGGAGCCGGTCAAAACAGTCTCTCCCACTGGCCCGCTGGTGGGAGGACAAACAGCGAACTACACCATTTCAATTCCCAACACCGGCTTGCTTGACACCAGTGGCACCACACTGGCCGATCCCATTCCGGCTGGGACCACCTATGTGGCTGGTAGCACCAAGCTCAATGGTGTGACCGTGGCCGATGGAGTGGGCGGAACCATGCCTTTTGCTACCGCAGCCTTGGTCCGCAGTGCCGGTAAGCCTGCAGGTGTGATCGCCGTCGGTGCGTCCGCCACCGTTCAGTTCAGCGTGGTGGCCACGGGGGGAGGTACTGTCAACAACGTGGCCACCATCGACCCTGATGGCACAGGCCCGGGTACAGCCATCACCGTTTCAGCGGTCAACAGCGGGCTCAGTGGCCCTTCGGTTAGCAAAACGTTTGTGCCGTCGACCATGGGCGCTGGTGCCAAATCGGTGCTGACCGTCACATTGACCAACTCCAACGGGACGGCTATCACCGGTGCCAGCGTCACCGACAATTTGCCGGGCGGGATGGTGATCGCCAATCCAGCCAATGCATCGACCAGTTGCGCAGCGGGTACCGTGTCAGCCACACCTGCAGGCACGACGCTGACCTTGACGGGGGCTACCTTGCCCGCCAGCGGGTCGTGTACGTTGTCGGCCGATGTAACGGTTGCCGCAGCACGAACTTACACCAATGTCATTCCGGCAGGTGCTGTAGCCAGTAGCAATGCGGGTGTCAGTACAGCGGGCAGTCAGACGCTGACCGTCACGCAGGCGCCGGCAGCCAGCAAGTCGTTCACGCCTGGTACGGTGGCGGCCAATGCGGTGTCAACCTTGACCATCACTCTGACCAACCCGACAACCACGGCCATGACCGGCGCTGGCGTCACCGATGTATTTCCTAACACCACGGCTGGTGCACCTGGCAACATGACACTGTTTGATACGGTCACGACCAACAGCTGCGGCGGCACCCTGACCACCTCTACCGGTGCCGCGCTGGCAGTGGGAAGCGACAGCGTCAAATTGACAGGTGGCACCATCCCGGCCAGCAATGTTTGTACGATCACCGTTCGCGTGAAAGCCCCGGTGGGAGGGACTTATGGCAACACCATTCCCGTGGGAGCCTTATCCACCAGCGGAGGTGCCAACACCGCCGAAGCCTCAGCTACTCTGCAAATTGCCAGCCCGCAGGTCAGCAAGGTCTTTGCTTCGACCGCTGTGGCCGTCAACACCGCTACCGCGATGACCATCACGTTGACCAATGTGACCGGTGCAGCCATCACGGGCTTGGCGTTCACCGACACCTACCCTGCTAATCTGGTCAACAGCACGACCACCGTCACCAACACGGGCTGCGGAGGAACTCCTGTCGCGAGTGCCGCAGCCACTAACCCTGGTACGTTGACTTTTTCCGGAGGCACACTCGCGGCGGGGGCCAGCTGTACGCTCAGCGTCAACGTGCAGTCTGCCAGTGTGGGAAGCTATACCAACACACTCGCGGCCGGGGCTGTGAGCTCCAGTATTGGTAGCAATGCGACCGGCACCAGTGCCACGCTGGACGTTTCCCTGCCCGGTGTGGTCAAGGCTTTCAGTGCTTCCACTGCACCACTCAACACCACAGCGACGTTAACCATTACCCTGAGTAATCCCAGTGCAGCCGCCATGACCGGCGCAGCTTTCGCCGACACGCTGCCCGCTGGCCTGACTGCATCGGCGCCCGGGGGCACCTGTGTGGGCACCAAAGCGGCCAGCGGCTCCACCGTGTCCATCACAGGCGGCACAATTCCAGCCAGCGGGTCCTGCACTGTGACCGCTACCGTGACGGCCAACACGATTGGCCTGAAGGTCAACACCATCCCGGTTGGCGGTTTGACGGTGAGCGGTCCTGCGGCACTGGCCAACGCCACGGCAGCGTCGGCTGACATCACTGTGCTGGCTCCGCCCACTATCACCAAGTCATTTCTGACCAGCCCCATCCTGCCCAATTCCGGTACATCAACGCTGCAGATTGTGTTGACCAACGGCAGTGCTGCGGCTTTGACGGCGGCTACCTTCACGGACACCTTTCCGGTGGCACCCGGTGCTATGACGGTGGCAGACCTCACGACCAGCAACAGCTGCAGTGGCACGCTGTTCAACAACCTCGGTGCAGCGTTGGCCGTCGGGTCAGCAGGCATCCGTTTGACTGGTGGCATCATCCCTGCCAATGGCAGTTGCACTATTTCTGTCAATGTCAAGGCCAGCCTTGCAGGTAACTACATGAACACCATTGCGGCCTCACCCACAGCGGGTTTTCTCAGCACTGCCAATGGAGGCAACAACACCGTGGCGGCCACTGCAGCCCTGAGTGTTCGTCTGGCAGCCCCAATAGCGAGTAAAAGCTTCAGCCCAGGCACCATCGTGGCCAATCAGCCGACCACCCTGACGCTGACGCTCACCAACCCGTCCACCACCGAAGCTATCACCGGTGTGGCATGGAACGATATCTTTCCAGCGGGCATGAAGGTGTTCGCCACGCCAACCTTCACCAACAGCTGTGGTGGAACCGTCGCCGCCGGCAGCACACCGAACGACACCTCAATTGCCATCAGCAATGCCGTGGTGCCCTTCAATGCGGGCGGTACCGCCAGTTGCAGCATCAGCGTGTCAGTGACAAGCACCGTGGCGGCCGGTGCCCCAGGTTTGGTCAACACCACGGACGCTGCCACTTCCACCAACGCCAACACCAGCGCCACCGCGTCTGCCAATTTGATCGTCACGCCACCTCCCCTGACGGCCCCCACCATCGTCAAGACATTTCTGCAGCCGTCCATTGGCAGCGGTGACATCAGCACCATTCGCTTCGCGCTGGACAGCGCCAATGTATCGATCCTGAACAACGCCAATTTCACCGACACACTGACCAACATGAGCGTTGCGTCGGCCACCATAGGCGGAACCTGCGCGGGAGTTACCAACAACCCCGCGTTGGTGGTGGGCGCCACCGGCACCAACGCATTGAATCTGACTGTGCCCAATTTACCCCCAGGGGGTTGCACCGTCGAAGTGCAGGTCACCAGCACCAACCTCGGCGCCAACCCCAACACCGTGAGCGGCGTCACCACCACGCTGACCGTTTTTCCGGGTCCAGGCTCGGGCCCGGTTGACCTGACGGTGGTGGTCAAGCCCACGATCGCCAAAGCATTCGCTCCCGCGTCAATCGCCAATGGTGCCGTGAGTGTCTTGACCTTCAGCTTGACCAACGGCAACGGATCGGCGTTGACCAATGTCAACTTCACCGACACGCTGGTCAACATGAATGTGGCGTCTACGGCCATCGGGGGCACCTGCGCAGCTACCAGCAACAGCCCTGCGCTGGTGGTTGGTGCGACCGGGGCCAATGCCTTGAACCTCACCGTACCCAGCGTGCCGGCAGGGGGGTGTACGGTGAGTGTCAGCATCACCAGCACCACCGCCGGTGCCCTGCCCAACACCAGCAGCGGCGTGAGCAGCACCCAGACCCCGACGGCGGGGCAAGTCAGCAACACCGCCGTGCTGACCGTGGCTGTCGGGGGTGTGCAGCTCTCCGGGCTGGTCTACAGTGACGCCAACCACAACCTGCAACTGGACGGCGGTGAAACCGGCACGGGCTTGGTGTTGTACGCCAAGCTGCTCGCCACTGGCGGCAGCACGGCCCTGCAGGCGGTCCTGGTTAACAGCGCCAGCGGCGCCTACCAACTGGCCAGTGTGGCGGCGGGCAGCTACGTGGTGCTGATTGACGACAACAACACCTTGACCGACATCACACCCACCATAGCAACCGGTTGGCTAGGCACTGAAATGCCGGATTTCCGGCGCGCCAACGTGCAGGTTTCCACCAGCGACCTGCAGAATTTGAACTTTGGTCTCTACAACGGTGCCAAGCTGTCTGGCCTGGTGTTTGGAGACACGGGCACGGGTGGCGGCACTGCCAACAACGGCGTGCGCGACGGCGGTGAAGCAGGCATTGGCGGTGTGACTGTCAAGGTGACCAACAGCAGTGCCACCACCACCTATGACAGCACCGTCACGGCAGGAGATGGCACTTACACCCTGTGGCTCCCGACGGCTGCGGTGTCCGCCACGCTCAAAGTGACCGAAACCAATGCGGCCAGCTACCTTTCCACCGGGGCTTCTGTGGGCAACACTGGGGGGAGTTATGACCGCACCAGTGACACCGTGACCTTGGCCAATGTGACCGGAAATTTGTTCACCGACGTCAATTTTGGCGATGTGCCCGTCAACCGTTTCGCGGCCAATGGGCAGCAAAGCGGTTTACCTGGCAACGTTCTGTTTTACCCGCACCGCTTCAACGCTGGCACGGGCGGCGTTCTGACCTTCAGCACCGTGAGTTCTGCGAACTGGCCGCATGTGCTGCACCTGGACCTGAATTGCAATGGTCAGATCGACGCCGGCGACACCGTCATCACCAGCGCCGTCACCGTGGTCGCTGGGGAACAGTTGTGCCTGATCGATAAAGTCAGTATTCCGCCCGGCACCGCGCTGAGCGCACAGGACGGCGCCACGGTACAGGCCAGCTTCAGTTACACCAACGCCAGCCCCACGTTGACCGCTGCTGCCTTTGTCATCGACAGCACCACGGCCGGCGTTGGCGCCAGTGGTTTGGTACTGACAAAAGCCACTGACAAGACCACTGCCTCGGTGGGGGAGGTCATCACCTACACCGTGACTTACCAGAACAACAGCAGCCAGCCCATCAGCACCATCGTCATCAGCGACGCCACACCCACCTACACCTCGTTTGTGGCCGCCAGCTGCGGCTCCTTGCCTGCGGCGATCAGCTCCTGTGTATTGACCGCAGTGCCCTCTGTGGGTGGCGTTGGAAGCATTCGGTGGCAACT
Organism: Polaromonas sp.; assembly: GCA_046154065.1. Taxonomy (GTDB): domain Bacteria; phylum Pseudomonadota; class Gammaproteobacteria; order Burkholderiales; family Burkholderiaceae_C; genus Polaromonas. The sequence goes on along the minus strand of JBJXEI010000216.1, from coordinate 26,154 downwards.
CGGTGGGGCGCTCAACTCCGCCTCATCGGGCCAAGTGATGTTCAGTGTCAAGGTAGACAACTGAGCCGCGGCGGCCGACCCGTCGCCTACTTTTTCTTCATCGCCTCTTCAACAGCCTTCATCGGGTCGTCTTCCGCCGTGGGTGTTGCGGTGGGGTCAGCTGGGACCGCCGGGGCCAAGGGATCTATCGCTGGTTCGGTGGTTTGCATGCTGTTTTCCATCTCGATGCGGACCTTGTCCAGGTCGTAGACCTCTTTTTTGTCCAAGCCGCTAGAGACAATGCCTGGGAACGCGATGATCAGCCCGACCATGATGATCTGGATCAACACAAAAGGCACGGCCCCCCAGTAGATCTGCATGGTGGTGACAGGTGCAATCAGTTTCTTGCTGATCTTGTCGGTGTATTCCTTGGCTGGGGCCACGCTGCGCAGATAGAACAACGCAAAGCCGAACGGCGGGTGCATGAACGACGTTTGCATGTTTACTGCCAGCAGCACACCGAACCAGATCAGGTCGATGCCCAACTTTTCCGCAACGGGCGCCAACAGCGGCACAACGATGAACGAGAGTTCAAAAAAATCCAGGAAGAACGCCAGCAAGAAGATCATTACGTTGACGACGATCAGGAAACCGATCTGCCCGCCCGGCAAGCCGCTGAGCAGATGCTCCACCCATTTCGGGCCGTCCACCCCTTGAAACACCAGGCTGAAAATGGTCGAGCCGATCAAGATGAACACCACAAAACACGACAGTTTGGTGGTGGTGGCCAGCGCCTGCTTGAGCAGGTTCAGGCTCAGTCGCCCGCGCACCACGGCCATGATCAGCGCCCCCAGCGCCCCCATCGCTCCGCCTTCGGTGGGTGTCGCAATGCCCAAAAATATCGTGCCCAACACCAGGAAGATCAGCAGCAACGGCGGAATCAGCACAAAGGTGACGCGCTCCGCCATGCGGGACAGCAGGCCCAGGCGCATTACTTTGTTGAAGAGGGCGATGACCAGCGCCAACAGCACTCCCGCACAGAGCGACACCACGATGGTTTCGTCGGTCGGCGCGGTGGTCACCTCGCTGCCACGAGCCCAGCTCAGCACCTGGGTGTAGTGTTTGCCCAGGTAAATGGCCGCTGCCGTAGACGCTGTTGCCAGCAGCAGCAGTGATAGCAGGCCACTTTTTCCGCTGTCTTCACGGATGGTGCGCGCCGACAGTGGCAGGGCTGGTGCCCACTGTGGCTTGAACATGGCAATGCCGATCACGTACAGCACATACAGACCCGTCAGGATCAGCCCGGGCACAAAAGCGCCTTTGTACATTTCACCCACGCTGCGGCCCATCTGGTCAGCCAGAATGATCAGCACCAGCGAGGGTGGGATGATTTGGGCCAGCGTGCCAGACGCGGCAATCACACCCGCCGCCAGCCGCCGGTCGTAACCGTAGCGCAGCATGATGGGCAGCGAGATCAGGCCCATTGAAATGACCGACGCGGCCACCACACCGGTGGTGGCGGCCAGCAGCGCACCCACCAGGATTACCGCCAGCGCCAGGCCCCCGCGCACCGGGCCAAACAACTGGCCAATGGTGTCCAGCAGGTCTTCGGCCATGCCGCTGCGTTCCAGAATCAGCCCCATCAGCGTGAAAAACGGAATGGCCAACAGGGTGTCGTTCTGCATGATGCCGAAGATCCGCAGTGGCAGCGCCTGCAGCAGCGCCTCGGGCAGCACGCCCAGCTCCACGCCAATGAAGCCAAAAAACAGACCGCAGGCCCCGAGGCTGAACGCCACCGGAAAGCCCATCAGCAAAAAGATGAACAACCCCACAAACATGATGGGGGCGAGGTTTTGGATAAAAAATGCCATGACGTGAACCGATCAGACTGCGTTGTTCTTGGTGTCAGCCAGTCGGCGAATCGCCTCGGCCAGCTCTTCTTCTGCCGTGGTTTCCTGCTGTTTCACGGTGGGGTCTTCAATCAGACCCCGCAAAAACGCCACCCGCTTGACAAGCTCTGACCAGCCCTGCAGCAGCAGCAGCGTGAAGCCCAGCGGAATCATGGCGTACACGGGCCAGCGGATCAGCCCGCCCGCGTTGCCCGACATCTCGCCCGAGGCCAGGCCGCGCAAAAAGAACGGCACACCGTAGTACAGGATGGCGGCGCACACCGGCGTCAGGAAAAAGGTGAAACCGATGATGTCCAGCCAGATCTGGCCCCGCTTGGACAGGCGGCTGGAGACCACGTCGATGCGGACATGCTCGTTTTGCAGCAGGGTATAGCCGGCGGCAATCAGGAACGAAGCTGCAAACAGGTACCACTGCACTTCCAGGTAGGCGTTGGAGCTGACGTTGAACACCTTGCGCACGATCGCATTGACACCGCTGATGACGGTGGAGGCCAGGATCAGCCAGATCACGTGGCGGCCGATGAAGGCGTTCAGCCCATCCACGGCGTTGGAAAATTTAAGCAGCGCGCGCATGGCGGGTCTCCTGGGTCACTTTGGGTAGAAAGTTGGGGCGAAAAAAGCGGTGTCTCGCCGCTGGCCGGTTGGGCTGCGCGAGAGGGCGGCGGATATTTTAAAAGACAGAACCGCTGCACGGGCCACGGTTGGGGGCCGGTGTGGGGCGTTGCTGTCTGCCCTGAAGACTATAAAAGCCCTCGGCCCCGTCAAGCCGCTTGCACGGGTCGGATTGCTAGGGGTAAACCTGCGTAGGTGCAGCGCAGCGTGACGACACCCTGCGCAACGCTCAGATCACTTCAACGCCGCTGCCCGCCACCATGCGGCCAATGGTGCGCGCGTGGGCAAAACCATGTTTGGCAAAGCAGGCCAGCACCGCCGCTTCGCACTCAGGCGCGCACGACACCAGCAGCCCACCGCTGGTTTGCGGGTCGCTCAGCAGGGCCTGCTGGCCCGGCGTGATGTCGGCAGGCAAGGTCACTTCCGTGCCAAAAGCGTCCCAGTTCCGGCCTGAGGCACCCGTGACCACACCGGCTTCCGCCAGCGCCAGCACACCCGGCAGCAGCGGGATGCTGGCCAATTCGATCTGCATTTTGAGTTGGGCTCCGCGTGCCAGCTCCAGGCCGTGGCCCGCCAGGCCAAAGCCGGTGATGTCGGTCAGCGCGTGCACGCCGTCCATCGCGGCCAGGTCGATGCCGGGTTTGTTCAGCTGGGTGGTCACCGCAATCATCTGCGCATAGCCCTCGGCCGGCAAAATTTCCTTTTTCAGCGCGGCCGACAAGATGCCCACACCCAGCGGTTTGCCCAGCACCAGCACGTCACCCTCACGCGCACCGGAGTTTTTCTTCACCCGCGACGGGTGCACCAGCCCCAGCACCACCAGGCCATAGATCGGCTCGACCGAGTCAATCGTGTGGCCACCAGCAATCGGAATGCCTGCGGCGCGGCACATGTCCTGTCCGCCTTTTAAGATCAAGCCAATGGTTTCCAGCGGCAGCACGTTCACTGGCATGCCCACCAGGCCCAGCGCCATGATGGGCGTGCCGCCCATGGCGTACACATCGCTGATGGCGTTGGTCGCGGCAATGCGGCCAAAGTCATACGGGTCGTCCACGATGGGCATGAAAAAGTCGGTCGTGGCGATCAGCGCCTGGTGCTCGTTGAGCAAATACACGGCTGCATCGTCGGCGGTTTCAATGCCCACCAGCAACTCGGGCGGCAGGTTGATGCCGGGCAGGTTGCTGGAATTTTTCAGGATCTCGGTCAGCACGCCCGGGGCAATCTTGCAGCCGCAGCCACCGCCGTGCGACAGGCTGGTCAGCCGGGGGGTCAGGGCAGCAGGGGGCGTGGCAGGGGCATTCATACAAATCTTTCAGTGGCGGGCGGGCGCGCTAGGGACATCGCGGAGTTCGCCAAGTTTATGACAAGCTGCTTTTCCCGCTGCACGTCAAACAGCGGGGCACGCAGCGCGCACTGGCGCTGCAGCCCATCCAGAAAAGCTGGCTCTTGGGCGCAGCGCCGCAGCAGCGCGGCCAGCGCGCCGCTGTCGCCCAGCGGGAAGTAGCCCGCGTAGTCGTCCCCCAGCATGCCGACGTTGCCGCCCACGCGGGACGCCAGCACCGGTGTGCCGGACAGCACCGCCTCCAGAATCACATGCGCGCCGCCTTCCATGCGGGAGCAACTGACCAGCACATGGGCCCGTTTGATGTGCTGGCGCGTGGCTGAGCGGGGCAGGCCGCCCAGCCAGCAGTAGTGCGGGTGGCTAGCTGCCGTGGCGCGGGCCGCGGCGCCCAGCGCGGGGTCCAGCGCATCACCGATCTGGTCCAGGCGCACGTGGGCGGGCAGCTGCTGCGCGGCGGCGGCCATGAAGGTCAGCGGGTCTTTTTCATCCCGCAGGTGGCCCACCATCAGCGCGCGGAACACGCGGCTGGGTTTGGCGGCGGGTGTCAAGGCGGCAGCAGATTGGAAAATAACCTGCGCCTTGCCGCGCCAGCGCTCGGGCAGCGCGGCCAGCCCGTCGGACTGCAGCACCACCAGGTGGGTTGCCACGGCCAGGGAGTGCTGCGCGGCCGCGTCGTCCAGGATGTCACGGTACAGGTCCGTGCCCGTCAGCACCACCGCCAGGGGCTTGTCGGGGTGGGTGCGTGCCCAGGCGGCGATCGACAGGGCCGAGCGCCGGGCGTGCAGCGCCACCATGAAGTCGGCCGGGTGATCACCTGGTGCCCAGCCGGACACGATGCGAATGTCACAATGACCCGACAAGAATTGCGACCAGCGGTGGGCCGTGTGCCAGTTGCCGTTGTTCGCATCGGCCAGGGCGGGTGAGACCAACACCACGGCTGGAAAACCTGCAAGTTTTACCCCTCTTTTTTTCAGGACAGTGCTTGTGGCCCTTAATCCAAGTTCCCCCGGCTCCTCTGGCTCCTCTGGCAACCCGGATTCCGCCGGGTTTTTGACGGCCACCACGCCTTCAACCGACATCGATTCCCCGTTGATGCGTGGGGCGGGCAGGGGGGTGTTGTCACTGGCGCTCATGGATGCGCGCAATCATACGTTGCAGCTTTTTGGCCAGTTCCAGGCCGCCCTGCCAGACCCCCGCCTCAGCGTGCCGCAGCTGGCCACCCTGAACCCGCCGCTGTGGGAGCTGGGCCACATCGGCTGGTTTCAGGAGTGGTGGGTGGCGCGCAACATGCAGCGCGCCCTGGGCACGCGCTGTGACCCGCAGCACACCCGGCTGGCTTCGATCGAGCCCAACGCCGACCGCTGGTGGGACTCTGCCCACGTGGCGCATGCCACCCGCTGGGGCTTGGACCTGCCCGATGCAGCCGGTTGCCGCGCCTACCTGCTGGACACGCTGGAGGCTACGCTGGACCTGCTCGACAAGACCGGTGACGGCGAGGTCAGCGACGACGCCCTGTATTTCTACCGCCTGTGCCTGTTTCATGAAGACATGCACAGCGAAGCGATGGTCATGACTGCCCAGACGCTGGGTCTGCCGCTTGAAAAACATTTCGTCAAAGCCTTCACCCCGCCGCCCCAGGCCGTGCGGGCGCCATTGTTGATTCCCGCCATGGCCTGGCTGACCGGCAGCGCAGGTGGCTCGGGTGACGGTTTTGCCTTTGACAATGAAAAGCCGCAGCACCGCATGGACGTGCCCGAGTTTGAAATTGACGCCCAGCCTGTGACCTGGGCGCAGTTTGTCGAGTTTGTGGACGACGGCGGCTACGACCGGCCAGAGCTGTGGCACCCCGGCGGCCGGCAGTGGCTGCAGGCTCAGGCCAGCGGTGAGGGCCGGCGCGGCCCCCGCCATGTGGAGCAGATCGGCGTGGCCAGCGGCGCGGTGATGCAAACCCGCTTCGGCCAGCCGCACCGCATGCTGGGCAATCAGCCCGCCATGCACCTGACCTGGTGGGAGGCCGACGCCTGGTGCCGCTGGGCCGGCCGCCGCCTGCCGGCCGAGGTCGAATGGGAAGTGGCCGCCAACACCGCCGCCCGGCGCGGCTTTCGCTGGGGTGATGTGTGGGAATGGACCGGCACCACCTTCAAGCCCTACCCCGGCTTTGCGGCCGACCCGTATGTGGACTATTCCCAGCCCTGGTTTGGCACCCACAAGGTGCTGCGCGGCGGCTCGTTCGCCACCCGCGCCCGCCTCAAAAGCACCCGCCTGCGCAACTTCTACCAACCCGATCGTGACGACGTGTTCTGCGGGTTCAGGTCCTGCGCGCTATAGAAATAGTAGCGCTACAGCCAATGAAAACCTTGGCTGGGTCGCCATTTGGCCTTGAAGTCATGTTTTTTCAGGCCCCTGACAGCCCATGCGAGCCATGGATATGCCCTGGGGCCTGCGTGCCGCCCGGCCGCCCCAGCAGCGCCGCCGCGTCCAGCCCGCTCAAGATGCCGCAGTGGGCCGCCTGCTGGCTGGTGGCGCACTGCAGGCGCAGCGCACGCAGCTCCTTTTGCAGCGCTTTGAGCTCTTTGATGCGCTGGGCCACGTGGCCCACGTGTGCGTCCAGCAGCACATTCACGCCGGTGCAGTCGTCGCCAGGCGCGTCCTTGAAGCGCAGCAGCGTCGCAATCTCCCCCAGCGTCATGTCCAGTGACCTGCAATGCCGGATGAACGCCAGCCGCTGCACATGGCTGGCGTCATACAGCCGGTAATTGGCCCCGGTGCGCGCCGCCTCGGGCAGCAGCCCCTTGCGCTCATAAAACCGGATGGTTTCCGTCTGGGTGTGGGCGGCTTTGGCGAGGTCGCTGATTTTCATGAAGGGCTTTGAAAGGTGGGGCGCAGGGGAGGCGAAAAAGCGCTTGACTCTAAGGCTGCTACAAGGTTTCCAATCATGGCATGAACGCTGAAAAAACTCTACCTCAGGCCCACCACACGTCCAGCTGCTGCGGTGCAGACCACCCGTCCGCACCCCCCGAACCACCTGCGGCGCTGCCCGGTTCGCTGGGCACCGCCGGGCAGCTGTTTCGCATCCCCACCATGGACTGCAGCGCCGAAGAGTCTGACATCCGCCGCGCCCTGGAGCCGATCGCGGGCATCCGCTCGCTGGGGTTTCAGCTGGGCGCGCGCACGCTGCGCATTGACGCGACGGATGCCGCCTTGCCCCTGGCGCTGGCGGCGATTCGCCAGGCGGGGTTTGACCCGCAAGCGCTGCCGGTTGGTGGCGGCTCAATTGCGGGCGCTGGCACGGCCGATGACGCCCATGACCATGCGGCGCATGGCAGCGGCGTCTGGCGCTACCTTTTGGCGCTGGTGCTGGCCCTTAGCGCGGAATTGATCTCATTTGCCGCCCCCGACGGCATGGCCTGGAAGGCCACTGGCATGGCGCTGGCTGCAGCCGCCATCGGGCTGGCGGGCATTGACACCTACCAAAAAGGCATTGCGGCGCTGCTGCGCGGCAAGCTCAACATCAACGCGCTGATGGCGGTGGCCGTGACCGGCGCTTTTCTGATTGGCCAGTGGCCCGAAGCCGCCATGGTGATGGCCCTGTACGCCATAGCCGAATGGATTGAGGCCAAGGCCGTGGACCGCGCCCGCAATGCCATCAAGGGCTTGCTGGACCTCACCCCGCCCCAGGCGCTGGTGCAGCAACCCGGCGGCGACTGGTTGCCCACTTTGGTGGCCGCCGTGCCGCTGCAGGCCGTGGTGCGCATCAAGCCCGGGGAGCGGGTGCCGCTGGACGGGCTGGTGCTGTCAGGCCACAGCGCCGTCAACCAGGCCCCGATCACCGGCGAAAGCATTCCGGTCGACAAAGAACCCGGTGACACGCTGTTTGCCGGCACCATCAACGCCACCGGCGAGCTGCAGATGCGCGTGACCGCCGCCGCAGGCCAGTCCATGCTGGCCCGCATCATCCACGCCGTGGAACAAGCGCAGGGCACCCGCGCACCCACCCAGCGCTTTGTGGACCGCTTTGCCGCCGTTTACACCCCGGCCGTGTTTGCCACCGCCGTAGCCGTGGCGGTGTTGATGCCGCTGCTGGCCGGCCTGACCTGGCAGGAATCCATCTACAAAGCGCTGGTGCTGCTGGTGATTGCCTGCCCCTGTGCGCTGGTCATTTCTACCCCCGTCACCGTGGTCAGTGGCTTGTCGGCGGCGGCGCAGCGCGGCATCTTGATCAAAGGCGGCACGTACCTTGAAAACGCCCGCTTGCTCAAAGCCGTGGCGCTGGACAAAACCGGCACCCTGACAGAAGGCAAACCCGAGCTGGTGGACTGGCGCGTGTGGGGGGAGGGGGACGCGATCAGCCTGCAGCACGTTGCTGCCAGCCTGGCCGCGCGGTCTGACCACCCCGTGTCCAAAGCCATTGCCAGCGCCCTGCAGAGCGAAGCCGCCGCCGTGCTCGGCTTTCAGGCCCTGCCCGGGCGCGGGGTGACCGGCACCGTCAACGGCCAAAGCCTGCGCCTGGGCAACCACCGCCTGATGCACGAAAGCGGACTGTGCGGCCCCGAGCTGGAAGCCGAACTGGCCAGGCACGAGCAACAAGGCCGCAGCGTCACGCTGCTGGCCGACAGCACCCGCGTGCTGGCCCTGTTTGCCGTGGCGGACACCCTCAAACCCAGCTCCATCCAAGCCGTGGCCGCGCTGAAAGCCCTGGGCGTGACCGCCGTGATGCTGACCGGCGACAACCATGCCACCGCGCAGGCCATTGCGGCCCAGTGCGGCATCACGGACGCCCGGGGCGACCTGCTGCCCGAGGCCAAATTGGCCGCCATCCAGGACCTGCAGCAGCGCTACGGCCCCACCGGCATGACCGGCGACGGCATCAACGACGCCCCCGCGCTGGCCCAGGCCGACATCGGGTTTGCCATGGGCGGCGCAGGCACCGACACAGCGATGGAGGCCGCCGACGTGGTCATCATGAACGACGACCTTCAGCGCGTGGCTGATACCGTGCGCCTGTCCCAGCGCACCCACGCCATCCTCTGGCAAAACATCACCCTGGCCCTGGGCCTCAAAGCCGTGTTCTTAGGGCTCGCCGTGTTTGGCACCGCCACCATGTGGATGGCCGTGTTTGCCGACATGGGTGCGAGTCTGCTGGTGGTGGGCAATGGCTTGCGGCTGCTGCGCGGTGGTCAAACGCGGTAGGCGAAACCGGTCTTGGGTCGCCGAAGCTTGGCGTGGGTTTGAAGCAGAAAAAGCCAATGCATCCGTCAGTGCCGGCTCAAGATGAGGCACTGGCTCCTTCTCGCACCCTTTAGCGGTCTGGCCGTGCCGAAGAGATCGATTCGAGGGCCGTTGCAAGCCTGGCCAGGTGTTGCGTTTGGGCCTGCGACAACTCGACTTGCTGCTGGAGCAGGGAAATGCTGCGTTCTTGCGGGGAGTCCTTCCTGCGCGTGCGCCGCATGAAGTACGCAAAAACGGCAAGCATCAGGGTCATCGGGCCCCAGCTCTGGAGGACATCACCGAGCGTTGACGACAGCGTCGGTTTGCTTTTTTGACGAGAAAACTTGGGCTCTGCGCTCAGCACGCGCACTTCCTGAGAGGCGTAGGCCTCTTTCTCTTTTGCCGCCGCGTCAAGCACTCGAAAAGCAGTTTCTCCATGGGGGGAAACGACCACGCCATACAGAGGCTTGACAACGGTGTCTATCAGCTTGTGAGTCGAGTCGAAGTATTTAACCTCAACGACCACGTCGTCAAAACAGCCGCTGGATGAGTTCTTAATCGTGCCAAGAGAAGCAACGCTTCTGCGTGTTTGCTCTTGGGTCACTTCAAGGCTCGCCATCTTCGCGGAGAGAACAGAAGAAAACTCGGGCTCCACATCATCAACCGTCGGGCACGCGCAATGTGCCGCGAACGGCATGCCTAAAACTACAGTGAGGAGAAGTGTTTTGATCATGAGTTGTTGTGAGTAACGACGGGATGGGGATTGACTGGCGAGGCTAAAGATTTGAAGAGGAGTAACTTCCCGGTTTGGCCCGAGATTTTGGGTAGCGCTGTGAGATACCAACAAGCGTCGCATGGCGAGCCACACCAACAGAGTGCAATGCAGCAGCGCGCGAATCAGAGAGGGCCAACTGGCGAGTCTGTTTCTTGCTACGGTGGATTCAAACGCGAGGTCACCGACAACATTTACTGCCCCTAAGAACCTCATTCCGTACAAATTTCAGACTGGTCTGTTTATTCGGTTCGTTGTGCCAAGAACGCTACATAGATTAGCGCCGCATGCCTCAAACATGGATTTGACACCTGCTCAGCTTGTAGGAATGCCTATCGCGCGGCATAAGTTCTCTCGGGCTGTTAATTCCATTGCGTCGTGGAAGTAGGGGGTGCCATAGAGGCGGGGGCGGTCAAGAAACGATTGCAATATCGCGCGGCGTTTTCGCTTGAACAACCAGCGAGGCACGTAGGCGTATTCGTCCTGAATCTGCTGCTCGTATTCAGAGAACCGCGCGGGTGGCGACGCAAGGATAGACAGATCAATGTCCACCAGAAGCTGCTCGTCACCGGTGCAAGGAGTGCCCGTGTGTCGGGTGACCATGACCAATGAGTGGATGTGCTCCGCGACATCATCGGCGACACCCGCCTCGCGCAGGGTAGCTTTGGCCCATTGCGCGCTTTGTTCTTCGTTGTCGGAGCGCTTGACGTTGTAGATCGCGTCATGAAACCAAAGCGCGACTTCAATGGCCGCAGGGTTTTGTGACAGGTGTTGGGTGTGCTCCAGCAGGTTCAGGCATTCCTGTAAATGTTGAAGGGTGTGGTACCTGCGGTGGGGTTGGCCGTAAAGCGCGATCAACGCGTGGTACGTCTGGCTGCCGTCAGTCATTGCGCCAACACCTTTCCATGCACGGCACCAGGATTTTGGTAGGTTCCATGTGGCGGTTGGCTTGGTATCCGGCAGTGCAAAGGTGTTCATGGGAGCTTTCTCGTTGAAGATCCAGTATTCATCACGAAGCCATCCCGCGATCACTGTTTTCGACGGAAGGGGTTTGGTTTGCCCTATGGATCTGCTCAGCGTCCGGGTGGCAATCAACCAGAAACGCCATCATTTCAGTGGCGTCCTTCTCCAAATAAAACCGAACCATGTTTTCATTGAATTCCTGCATCTTGGCGGCGGGAACGCTGACCGCATCAATACCCGCTGACATCAGAATGCCATTCATCATGAAGCGGGACGTGCGTTTGTTGCCGTCGAAGAAAAATTGCTGCAAGGCCCCGAACAGGAAGAAGGCGGCAGCTTGCTCAAAGGGCTGCGTCACTTGGCTTTGAAGCGCTTGCAGGCCGCTGGCAAAGACGCGGTTCAACTCAGGTGCTGCGGCTACGGTCGCCAGCGGGGTGTGTCGTCCGTGCTCACCCAGTCCGACATCTGGCGTGTAACCTGTTTCCTTGCCCTCACCCCGGAAGTGCCCCCACTCCAACGCCTCATGGCGGGCCACCAGGCCATGCAGCTCAGTGAATGTCGCTTTGTCCAAGGAGAACTTGCCCGCCTTCACCAGCGCCAAAAGGTGCTTGGCGCTTTTAGCCAGATTAAGAACCTGTTCCTGATCAGAGATTTTCCGTCCGCCAATGGTCACGCCATCCAGCAGGGTTTTGACTTCAGGAAAAGTGAATGGGTTGCCTTCAAGAACAGAGGCATCCCAAACGAACTCGGGCAACATGCGATGAAAGCGGAATGCGACCCGCTCCACGGCGTGCGTCGGCACCACGCTAGGTACCGTGGACCTGTTCCAGTGAAATCCAAGTGCAGAGAAGAGTTCCATATTTTTCCTTGTACGCACAATGTAGTCCAGGCTCATTGGCGCTAGTGTCGTGTCACCGTCGGTTTGAAGACAGATTTTTAATGGGCAAAAAATCATCCGGGACACACTCAAATCATCAAATCAAACCACTTCTAATTTGATAGCAGTTCCCGCAATGATTCATTAGGCTGATGGGTGATTTGGCATCTGAGAAATGATTAAAAACCTCAAAATTTAACTTGCAGGTTAGTTTTTGAGAGCTGTACGCGGACTCGGTGTAGAAATTTAACCTCAACGTTAATTTGAAAGAATTTTTAATCACTGAATAAGCCTCTAGCCCAATAAATCATTGCGTGGCCAGCTCCTGAATTCATAGCGGCGTTCAGGCGTTCAGACATGTACCTTCGGCTTGCGGTACTGCCACCAAGGCAGCACGCTGCTGAGCGACAGGACTTTGCCGCTTTGTGCCTGCTGGCCGTCGTAGCCGGGCAGTTCGGCCAGGGTGTTTTGCCAGTCGTCGCTTTGCAGGGCGGTCATCAGGGCTTGCACGGGGGGGGAGGGCAGTTCTGATTTGAGGCAGACGAGGTGGTAGCGCTCGCGCACCAGGGGCACAAAGCCCAGGCCGGCGCTGTCGGCGGCGGTGGCGATGCCCAGGCCGACGTCGGCTGCGCCGCTGGCAATGGCTTGGGCCACAGCGGTGTGGGACGGCTCCTGGGTGTCGTAGCCGTTCAGGCTGTCGGGGGCGATGCCGGCGCTGGCCAGCAGCTCGTCGAGCAGCACGCGGGTGCCGGTGCCGGTGGCGCGGTTGACGTAGCGCACGCTGGGGCGGGCCAGGTCAGCCAGGGTTTTCAGGCGCAGCGGGTTGCCGCGCGCCACGATCAGGCCCTGGGTGCGGTGGGCAAAGCCGATCAGCTTGTGCTGGCCGGGCTTGAGCAGGCTGCGGTAGGTGGCCGCCGCGTGGGAGCTTTTGTCGGGCTGGTCCACGGTGTGAAACCCGGCCATCGTGCAGCGCCCGGCATTCAGCGCGGCAATCGCGTCCACGCTGCCCATGAAACGGATGTCCAGGTGCAGACCGCGCGCGGCGGTCTGGTCGCGCAGGGCGCTCAGGGCGGCGTCGTGGCTGGCGTAGAGCGTCAGCACGTGGGTGTTGTCGTCAAAGCAGCAGGAAAAAGCGCGCTCGATGTCACCACGCAGCGCTTCGATCTGCGGGGCCAGCCGGGCCTGGGCCTGGCGTTCGGCCCAGAGCAGCTTTTCACCGAACTCGGTCAGGCGGGCGTGCTGGCCCTTGTCCCAGACGATGAGGGGGCGGTCCAGCGTTTTTTCCCAGGCCTTCAGCGCGCCCCAGACGTGGCGGTAAGACAGGTCCAGCGCCTTGCTGGCCTTGGAGATCGAGCCCTGGTCACGCACGGCGTAGAGCAGGTCCATCAGGGGGTTGCGGATCAGCGCGCTTTTGCTGCGCTCGGCTTGCAGCAGGTAAGACAGTTGGATTTTGTGCATGGTCAGCGCTGATTATCCGGCGCACGCACCCCACAGATGGCCGTGGCAAACCTATGCAAAACGCTTCCTATCTGGGGATTCCCCTGCTTTGTGCTGGGGGGCGGCACAGCCTAAGCTACTGCCCAGCCAACCCGCAGCCCCCCCGCTGCCGACCAGCCACTTTCCGGGTTTCATGAACACCTTTGCCGACAGTTTTTCCACCGCGTTTGCCCTCATCACGGCGCTGGACCCGGTGCTGGCCAGCATCGCGCTGCGCTCACTGGCCATCAGCGCCATGGCCACGGTGCTGGCCTGCAGCTTTGGCCTGCTGCTGGGCAGCTGGCTGGGGGTGGCGCGGTTTGCCGGGCGCGGCGTGGTGTTGGCGGTGCTGAACACGGCGCTGGCGCTGCCGTCGGTGGTGGTGGGGCTGGTGGCGTATTTGCTGCTGTCGCGCAGCGGGCCGCTGGGCTTTCTGGGCTGGCTGTTTTCGTTCAAGGCGATGGTGCTGGCGCAGACCATTCTGGTGCTGCCGGTGGTCACTGCGCTGGTGCGCCAGACCATTGAAGACGCGGACCGGCTGCACGGCGAGCAGTTCCGGTCGCTGGGCGCAGGGCGCTTGGTGCGCAGCCTGCTGCTGCTGTGGGACGAGCGCTTTGCGCTGCTGACGGTGCTGATCGCGGCGTTTGGCCGGGCCATCTCTGAAGTGGGCGCGGTGATGGTGGTGGGCGGCAACATCGATGGCTTCACCCGCGTCATGACCACCGCGATTGCGCTGGAAACCAGCAAGGGCGACCTGCCGCTGGCGCTGGCGCTGGGCATGTTGCTGCTGGGCGTGGTGCTGCTGCTCAATGGGCTGGCGGCCGGCTTGCGGCACTGGGCCGTGCGGCAGCCGCGTCTGGTGGCGCAGGCCGGGGCCGCGCTGGCGGTACCGGCCACGCAAGCGGTGCGGCCATGACCCGGCTGCTGTCCTTGCAAGCGGCCAGCGTGCGGTTTGGCCCGGTGCAGGCGCTGCAGCCCTGCACCCTGAGCATTGACGCGGGCGAGCGGGTGGCGTTGATTGGCAGCAACGGCAGCGGCAAAAGCACTCTGCTGCGCACGCTGCACGGCCTGCTCCAGCCCACCACCGGCCAGCGGCTGGCGGTCACGGCGCGCCAGGCCATGCTGTTCCAGCGGCCGCACCTGCTGCGCACCAGTGTGCTGAACAACGTGGCCCTGGGCCTGCTGCTGCGCGGTGTGCGCTGGTCCGAGGCCAAAACCCGCGCGCTGGTGGCGCTGCAGCGCGTCGGCCTGGGCGATCTGGCCAGCCGCCCGGCGCGCGCCTTGTCGGGCGGGCAGCAGCAGCGGGTGGCCATGGCGCGGGCCTGGGCCAGCGCGCCGCAAGTGCTGCTGTTGGACGAGCCCACCGCCAGCCTGGACCCCTCGGCCAAGCGCGAGGTGGAGGCGCTGATGGCCGAGTTTGGCCAGGACGGCATGACGCTGATTTTCAGCAGCCACAACCTGGGTCAGGTCAAGCGCCTGGCCAGCCGCGTGATCTACCTGGAGCACGGCGCGGTGGTGGCCGACCTGCCCACCCACGATTTTTTCAACGGACCGCTGCCACTGGCGGCAGACATTTTTCTCAAAGGAGAGCTTGGATGACCTTCACGACTGCTTTTGGCCGATTTTTCAAGCCATTTCACACACTAGCCATGGTGTCGCTTGCCTGTTCTGCTATGGTTTCAATAGCGCAGACAGCGCCCGCACCCGGCCCGATGGTGATGGCCTCCACCACCTCCACCGAGCAGTCCGGCCTGTTCACCTACCTGCTGCCGGAGTACAAAAAAGTCTCGGGCAGTGACATCAAGGTGGTGGCGGTGGGCACGGGCCAGGCCATCGACATGGGCCGCCGGGGGGACGCGGACGTGCTGTTTGTGCACGACCAGGTGGCCGAAGAAAAAGTGGTGGCCGAAGGCTTTGCCATCAAACGCTTCCCGGTCATGTACAACGACTTTGTGCTGATCGGCCCCGCTGCGGACCCGGCCAAGGTCAAGGGCAAAGACATTGTGGAAGCGTTGAAAAAAGTCAGTACCGCCGGTTCTGGTGGGGCCAACTTCGTCTCACGCGGTGACAAAAGCGGCACCCACGCGGCCGAGTTGCGCTACTGGAAGGCCGCCGGTATTGACACTCCGGCGGACAAACCAGTCTTCGCCAACTACAAGGCCTGCGGCTGCGGCATGGGCCCGGCGCTGAACATCGCCGCCAGCTCGGGCAGCTACGTGCTGGCCGACCGCGGCACCTGGCTCAACTTTAAAAACCGGGCTGACCTGGCCGTGCTGGTCGAGGGGGACAACAAGCTGTTCAACCAGTACGGCGTGATGGTCGTCAACCCCGCCAAACACCCGCAAACCAAGGCGGCCGAGGCGCAGAAGTTTGTGGATTGGGTGACTTCGCCGGCCGGGCAAAGCGTGATTGCGGGCTACAAGATCAACGGTGAGCAGCTGTTTTTCCCCAACGCCACGAAGTAAACCAGCCGGGCCGTTCCTATAATCCTGCCGTGTTTCAAGCCCTGCGTTCGTCCCGCCACCCCGCCTTGCTGTGGGTTCGGTTCGCTGCGTTCCTGAGCTTTCTGGCCGTCGCTGCGGCGCTGTTCACCCCGGTGGCGCAGCTGGCCGACGACGTGCGCACCGGCCGCCTGGGCGGTGTTTGCAGCGCGGGCAAGTCGGCTGTGGCGGGCAATTCGGTGGGCGACACCGCTGAAGACCATGCCCACTGCGACCTGTGCGGCTCACTGGCCCTGGCGCTGCCGCCCGTGGTGGCCCAGCCCATCCCCACCCAGCCCAACCAGCAGCTGGCTCTAGCAGCACCGCCGTCCGAGTTGGCGCGCTTTGGCCTGGGGCTGCCGTATAGCCGCGGCCCCCCTTCCTTGTTGATCTGAACCTGCTGGCACAGCGCCGCGGCCCAGGCTTCTAGCCACGCCGCCGTGCCGTGCTTTTTGCGCCCAGGCTGCCCCGCCTGCGCGCACGCCTTTGTTCTCGTCAAACTGGAAACCCCCCATGTCTGCCTCTTTATTTGCTGACGCACGCCGTGTGCCGTCCGACCTTCGCCCCGTGGCCTGCGCGGTGCTGTCTGCCCTGGGCACCTTCGTCTGCCTGCCTGCTGCCGCCCAGCTGGAGGTGCCCGTCAAATCCCTGGGCATGGTCACCATCACCGGCGGCCAGCCGACGTCCTTGCCCACCCAGATCCCCACCACCATGGAGGGCGTGACGCAGCAAGACATCACCCAAAAAATCAACGCCACCGACGCCGAAGACGCGCTGAAGTACCTGCCCAGCCTGCTGGTGCGCAAGCGCTACATCGGGGACTACAACCACGCTGTGCTGTCCAGCCGGGCGTCGGGCACGGGCAACAGCGCGCGCTCGGCGGTGTATGCCGACGGCATTTTGTTGTCCAACTATCTGGGCAACGGGGCCAACTACACGCCGCGCTGGGGGTTGGTCACGCCCGAGGAAATCGAGCGGGTGGACGTGCTGTACGGCCCGTTTTCTGCCGCCTACCCGGGCAACTCGGTCGGGGCGGTGGTGGACTATGTCACCCGCATGCCCACCCAGTTTGAAGCGCACGCCAAGGTCACGGGCTTCACTCAAAACTTCAAGCTGTACGGCACGGAGGCGCGCTACAGCGGGCACCAGGCCAGTGCCTCGCTGGGCAACAAAAATGGCGACTGGTCGTGGTTCATCAACGCCAACCGCACTAAAAATGAGGGCCAACCGCTGACCTTTGCCACCCGGGCGCTGAGCACCGCTGCCCCCGCCGCTGGCGCGCGGGTGGTGACCGGGGCTGTGCCAGGGTTGGACCGCACCGGCACACCGTGGCTGCTGCTGGGCGGGGCCACGCAGTACACCACCACGCAAGACCACCTGAAGGTCAAGCTGGCGTATGACATCTCGCCCACCGTGCGGGCGGCCTACACGTTGGGCGTGTGGCAAAACGATTCGAAGAATCGATCACAAAGCTATTTGAAGGATGCGACGGGCGCGCCGGTTTACAGCGGCCCGGTCAGCATCAACGGCCAGGGCTACACCCTGCTGGCCAGTGACTTTGGCGTCAGCCAGGAGCAGCAGGTGCAGCTCATGCATGGGCTGTCGGTCAAGTCCCGCACGCAGGGGGTGCTGGACTGGGAAGTGGCCGCCAGTTGGTTCGACTACCAAAAAGACCAGCAGCGCGCGGCCACCACGGCGCAGCCTGCGTCACTCAACGGCGGCGCGGGCACGTTGACGGACCAGCGCGGCACCGGCTGGAACACGCTGGCGCTCAAGGGCATCTGGCGGTCCGAAGGACTGCAGGGCGCACACATCGTGGACTTTGGCGTGCAGCAAGACCGCTACAAGCTGCGCATTTTGCGCAGCAACATCGCAGGCAACTACCTCACCGACGCGCCTGGCAGCGTGGCGAATGACGTGGGTGGGCGCGCCCGTTTGCGCAGCGTGTACGCGCAAGATGCGTGGCGCCTGGCCCCGTTGTGGAAAACCGTGCTGGGCCTGCGCGCCGAGCAGTGGCAGGCCGCTGACGGCTTCACCACCTTTGGCGCGGGCAACGTGGCCAACACCGCTTATGCGGCACGCAGCGTGAGCGCCGCGTCGCCCAAGGCGGCGCTGTCCTACCAGTGGGACAGCAGCACCACGCTGAAAGCTTCCACCGGGCGGGCAGTGCGTTTCCCTACCGTCAGTGAGCTGTACGGCGCAACGGCCACGACCAATTCACGCTTCATCAATGACCCGAACCTGCGGCCTGAAAAGTCGTGGACGACCGAGCTGTCTGCTGAAAAAGACTTGGGTTTTGGCCTGGCCCGCCTCACGCTGTTCACTGAAAACGTGCGCGACTCCCTGTATTCCCAAACCACATTTGACGCAGCGGCCAACCAGAACATCAGCCGGGTGCAAAACGTCGGCCGCATCCAAACCCAAGGCATTGAGCTGGCCTTCAGCGGGGTGGACGTGTTCAAGAAGGGCCTGGACCTCAGCGGCAGCCTGACGTACGCCGACTCCCGCATCAAGGACAACGCCGGGTTTGTCAGCACCCCGGGCGACACGCTGGGCAAGTACCAGCCGCGTGTGCCGGTGTGGCGCGCCACCGCGCTGGTCAGCTACCGAGTGGACGCGCAGTGGACCGGCACCTTCGCCGCCCGCTACAGCGGTGAGCAGTTCAGCACGCTGAACAACACGGACACCAACGGCTTCGCCTACCAGGGCAGCAGCAAGTACTTCACCACTGACGTGCGGGTGCGCTACCAGGTCAACAAACAGGTCAGCGCCGCGCTGGGCATCGACAACCTGAACAACTACCAATACTGGAACTTTCACCCCTATCCGCAGCGCACCTTCATGGCCGAGCTGAAGTACGACCTTTGATTTCTCCAACTTTTCAGGACCCTCATCATGATCATTTCAAACACTATTAAATTGATAGCACTGCTGGCAATGAACGCCTTGGCCGGTAGCGTTTTTGCCCACATTGTTCTGGAGCAGAAGGCCGCACCGGCCGCCAGCACCCACAAAGCCGTGTTCCAGGTCGGCCACGGCTGCCAGGGGGCGGCCACCACGGCCGTGCGGGTGCAGGTTCCGGCGGGCTTCAAGGGCGCCAAACCCATGCCCAAGGCGGGCTGGGTGTTGAGCCTGGAGGCCGACGCCATCACCTGGACGGCCAGCAGCGCAGCAACCGCTTTGCCTGATGCGCATTACGACGAGTTTGTGCTGCGCGGCCGCACACCCGACGCGCCCGGCCCGCTGTGGTTTGCGGTGCGCCAAAGCTGCGGCGCTGTGGTGCAGGACTGGGCTGACGTGCCTGCGTCCGGCACGTCCACCCAGGGCCTGAAGTCACCGGCTGCGCTGCTGCAGGTGACTGGGGCTGCCGGGGTGCAACCTTCTGCGACTGGGGCTGCTCCAACCGCTCCAACCGCCACTGCGCATCAGCATTGATTTTCTCCAGTTTTTCACAAGGAACCACCATGCCACGTCACACCACTTTGTCCTTCACCCCCTGGCGCGCTGTTGCCGCGCTGCTGGCCTTGTCAGCGGCCAGCGTCTGGGCGCAGCCCGCCCAAGTCAATGTCAAGGTCAGCAATGCCTGGATGCGCACCACCGTGCCCGGCCAGCAGTCCACCGGGGCCTTCATGGCCTTGACGGCGCCCACCGCGATGAAGCTGGTCAGTGTCTCCACCCCGGCGGCGGGCATTGTGGAAGTGCATGAGATGAAGATGGACGGCGACATCATGCGCATGCGGGAGGTGCCGCAGCTGGAGTTGCCTGCCGGCAAAACCGTGGAGCTCAAACCTGGCGGCCTGCATGTGATGCTGATGGACCTGAAGCAGCCCTTTGCCAAAGACGCCAAGGTGCCATTCACCCTGCATTTCAAGGACGCCAAGGGCGCCGACAGCCAGCTGAGCGTGACGCTGCCAGTGGCCGCCGTGGCCCCGGCACCGGTCAAAAAATAGGGCTTATTGCCCGGTCGACACCAGCGTGCCGTTGAGCGTCACGACGGCGCTGGCGTTGTTGACTGCGCCTGCCTTGAAGTCGGTGAAGGTCAAGGTGCGGCCGTCGGCGCTCAGGCTGAAGCCGCCGCTGCACTGGGCCGTGAACTGGGTGGCCGCCTGGCTGCTGCAGGTGTAGGCCTTGCCCGTGTTGCTGGTGGACAAAAGGCTTTGCACCACACCGCCTTTGACGTTCACCTGGATCGACGGGACGGTGGAGCCGCCCGTTGGGATGTTGCTTCGGAAGTCATAGATCAGCGTGTCGTTGGTGGCCCCAATGCTGTTGTAGATGGGCGTGAAGGCGGTGTCGCCCGACAGGGTCACGCTGCCAGCAGGTTTGCCGACGTTCAGGGTGGCGCTCAGCGTCAGCTGGGTCTGTGTGGCCCGGCCCAGGTTGGCTGTCAGCATCGGGTTGTTCAGCGTGATGGTGTAGTCCGTGGCGGTTTCAGTGAACGGGCTGCTGGTCAGGTTGGCGAAGTAAAGCGGTTTGTTCACGTCGCGCGGCTGGTACAGCACGCTGAAGGGGTTGGTGGCGGTGGCGTCCTGGTTGCGCCGCACCGTCAGGGTGCCGTCCGTGGTGGTGATGGCGATGGACGGGAAATCCTGCACGTTGGTGCCGCTGGCG
This sequence comes from Polaromonas sp., assembly GCA_046154065.1. Lineage (GTDB taxonomy): Bacteria > Pseudomonadota > Gammaproteobacteria > Burkholderiales > Burkholderiaceae_C > Polaromonas. Next base: position 5,924 of record JBJXEI010000216.1, on the reverse strand, counting down.
GGGTAGCTGGCCGTGCTGTACAGCAGGGCCTGGCTGGCGGGCTCCCCCGCGCCTGTCACACCCAGGGTGCCGGTGGAGCTGCGCGGCAACTGGCTGGCGTACACGTAGCCGTTTTCGATCTCGCCCGTCACGCTGCCGTTGACGGTGACGGGCGCAGTGGACGCACCCGTGACGTTGGTCAGAAAGGGGTCCAGCGTCAGCACCACGTTTTGCAGGCTGATCACAATGCCCACGCCGCTGGCGGTTTTGGTGGCCGTCAGGCCCGCGCAGGGCAGGGCACAGCTGCGTGAAATACGGCGCACCACGCCGCGCTCAAAGCGGGTTTCAAGGTAGGTCACGGACTGCAGCTCACCCCGCAAGGTGCTGAAAAGGTAGGTGACTTCCGGCCCGCCGGTGGTGGTGCCGGTGCTGTCCACCACGCGGTCGCCGCTGTTGAAGTAGTACAGCTCAGTGAGCGGGTTCACCACCGTCAGAAAGGGCAGGCTGCTGCGGCTGGTGGACGTGGATGGCGAGAAGGCGGCCACGTCGGCGCTGCTGCTGGTGATGCTGCCGCTGGCCAGGTTGACGCCCGTGACCGGGGTGGTGAGCGTTGTCGGAGTGGTGGGGGTGGTGGGGGTGACCGGTGTGGTCGGCGTGGGCGTGCTGGTTGAGGGCGTGGTGACCGCAGCAGTGCCGCTGTCCGAGCCACCGCCGCAGGCGCTCAGGGCCATGGCCGCCACCAGGGTGGCAAGCGGGGTGAACGGGGCGAATGGGCGTTGGAAATGCATGGCGGATGTCCTGAAGTTTGAAAGGGTGTGCGTCGTCAGGGGCTGGTCAGACCAAGTCCGCTCGCTCCCCGACGCTTAGGGCAAACTTTATCGGCCATGTCAATGTTGACAACCCTTGAACCAGGGTCTGCGCGGGCCCGGCGAAGGCGCTGTGGCGCCCGTTTCAGCCTGCGGCTTGTCCGCCTTGCTGGGGGTTTTGCGGCTTGCCAAGGCGGCGGTACACGGTGGCGCGGCTGATGCCCAGGGCGCGGGCGGCTTTGAGCACATTGCCGCGTGCGTCCTGCACGGCCTGGCGGATCAGCGCGGTTTCCACGTCCTTGAGCGGGCGTGGGGCGTCGGCCGGGCCCACCGCCCCAACCGGCTGGTGCAGCTGCCCCGCCCGCACCGCCACGGCGTGCAGGCGCAAGCCGCTCCACAGCGGGACCTCCAGCACCGGCGCGGGGCGGCCAGCGGGTGGGTGGGCGGCGTCAAACAGCATCTCGAACGCCATGGCAAACAAGTCGCTGCCGTGCAGCGGTGCGCTGCCCGCGCTGGCCGCGCGCTGCAGCTGCGGCACCATCTGCCGCGCCACTTGGTTGGCCCCCAGCACAAACCCGTCGCCGTCCAGGCACACCAGGCCATCGTTGTCGCTGCCCAGCGGGCAGCCCGCCCAGTTCAGCCGCAGCAGCAGGCTGCTGGCGCGCTGGGACTCGCTCAGCGGGCCGAGCGGGGTGATCTGGTTCAGCGTCAGCACGTTTTCAATGTGGCGCGCAAACTGGCTGACCAGGTGGCGCAGCTCGGGCCGCTCCTCGGTCTGCACGCCCGTCAGGTCCAGAATGCCCACGCAATGGCCGTTGGGGCCAAACAGCGGCGCGCCCGCACAGCTGAAAGCGGTGTGCGCGTCAAAAAAATGCTCACCCCGGTGCAGCCACACAGCTTGCTGCTCGGCCAGCACCGCGCCCACGGCCGTGGTGCCCTGCGCGCTTTCAGACAAATCCGTGCCGATGCGGGTGAACAGGTCCGCCCGCGTGTCGCTGCGGTCAATGGCCCCGCGCGCGTCCAGCACCAGGCCCTGCGGGTCGGTCAGGATGGCAAACGAGCGTGTCTCGGCAATCGCGCGGCTCAGCCTGTCCAGCACCGGCAGCGCGGCCTGCAGCAGCTGGCGGTTGGCGTCCAGCAAACGGCGCAGCTGCGGCTGCTGCATGGTGGTGAACTGCGGCGACACCTGTGGGCGCTGGCCCTGCGCCAGACAACGCCGCCAGGAGCGTTCGATCCAGCCCTCTACCCGCACCGGCGTGCCATGGCCTGTGTCGTCGTTGAACAAAATCGCCTCCCGCGCGCGGCGGATCAGCGCCAGCCGATCCGGGTGGCTCACGGGGGTGGGGTCGGTGCGGGGGCTGGTCATGGCGCATTGTGGCCAATCTGGCGAGCCCGCGCCGTTGTGCGGGTGTTGGTGCCCGTGGCGGCAGGTCGCCCGCGCCCGGCCTGAAAAGTGTCGCAAGCTGAGAATTTGTGTGGCCTGCCCCTTGTCCATCAGGGTAAACACCCAAACAACGGGGGATCCGTCGGCCAAGAATTGCTATGCACCTCCATTCATAGGCAAGACGCTGCGGCCCCGCTGGCGTCACTACCCACAAGGCGACTCCATGCAAAAGGTCCTGCACATCAACCCCGACAAATGCACCGGCTGCCTGCAGTGCGAAATGGCGTGTTCGTTCGAGAACTACGGCGTCTTTGCCACCGCCAAGTCCCGCATCAAGGTGTTCGAGTTCCACGACACCGGCAAAAAAGTGCCCTACACCTGCACCCAGTGCGACGAAGCCTGGTGCCTGCACGCCTGCCCCGTGGAAGCCATCACGATGGACAAACTCACGGGCGCCAAGGTGGTGAACGACAGCACCTGTGTGGGCTGCAAGGTCTGCACCATCGCCTGCCCGTTCGGCACCATCAACTACGTGCAGGAAACAGGCAAGGTGCAGAAGTGCGACCTGTGCGGCGGCGAGCCCGCCTGCGCCGACGCCTGCCCGACCGGCGCGATCACCTTCATCGACGCCAACTGGACCGGCCTGGACAAGATGAAACAGTGGGCCGACAAACTCGGCAACCAGTCGGCCTCGTCGGGCCCGTCGTTGCCAGCCACCTCGGCATAAGGAGACACACCATGTCATGGGCACAAAAAATTCTTCGCGTCAATCTGACCGCCGGCACAGTGACTTCGGAGCCGCTGAACATGGCCTGGGCGCAGGCCTACCTCGGCTCCCGCGGCCTGGGCTCCAAGTACCTGGTCGAGGAGGTGGACCCCAAGGTTGACCCGCTCTCACCCGAGAACAAAATCATCTGGGCCACCGGGCCGCTGACCGGCACCATGGCGTCCACTGGCGGGCGCTACACCGTCATCACCAAAAGCCCGCTGACGGGCGCCATTGCCTGCTCCAACTCCGGTGGCTACTGGGGTGCCGAGCTGAAAATGGCCGGCTGGGACATGGTGATTTTTGAAGGCAAAAGCCCGACGCCGGTCTACCTCTACATCAACGACGACGTGGCCGAGCTGCGTGATGCGTCCCACCTCTGGGGCAAAAGTGTGTGGGAAACCGAAGCCGCACTGAAAACCGCGCTGCAGGACCCGCTGACCCGCGTCTCCAGCATCGGCAAGGCCGGTGAAGTCGGCGTGTTGTTCGCAGCGGTGGTCAACGACCTGCACCGTGCGGCGGGCCGCTCGGGGGTGGGCACGGTGATGGGCAGCAAAAACCTCAAAGCCATTGCCGTGCGCGGCACCCAGGGTGTGGGCAATTTCCACGACGCCAAAGCCTTCATGAAGGCCGTCAAGGAAAAGAAAAAAATCCTCGCTGACAACGCCGTGACCGGCCAGGGCCTGCCCACCTACGGCACCCAGGTGCTGATGAACGTCATCAACGAAGTGGGCGGCTTGCCGACCCGCAACCACCAGGACGTGCAGTTTGAAAGCGCCAACGCGATTTCCGCCGAGGCCATGGCCGCTCCGCGCGCCACCGACGGCAAGGCGCAGCTGGTGACCAACCAGGCCTGCTTTGGCTGCACGATTGCCTGCGGGCGCATCAGCAAGATGGACGAGACCCATTACACGGTGCAAAACAAACCGCAGTACTGGGGCACCTCGGGCGGGCTGGAGTACGAAGCCGCCTGGGCACTGGGCGCCGCCAACGGCGTGAAAGATTTGGAGGCCCTGCAGTACGCCACGCTGCTGTGCAACGAACAAGGCGCCGACCCGATCAGCCTGGGCGCGACCATTGGCGCGGTGATGGAGCTGTATGAAATGGGTGTGCTGAGCAAGGAGCAGATCGGCATTGAAGCGCCGTTTGGCTCGGCCCACGCGCTGACCTTCCTGGTCGAAGAAACCGTCAACGGCCGGGGCTTTGGCATCGAGATTGGCCGGGGCTCCAAACGACTGACGGCCAAGTACGGCCACCCCGATTTGTCCATGACGTCCAAAGGCCAGGAATTCCCCGCCTACGACGGCCGCAGCATCCAGGGCATCGGCCTGGCCTACGCCACCAGCAACCGCGGTGGCTGCCATCTGCGCGGCTACACGATTGCCTCGGAAGTGCTGGGCATTCCTGTCAAGACCGACCCGTTGGAGCACGAAGGCAAACCCGCCCTGGTCAAGGCGTTTCAGGACGCGACCGCCGCGTTTGATTCGTCGGGCCTGTGCGTGTTCACCACCTTCGCCTGGGGCCTGGCCGACCTGGCCCCCCAGCTGCAAGGCGCCATTGGCGACCAGTACACCACCGAGGAACTGGAAAAAATCGGCGAGCGCATCTGGAACATGGAGCGCGAGTTCAACAACGCCGCCGGTTTCACCAAGGCCGATGACTCCCTGCCCAAACGCCTGCTGACCGAGGCCGCCAAAACCGGCCCCGCCAAAGGCAAGGTCAGCATGCTGCCCGAGATGCTGCCGATTTACTACGAAGCCCGGGGCTGGGACACCGAAGGCCGGCCGACCGCCGCCACCCGCGAGCGGCTCGGTCTCTGACCCCGGTGGCCGCATGACCCACCACGTCATTCTGGGCGCAGGCCCGGCGGGCCTGATTGCCGCCGAGACCCTGCGCAAACACGCCCCGCTGGACACCATCACGCTGGTGGGCGACGAGGCCGAGCCGCCGTATTCGCGCATGGCCATTCCTTACCTGCTGATGGGCAACATCGACGAGCGGGGCACCTATTTGCGCAAAAACGCCGCTCATCTGGTTGATTTGAAGGTCAACCACCTTCTGGCCAAGGCAAAGCATGTCGATGTAGCTACAAAAACAATAGCAATGGAGCGTGGCGAGTCCCTGCAGTTTGACCGCCTGCTGATCGCCACCGGCTCCCGTCCGGTGCGCCCGCCCATCCCCGGCATCGACAGCTCCGGGGTCTACCCGTGCTGGACGCTGGAAGACGCGCGCCACATCATGGCGCTGGCCCAGCCCGGCGCCCGGGTGCTGCAAATGGGCGCGGGGTTCATCGGCTGCATCATCATGGAAGCGCTGGCGTCACGCGGGGTTGAGTTGACCGTGGTCGAGATGGGCGACCGCATGGTGCCCCGCATGATGGGGCCGACGGCGGGCGGCATGATCAAGGACTGGTGTGAGACCAAGGGCGTAGCGGTGTTCACCGGCACCAAGGTCGAAGAAATTACCCCCGGTCAGCCCATGCAGGTGCGGCTGTCTAACGGCCAGACGCTGCTGGCTGACCTGGTCATCAGCGCCACCGGCGTGCGCCCGGCGATTGGTTTCCTGGAAGGCAGCGGCATTGCGTGCGACCGCGGCGTGCTGACCAACGCCCAGTTGGAAACCAACGTGCCTGGCATTTTTGCTGCTGGCGACTGCGCCCAGGCCTTCGACCGCATGACGGGCAAGACGGTGGTCAGTGCCATCCAGCCCAACGCGGCCGAGCAGGCGCGCGTGGCCGCGCTGAACATGGTCGGCCAGCGCACCAGCCTGCGCGGCGTGACGCAGATCAACGTGCTGGACACCCTGGGCCTGATCAGCGCCAGCTTTGGCCTGTGGGACGGCGTGCCCGGCGGCCAGCATGTCGAGCTGACCGACCTGGCGGCCGGCCGCCACCTCAGCCTGCAGTTCGACGCCGACAAGTTGGTTGGGTGCAACAGCATCGGCTGGACCAACCACGTGGGCGTGATGCGCGGCCTGGTTGAAGGGCAGA
>JBJXEI010000215.1:0-49028 GCA_046154065.1 Polaromonas sp. | reverse complement strand
ACCGCGCTCACGCGTCATCTCCCTGGACATCACGATCCTCGGTGTACCAGCCCTGGTCCCACAGCCAGTGTCTGCGCAGGCTGGCAGGGCACACGGCGGGGTGCGGGTTTTCTGTGATGGCCACACCATCACGGCGGGCCTGATGGCCTGCTGTCACGATGGGCTGTTCACTTGGGCTATAGGGTGGCTGGGCGGCGATGGTCATGGGGCACCTCGGTTCAAAATGTTTTTGCTTTTCTCGGACAGCCGCGCCAGGATGCTGGGCGCAAGCTTGGCGCGGGCGGCTGCAGGGCCTGCGGCGTGCAGCTCGCACACGGCCCAGCTGGTGGTGAAGAAGCCACCACGGGCGCACATGAAGGTTTCGGGCAACATGTGTTTGCAGTTGCGGCAGGCCGGGCGGTTATTGGCACCGATAAAGCCCTGGCTGGATTTGGCGATCTGAAAGGATGTGAGCCTCACGCTGCTGCCTCCTCTTCCGCGCCCTTGAGCAGCGCCTTGACCAGCTTGTCCACCTCGGCGGTGGCGTCCTTGGCAAAGCTCACATCGGACGTGTCTTCAACCGTGACACCGATTTTTTTGAGTTCGGCTACTGACAGGTTGCCAATCGCGGTTTTGATGGGTTTTTCTGTGACCTTGATCAGCACCTCGAACTGATCAGGAAAGTGCTTGCGCACCAGCTTCACAACCTGGTCGTCGTCATCCCATTCGATGGAGCCTTTGCCCTTGCGGTAGCCGAAGGTCAGGCCATGCAGCACCATGCTCTTGGGTTTGATGAAGAGGTGCGGCGCTTCGCCAATGTGCGCCAGCAGCTCGGCCTGGGCCTGTGCCACGCTGGCCACACTGGCACGCAGACCGCGCATGGCTTTGCGTTTGGCGGCTTCCAGCTCGTCGCTCAGCGCCGTGGCGCGTTCGGTCAGCAGGTCGCGTGCCTGGCGCAGTTTCAGGGCTGCTTTGTCGATGGGTTCGAGTTCGTTTTTCATAGTGGGTTTACTGGCGGGTGGATGGGGCTGGGTGGTGGTCAACAGGCTGGGCAGAGGCAGGTACCGACAAGCGAGCTTCGCGTTTGGCGTTCAAGCAGCGAAACAAGATGCCTCCGCCCAGCTCGAGCAGGCCGTGGGCCACCACTTCCAGCTGACCGTGGGCATCCCCAGTCTTGATATAGGCAGCCATCAGCGCATCAAGCTGCGCCAAGACGGGCTCGTCCTTGAGCTGCTCACACAGCTGGTCCGCCAGCTCTCGGGCCTTCTCAAACGACGCCTGCAGCGCCGGGTCTTCAAAATGTGGTTTCACAGTTGGTCTCCTGGGGTGGTGTTGGATGCAATGGGGGGCAGCTCGGGCAGGGATTTGCAGTCGCTGGTGAAGCAATAGCTGCGGCTGTTGAGCTGGGGCTTGCTGTCGATGAAGCCGCCAGCCTCCAGCGCGTCGATAGCGGCCTGCACCTCAAACAGCGCAAACGTAGGCCGCCAGTGGTGCGTCAGCATCGACACAGTCCACCAGCCGCCATCGCTGCGAAGAAACAGCCACAGGGCGCGCACGTCGGACGTGATGGCGTTACCCATGGCGGCCTCCGCGTGCAGGTTTCAGGCTGCTGGCGTAGTCCACCGTTCGGCCCATTGCTACGCTGGGGCAGCTCAGGAAGTCCAGCGACCCTGGGCGGTAGCCAGTTGAGGGCTTGGGCACATAGTTGGTGGCGCGGAAGTCATATGAAGCCGACGGCGCAGGCCGGGCGGTGTCAGGCAGCTCATCGGATGGCAGCTCAGGCTGTGCCGGGGTGGCATCCGCCTTGGTGGCGTCGAAATACACCACGTCCGCATCAATGACCATGGTCACCCGGCCCAGCTTGCGCAGGCAGGCGATCCGTTCCTTGAGCCATTCAGAGCGCGGCTGCAGGTCTTTCAGCGGGTTGATATAGAACGATTTGGGCTCTTTGAACACCGTGTCCAGCTGGGCCAGCGTGCAGCGGCCGTGCTTGACCAGGTGCGCAACGATCTTGGCGTTGTAGGGGCTGTGGGTCGTCATGGTCAAACGTCCCTTGCGCACATAGTCGCGCCTGCTTTCATGCCCTGCATGAAGACGTTGTCCAGCTGCAGGTCCACAAAGGCCAGTCGGCCAATGACCGCAGCCGTGCCCGCCACCATCAGGGCGAACATGCCCAACAACACAAGCCAGCGGATCACGTGCAGCACGCGCTGGCGGCGGCTGGGGGTGGTCGGGATCGGGCTGGGGTAATAAACGTGCCTGCTCATGACAAGTCCTTTCGGTTTAAACAGCTTTTGCAAGCGCGGCCCAAGGCGGCGCGCACGGGGTTGGTGAAGGCCTGCGGCAGCGCCTGGTTGTCCAGGCAGCTGCGTTTGCTCAAATTGCCCATCACAGGGCACAGCACGGTTTCAGCCATGAACTCGCCGCGTATGCGCTGCGCCATCTGCTCGACCGAGCCGGGGTACTTGTCGGCCAGCAGCATGCTGACCACGGGGCCAGTCACGCTCAGCGCCTCGGCCACTTTGGTTTGTGAGCCGAAGCGGGTCACAGCGGCGCGCAGCGCGGCCTTGACATCAGCATCCAGTTTTGAAAACTCGCGGGGGGCAGATTTACTCAAGGCCATCGCACACCTCCTGCGCTGTCTGCAGCTCGGCAAACTCGCCCGTGTTGCGGTCAAACACCACCTTCAGGCGTGTGATGCACGGCGCATGCATGCCGGTGTTGCGCTCCAGGCGGTGGCGGGCCGGTGTGCCCGGCTTGGACGGCCGCACCGTGGCCAGGTAGCCCGCCCGTGCCAGGTGAACCACATAGCTTTTGGCCGTCTGCGCACTGATGACCAGATCGCCCAGCGTGGCGGCTTCCGCCACATCGCGGTAGTCAAACGTGGGCAGAATCTTCATCACGCGCCACATGGCTTCGGTGCCGCTGCCTTGGGTGACTTTGGCACCTCGGTCGCTGACACGCGGCGCAACACCGGGCCGCTGGGTCAGTTCAAACTCAATCGGCGTGCCCACCACACCAGGTGCGGATGCGCTGCCGCCCACACGTTTCAGGTACCCGGCTTTTTCAAGGTCCTTGAAATAGTCGTCCACGCCCGTCCAGGTCACCATGGGCTCGCAGTAGTCCTGAACTGCTGTTTTGGTGAAGCTGCCACGGTGCGGCGGCGCGCTCAGCGTCAGCATGGCCTCCCACACCCGTTCACGCGGGGTTTTAAGAGCCCGTAATTCCACGTTAATCGGCTGACGCATCAACGCACCCCCTTGCGGGCAGGTGCGCCCAGCATGGCTGCGGTCGGGGTCACGGTGCCCGCGCGTTTGCACTCTTCGCGCAGCGCCTTCAGCTCGTTGTAGATGCGGCGGGCCACGCCTGTGGTTTTGACCACCAGCGCGTCAATCACGTCGGGCGTGAAGGTCAGGTCCGGCGCGTGGTGCGCGGCCAGCTTGCGCACATCGTGGGCGTCACAGGGGGCGGCTTCCTTCCACACCAGCACCCGGTCATGGAAGCGCTCATGGCGGCTCAGCAGCTTGCGCTTCAGGTCCTGCTCACCGATCAGGAAAATCGGCACTGTCGTGTTGTCGTGAATCGTGCGGATGAAGTCGATGGTTGACTTTTCCGCAATGTAGTCCACCTCATCCAGCACCAGCGGGCGGCCCAGCTGCTGCAGGCGCTTGACGATCTGCTCGTACAGCGTCGCCACCGGCCACTGGGTTTTGGTGGTGATGCCCAGCTCCAGGCACAGCAGCTGCGCCAGGGTTTTGGTGGTGTCAAACATGCGGATGGCCACAAACACTGCATTGCGGCCCTGCGGGTGTGCCAAGTACATGGCAGCCTGGGTTTTGCCGTAGCCCGGCGGGCCGTACAGCACCGCCATGTGCGGGGCTCCGAGATCGTTGACGTCTGTGACCTGGTTGATGGCTTCGATCGCGAAGGCCACATTGGTGAGCTTGGCAACGTGCTGGCCCGCTTGGAACAGCTCGGTTTGGTTGTCTACTGGCTTTGTCATACACTTTCCTTTGTCTTCCTCAGACTCGTTTTTGGTGGACTCTTCAAGCCCGCTGCGTTGCAACCGCATGCGGGCTTTTTCTTTCGGGGTCGGTAGGCGGGTTAGCCGGTCGCAGTGCCCTCCATCGGGTCAGTGCCCTCGTGCAGCTCGTGCCAGCTGTCAAATTCACTGCTGCCCTGGTAGCTGGCGGCCCAGTCCAACTCACGGGCGCTGATGGCGTCGCCTGCAGCCTTGCGGGCCTGCAGCCGCACCCAGGCGCTGTAGCGGTTGATCGGGTTGGCGCTGGTCAGCGGCAGCACCTGCGCGGCCTGTGGGGCTGGTACCGGTGCCGCGCCTTCGTTGTCCAGCGCGGCGCGAGCGGTTTGGCGAGCCAGGTCCTGGGCGGATGTGTCCAGGTGGGCCAGCACCGAGTCAATCTCTCGCGTGGTGTGCTGCACCGTGCGCGGTGCCAGGCGGTGCACGTTGGTGGCCTGGTCAGCTGCAGCGGCTTCGCGTTCGCTGTAGATCGACTGCACGGCCTGCCGTGTGAGCCGCTTTTTCATCGACTTGCGCAGCTGGTCCACCATCGGTTTGATCGTGGCCTTCTCAATCGCCATGGCCTTCGCTGCCAGCTCGCCCCGGTTGATGCCCAGCATCGTGTGGTCCAGCGCCTTGCAGATGTAGCTGCCGTCCATGGCAAACACATGCAGCGTGCCCAGGTCCAGCTCGTCCTGCCTGCAGCGCACCGTGCTGCCCACATGGGCCGCCAGCTCAGCGGCGCTGAACCAGGCATTGCCCAGCGGAATGCCCCGCTTGGCCACCACACGGGTGCCCTTGCCTGCCACCGCCATCAGGAAGATGTCCAGGGCCCGGTCATCCAGGCGCACCACGCTGCTGGTGTGGCGTGCCGCCATTTCATTGGGGCTGCAGCCCAGCGTGCTGTGTTCCCGGTCGTGGTATTCGTCCAGCCAGCCGTCAATCACGCGCTGCAGCTGCTGCGCCCCCATGCGCAGGTCAATGCCACCCAGGCCAAAGCGCTGTGCAAAGCTCTTGGCGGATTCGATGGCCTTGCGCTCAGCGATGGACTTGCCCACGAAGCCCTCCAGCATCGGGAACAAGTCATGCATCAACGTGCCGATGAAGCGCTCCACGTAGGGCTTCTGTTCCGGGCTGAAGGGCGTGCACAGCGGGTGCTCAATGCCCAGGCTTTTGAGGGCGAAGTCGAAGTCCTGCGCCGTGTAGTCCTTGCCGTTGTCGGTTTTGATCTGCTCGGGCTTGCCCCAAGCCTGAATGCACAAGCGGGTCACCGCTTTCACCGCATTCGAGCTGCTGGTGGGGGCCACTACCACTTTGGCGCGGCGGGTGAACACGTCGATGCTGGCAATGATGGCGTGGCGGCGAACCTCGCCGGTGCCCGCGTCCACCAGGTTGAAGGCCAGGTCGGCGCGCTGCTGGGCGTCGCCAATCGTGCTGTCCTGCTGCCACTGCTGGTTGGGTCGGGTGATGCCATCACTCTGGCTGCCAAACGCGGTGCGGTACTTGTTCTTGTAGCCATCCGGGTTTTTGAACATCAGCAGCGCTGGGGCGTTCGTCGCTTTGAAGTCCCGAAGCCAACGCTTGAGCGTGCTCGTCGGTGGCGTGCGCTCAGCCCCCAGCTGGTCGCGGATCACCCGCTGCACCTGGCGTGCCGTCGGGTCGTGCATCTCGGCCAGCGCAGCCAAGAAGGTGTCGTGCAGGTCGTCGTCGCGCTTTAAAGCGCTTTGGCCTTTGTCTGCCCGTGGCTTGCGTTCCAGCAGCGCCTCAACACCCTGAGTGCGCCAGGCCCGGTACCACTTGTCCAGCGTTTTGGCAGGCAGCGTCGGGTAAGCGAGGCGGGTGCCGGGGTGGGCGTCAATCTGGCCCAAGCCCCAGACTTGCACAAATTCGCAAACTGCCGCCCACACCGATGTGCCGCGCAGCGCGTGGTAAGCCTCGAACCGCTGGAACAGATCCAGCTTGGGGTTGCGCGCCGGGTCAAACGCCCCGTTGGCTTCCAGCGTGATGCCGTATTTCGCCATGCTGGAGGCGCAGGCCTGCACCTGGGCCGTTTGTCGGGCCTGCTTGCCTGCAGCCAGGGCATCAACAGCGGGCTTGATGGCACCGGCTGCGCCTACAGCCAGGGCCCGTTGCGTTTCCAGCGGCAGGTCCGTGCTCAGGTATTCAAAGCCCGTGCGCCCTCGGCCTTCACGTGGCCGCGCTGCCCACCCCTCGGTTTGGGCGCGCTTGAGCACATTGCGTGGTGTGCCGGGCAAGCCCGGCAGACCGGCCAGCGATGACGCTGCAAGCCAGGTCATGCGCGGACCTCAGCAGATTGCATCCGACGCTTGCGCGGCATCGTCACGCGGATCTTGCGGGTTTGCTGAAAAGCCAGGGCCCGGTTGGCCGGGTCCAGGTAGCGAGACGGCCAGATGTCTTCCGGTGCGGTGTCCAGCGCCTTGGCAACCAGTTGCTCAGCGGCCAGCCATGGGCTAGTTAAAACGCGCTGGATATGGCTGTAGTCATTGGCCAGTGCGATCTTGCGCAGGCTCGTGCCGCGTTTGCGAAGTGCCGCGATCACGTCGGCTGGATGCATATCAGTTTGTGCTGATGCTGCTTTATTTGTGTTCATGCCCATGATTATGAACACAAACACACGCCAGTCAACCACTTTGTGCTGTTATTTTTGTGTCGTGCCCTTAATTCAGTGGTTTAAACGCTGGTTACAAACTCTGGTTTGCGTTTTTTTATCGCGCCACACAAAATAGTGTTCATGAACACAAAAGAAACAGCGTCTACGGAGTCCGGCTACGCTAAGCCTTTTCCATCTGATGAGCCTGTAGCCTGGTACTTGCACCACGCGGCGGCCGCATCGGATAAGGCAGGTGTCAAGGACATCCGCACCTCCGCACGTGAGCAGTACATGCGTGAATTCGGACATCGTTGCAAAGCCGCTCGTGGTGCGACCGCCATCGACGAAGTTGCATTACTCATCGGTGTGCACCGAAACACGATCTGGAACATTGAGCGAGGCGAGTCACTGCCCGATGCTTTTGAGCTGGAGGTCATGTCAGCGGCCTACAACACCACGCCCGCCCGGTTGATGAGCGGAGTTCCCAGCGGTGCACTCTCCGCACAGACCGTAGACCGAAGCATTCATGCCGTGGAGGCTGACGGTTTTGTGTACGTTCCCCACTTCGATGTGCGCGTCTCGGCGGGCAATGGCGCGTTCAATGATTTGGAGTCGGTGGTGGCGATGCGCCCGTTTGACGCCAGCTTCATACGCTACGAGCTCGGCATTTCCCACAACGAGCTGGCCATGTCTGGTGTTGCTGGTTCGTCCATGGAGCCGTGGCTGCGCTCTAAAGACACAGTGCTCACCGACCTGCGTGACCGCGAGGTGATGACCGAGGGTGTGCACGTGGTGCGCGTTGATGGAGCGCTCCTGGTCAAGAAGTTGCAGCGCATGCCGGGCAAAGTGCTGCATGTCAGCAGCTACAACCCGCAGTACGAGCCGTTTGAAATCAAGTCAAACGAAGACATGGACCGCGACTTTGCGGTGATTGGCCGCGTTCGATGGGGTGGTGTGACGTTTAACTAGGGTTCAAAATGAACGAATTGATTGACTGCAAAACTTGCAAAAAGCCAATCGCGTGCGTAGCTGAAATTTGTCCATCTTGTGGTGCTCCCAATGATTGGTTGCACCCCGACGTTGCGCATTTTCTGGCGGTGCAGGGCAAAATTAGCGTGTCGAAGCCGTTCAACTTTTGGCATACAAAAACAACCATTACAGGCCGAACCGAAGCGAGTGCCCCGCTTTGGGCTTTGCTGGTGGCTGCCTTTTTAGGGTGCGCCGGAGTTCTGATGTTTTTAGTTTTTGGGTTCATCAGCGCTGTGGTGGTGTTTTTCTTTGTGTTCTTATTGCTCCTCGCAACCAAGCGCTACCAACATTTCAGCGCTGACGTAGTAAGTCGAACCTGGAGTAGTTCCAATGACCGACTTTGGAGTCCGATTAAAGCCACGCTCAAACTGTGAAGCCAAATTGAAAGCTTAAAACGCTTTAGAAGACCAGCACGCGCGCACGCGGGATCATCCCGCCATGCTCGCAAACACCCCCCTCCCCACGCCGCTGGCTCGTGAAGTCGGCAAGCCATCCCGCCCGGTTGAATTGATCGTCATCCACTGTGCGGCCACGCCCAGTGGCAAGCCGATTGGGCAGGGCCTGCCCGGCACGCCCGGCTATCTCAATGCGCCCAAGGTCATCAACGCCTGGCACGCGGCGCGTGGCTTCAAGCGCCAGGCCGAGGCGGTTCGTGCTTTGAGCTCGCAACTTCCATCCATCGGCTATCACTACGTCATCGACCTGACCGGTGAGGTCTGGTCCGGACGGGGCCTGGGCGAAGTCGGCGCGCATGCACAAAACTTCAACGCTCGCTCAGTCGGCATCTGCCTGGTGGGCGGTGCCGAGCGTGACGCGAAATACACTACCGCCCAATGGCGCAGCCTGCAGCAGGTGGTCAGCATGCTGGGCACCACCTTCACGCTGCCGCTTGCACCCGCCCGCCGCGTGCGGGACAAAACCAACCCGCTGGGCTACACCATGCTGGGCGGCGTGTGTGGCCACCGCGACCTTAGCCCCGACGGTGATGGCGACGGCCTGGTCGAGCCTTTTGAGTGGACCAAGACCTGCCCAGGCTTTGATGTGGCCGCCTGGCTGGCGCGCGGCATGGAGCCGCTGCCCGCGCAAGTGTGTGAGGCCAAGCCATGACCGAGGCCACCGATCTGCCCACCAAGCCGTGGTGGCAGTCCCGCACGCTGTGGGTCAACGCCCTGGTGCTGGCCCTGGCCGCCGCCGAAGCCCAGCTCAATGTGCTGCAGGGCTTTCTGCCTGGCGGCTTGTTTGCTTGGGTGGCCTTTGGCCTGCCCGTAGTCAACGCCGCGCTGCGCTTCATCACATCCATGGCGGTGACCAAATGAGCGGGTTGTTGGCTGGCTGGTCTACCCGCCTGGTCGTATGCGCCACCCTGGCCGCGCTGGGGTATTGGGCTGGCGACCACCAGCGCAACAACGCCTGGCTGGCCAAGCAGGCTGTGACCGAGCGCGCAGCGGACAAACAGTACCGGGCCGAAGTTGCACGAAGCGACGCTGCCACCGCCGAGCTGATCGCCGTCCAGCGGCAGCACACCAGCAATTACCAACAGTTTGAAAAGCAGTTCAATGACCTACGAAATCGCACTCCTTTGCTTGCTCGCCGCCCTGTTCGTGTTCACGCTCCTGGCGGCGATGGTGGACTGGCCGAGCGCGCCGACGCGCACGGCGATGCTGATCGCGGGCAGTCTGATGCTCTGTCTGCTGGCGCTGTCTGGATGTGGAACACGGCCCTTACGGGTTCAGACCAGCCCGCCGGTGCCTGCGGCGCTCTTGATACGTCCCCAGCCGCCTGTGCTGCTGCAACCGCAGTCACCATCAACGACGCCTGGGACAACCATACCGCCAACGCCCAGATCTGCGCCGCCAACCGGCTCGCACACCAGCATCTGATTGATTTTGTGAACCAAACCCCGGACGCTTTATATGAGCGTTGAAACACAGCTCGCATCGCTGGTGCGTGCTTCCTCAGTTCTGGCAGAGGAAATCTCGGAAAAGAGCGCGGCTGTAGAACAGTTTGCATCCGCAGCAGCGGCTTACGCAGTTGCGGCAAATCTGTCTAGGGCTGAAGCGGCGTCCGCTGCTGCCGCCGCATCAGCGTCAGAGGCGGAGACAGCGGACAAGGTGCGGGCGTCATTGCTGGCAGGTCCTGATGGTGCAAAACTAACGGGGCATCTTGCCGAAGGCGACGGGGCAGTCGCCACCACCTTGCAGCAAGTGCTGGGTGAAACGAATGTTGTGCTGCGCCGCATGAACGCGGCACTGATTGCCGACATCCAGTCGGGCGCAGCGTCCATCTCTGCGGTGGCTGGCTTGTGGGCAGCAGACCAGCATGGACCCTCCACCTTGGTGGCAGGCGCGTATCGGGTTGATGCGAATTTGACATTTACCAAGCGTGTGACGTTTATGGCGGGTGCGCGGCTTGTGATTGCTGCTGGCGTCACGGTGACATTCCATAAGCAGGTGCAGGCGCACGGGGGTGAGCAGATTTTTTACGGCGCTGGGGCGGTCGCTGGTCTCAAAAAATGCAAGGTCGAGTGGTTCGCGGGTGACAACACCGATGTGCAAGTCGATTCGCTGGCCTTGATTCAAAAAGCCATGGACGCGACACGAAGCCATGGTGATGTTCGCTGGGTGCATGGCAATTTATTCATCACGGGCGCAACGCCGGTGCTGGCAGCCAAAGGCCAGAGAATCAGAGGCTATGGCCGCTTTTCGTCGGCGCTGCTGTACACGACGTCAGCATGCAACGGCATCCACTTCACGGACCAATTTGGCGGTGGGCTGATCGGCATGAAGATTGGCTGGGCCGACAGGGCCGTGCTGCCCACCAGCGGCACCGCCCTCAAGTTAGGCGATGCGTTGGTAAAGACCGACGACTTTGTCATCAACGGCGGTTTTATTGGTGTTGAAGCAGCGCAAGGCAGCGGGGGCAGCACGCTCCACGATTTCAATATTTACGACTGCTTTGAGATCGGCCTTTATGCGCACGATTTGAACGATGTTTTTGCCAGCAAATTCACCATCGTTTGCATTCTTGACCGGTTCACGTTGACGGGCGTCTCAGGCAGTTTCAGCGATGCAGACACATTGGTCGGCTCTGTCAGCGGCGCAGTGGCCGGCAGTGTGGACGTGGTGTTTGACCAATTGACCAGCACGTTGATTCGTGCCCATGCGTTTGACAAAAACTTCCTGCCCGGTGAAACGATCACTGGCAGTGTCAGCGGCGCTACCGCCACACTCGCTTCGCAAGTCGTCGGCCATCGTTTGGGCGGTGTTCGGTTGTTCAACAAGGTGGAAGCTTTTATTTTGAGCGACGGTGACGTCATTGGCGGCACTTACTCCATGACAACCGACGCGTCACAGTACGCCGTTGGCAACCGCCCTGCCTACAACAAATTCACCAACATTTACTTTGACTCAGCAGACGAGGGGGGTTTGTGGAACAACTCGGTCGAGTTCGACTTCATCTCCTGCTGGTTGAGCAATCGGCCCAACCATGGCGGTGTTCTTGAGCGTGTTGAGAACATCCGTTTTATCGGCGGTGGTGCAGTCAACTGCGCCAAGGCTGGGCTGATCATTTCAGCATTGGCTAAAAACGTTCGACTGTCCGCAGGCTTTGCCGCAGCGGGGAACAGTACCAGTGCGCCCAACGCATACGACGGTATTCAGGTCGAGGCAGGCGCAACTGACTTTCACTTGGACGTGCAGGCCGGTGAGACCTTGGGCTTCGGCACGCAGCGCTACGGTGTGAGTGTTGGCGTCGGTGCCTCTGACCGCTACTCAATTCGTGGCGACGTCACCGGTAATGCGACGGCGGGTATTTTCGACGGTGGCACGGGCATCGAAAAGCTCATTGACGTGATTGGGTACCGGACCAAAAACAAAGGCAGCGCAACCGTGCAGTTGGGCCAAACAGTCGTGCAAGTTGACCACGGCCTGCCCATCACACCAAACATCGAAGACTTTGCGCTGATCGCTGGCTCCATTCCGTCAGCCAGCGGGGTGACCTCTTGGGACATCACAGCCATCACGGCCACGAGTTTCCAGATTCACGTGAACACGGCCCCGACCGGTCAAGTCATGAAGTTCGGTTGGTCCGTCAGAACCGCTGGGGCATGACAACAGCTTAAAGATAGAGCCACTTTCAGAAAGGTAATTGCGGTGAATTTTGATTATGAAAACTTTAAGGTGCTGAATGACTTGGCGCACTGGCTGGCCCTGGTGGCGCTGGGTGTGTGGGGCTACCTGCGCACCAAGGACAACGACAACGCCAGTGCCGTGAAAACGGTGGCCACTGAGCTGGCGGGCTTTATTAAAGCCAGCGGCCTGGCCAATGAGGACCAAAACAATCGTTTAACTGTGCTCGAGGAGGCCGTTAAACACATGCCCACCGACCGCGAAGTGCAGCGCATTGCCCACGACGTTTCAGCCATCAAAGCTCGGCAGGAAGGCCAGGCCGAGTTGCTTAAGCGCATGGAACACCAGACCAATTTGATTCATGAACATCTGCTGAAAACAACCCGATGAACTTCCAAACTGCGATTACCGAAGACCGCCGTCTGAGCCTGCTGCTGGTGCTGCTGGTAACACCAGGCTACAGCGCCAACGCGTTTTTGCTACGCGACGCCATCAGCCAGATCTACGGCCACAGCGCCAGCATTGACCAGGTGCGCACGGACCTGGCCTGGCTGGCTGAGCAGGCGCTGGTGACGGCGCGCGCGGTTGGCGAGGTGACGTTGGCAACGCTGACCACCCGTGGTGCTGACGCAGCCGCTGGCCGCGCTACTGTGCCTGGTGTCAAAAAGCCGATGCCTTGAAAGCGCTTTTATGACCGATAAAAGCTCCTTCAAACGCAAGCCGTCGCGGCCCAGCAGCATCACCCAGCTCGACCCGGCCATCAAGCAGGCCGTGGACACCGCCGTGCGTGAAGGCCGCGCCACGATCGATGAAATCGTGCGGCTGGTCGAAGGCCTGGGCGGCGACGCCAGTCGCTCGGCAGTCGGCCGCTATGTCAAAAATGCCCGCGAACAGCTGGAGGATTACCGTCGCGCCCAGGAGATGGCCAAGGTATGGATTGAGAAGATCGGCAAAGAGCCCGAGGGTGACGTGGGTCGGCTGGTCTCTGAAATGCTCAAGGTGCAGGCGTACAAGACCATGGGGTCCATGGACGAAGCCTCGCCGCAAGACCTGATGTTTTTGGGTAAAGCCATCAAGGATGTGACCAGCGCCGACAAACTGGCGGTGGACAAAGAGCTAGCCATCCGCAAGCTGATCGCCACGGAAGCGGCCAAAGTGGCCACTGAGGTCGTCAAAACGGCGAAGAAAGCCGGGCTCAGTGACGAAACGGTCGAGCTGATCCGCACCCAGATTCTGGGTATCCCCGAGGCCAAGAAGGCATGAGCGATGCGCTGGCCACCATCATCACGCCGCAAATGCGGCAATTGGCGCTGGACACCAACTACAAGTTTGATCAGCGCGCCCCTGCGGTGCTGCTGCCTTACCAGCAGCGCTGGCTGGCCGACAAAAGCCAGGTGAAGGTAGTCGAGAAGTCACGGCGCATTGGTTTGAGCTGGGCGGAGGCATGTGACTCGGTGTTGTGTGCAGCAGCGGCCAACGGCCAAGACGTCTGGTACATCGGCTATGTCAAGGACATGGCCATTGAGTTCATTTTGGACTGCGCCCAATGGGCTGAACACTTCAACAGCGTGGCCGAGGCCATTGATGTCAGCGAAGAACTGTGGCTGGAGGGAGAAGAGAAGAAAAGCGTTTTCGCCTTCAGCATCAAGTTTGCCAGCGGCAACCGCATCACCGCCCTTAGCTCAAAACCACGGAATTTACGCGGTAAGCAAGGTCGGGTAATCCTGGACGAAGCTGCCTTCCATGAAGCCCAGGGCGAGATTTTGAAAGCCGCTATGGCGCTGCTAATTTGGGGCGGTGACCTGCGCATCATCAGCACGCATGACGGGGATGAGAATCCGTTCAACCAGCTGATCAAGGACACACGCGCCGGGCGCTTTCCCTACTCTGTGCATCGATTCACATTCAGCGAAGCCTTGACCGAAGGCTTGTACCGCCGCATTTGCCTGCGCACCGGGGAAGACTGGACGGTCGAAGGACAGGCAGCATGGGAATCCAAAATACGCGCCAACTATGGCGACGATGCCGAAGAAGAGCTGGACTGCGTGCCCAAGAACGGCTCAGGCTCCTTCCTGACGCGTGAGTTGGTCGAAGGCCAAATGCGCACCGGCTGGCCGGTGCTGCGCTACCAGCAGCCCCCGTCATTCACATTTCTGCCTGAGCAGGAACGCATCGCCACCGTGTTGGGCTGGTGTGAAGAGCACCTGCTGCCGCTGCTGCAGGCGCTGCCCAAGCATGAGACCAGCTGCGTTGGCGGCGACTTTGCCCGTATCGGTGACCTGTCCGCCTTCGCGCCCCTGCTGCAGCGCCAGAACCTGACGCGATATGTCCCATTCATGATTGAGCTGCGGGGCATCCCTTTCAAACAGCAACTGCAGATCCTGTGGTGTCTGATCGACCACCTGCATCGGTTCATTGGCGCAGGCCTGGACGCACGCGGCCTGGGCTTTCAGATGGCGGAAGAAACCGCCCAGCGTTACGGGCCCACGCGCATTTTGATGGTGCAGGCCACCCAGCAGTGGTACCTGGAGCATCTGCCCCCCTACAAGGCGGCGTTTGAAGACCGCATGATTGAGCTGCCCATGGACGCGGATGTGCTGGCCGACCACCGCGTGCCCAAGGTGGTCAAGGGCATCCCGCAGATCCCGGACCTGCGCACGGCAGATGCGCAGAAGAAAAAGCGTCACGGCGACACCTTCATTGCCAGCAGCCTGGCCTGGTTTGCCAGCCGCACGCTGGCCGGGGCAGCTGACTACGCCTATGACGCCGCACCAGCGCGCTACAGCCGCTGGGATTTGCCTGCAGGCAACCACGACGACGACATTGCAGCCAGCCAAAGCGGCGGCTGGTGACTTACAAAAGCAGGACAACACACACCATGGCCATCCTTGACCAATTCGGCAAACCGCTGGAGCGCGCCGCCCTGCAGGAGCCGCAAACCGCCCACGTGGCCCACCTGGCGAGTGAGTTTGAAAACCACCCCAGCCGGGGGCTGACGCCGCCGCGCCTGGCGCGCATCCTGCAGGATGCTGAGCAAGGCGACCTGATCGCCCAACATGAGCTGTTCCAGGACATGGAGGAAAAAGACGCCCATCTGTACAGCTGCATGCAGACCCGCCGCCTGGCGCTGCAGGGCCTGGACTGGGCAGTGGTGCCACCAAAGAACGCCAGTGCGGCGGAAAAATGCCAGGCCAGTTTTGTGGAAGAGGTGCTGGCTGGAATACAGGATTTTGAAGACCTGATTTTTGACATGACCGACGGCATTGGCCACGGCTTTGCCGCGCTGGAGTTGACCTGGCAAAACACCGAGGGCCTTTTGCTGCCCACCAACGCCACCCACCGGCCGCAAAGCTGGTTCAAAACGCCCTACGGCAACCGCAACACCATCCGCCTGCGCGACAACAGCGCAGACGGCGCAGCGCTGGTGCCCTTTGGCTGGGTGCTGCACCAGCACCGGGCCCGCTCGGGCTACATCGCCCGCTCAGGCTTGTTCCGCATCCTGGCGTGGCCCTTCCTGTTCAAAAACTTTGCTGTGCGCGACTTGGCCGAGTTCCTGGAGATCTACGGCCTGCCAATGCGCCTGGGTACCTACAACCCAGCCGCCAGCAAAGAAGACAAAGCGACCCTGCTGCGCGCCGTGGTCAACATCGGCCACGACGCGGCCGCCATCATTCCGGCGGGCATGCAGATTGATTTCATGGAAGCAGCCAAGGGTGACAACAAAAGCTTTGACGCCATGATCAGCCTGATGGAGCGGTCTATGTCCAAAGCCATCCTGGGCGGCACGCTGACCAGTGGTGAAGGACAAAACGGCACCCAGGCTTTGGGCAACGTCCACAACGAGCTGCGCCACGACCTGCGCAATGCGGACGCCAAGCAACTGTCAGCCACCCTCAAGCGCCATCTGATCTATCCCATCCTGGCTGTCAACAAGGGCGCGACCTATCTAGGTCGCTGCCCCAGCATCGTGTTTGACACCGAGGACCCGGAAGACTTGAAGTTGTACAGCGACGCCATGCCCAAAATGGTGGCTATCGGCATGCGGGTGCCGGTCAGCTGGGCCCACAGCAAGCTGAAAATTCCTGCTGCTGCAGAGGGTGAGGCCGTGCTGGTCGTGCCGCGCCCTGAAGACACCCTGCCGCTTGCCGAGCGCGCCCGCCCTGCGAAACCCGCTGCAGCCCTGCTCAAGGCGCAGCCACTGGCAGGCACTGAGACGGATGAACTGGACGGTCTGATGACCAGCATGTTGGGGGACTGGGAGGAGGTGATGGACGACACCCTCGCCCCCATTCAGCAAGCCCTGGCCAGCGCCAGCAGCCTGGAAGAGTTCCGCGACGGTCTGGAAAGCACACTCGCCCAGCTTGACCCCCAGCGCCTGGCCGAAGTACTGGCCCGTGGTCAATTCGCCGCGCGGGCCTGGGGCCAGCTCAACCAGGTCAAAAAATGAGCCCTGTAGGAGCGTTTATCCGCCCCGCTGGCTGCATGGGGCCGGAAAAAACCAAACGGAGGCTGCTGAAGGGGTCTTTAAGGGGTCCAAATGGCTTCCGACCCCACCAAGCCGCTTGCGTTTTGGAGGCGGAGGCAGGCCATGGCCCAAAAATTTGACCTTTCGCCGCTTTTGAAGGCCGTCAATCCCGAGGAGGCCATCAGCTTTTTTCGGCAAAAAGGCTACCGGATTGGGTTTGACTACCGTGACGTGTGGCAGCAGGAGCACCAGGCCGCATTCACCGTGGCCAAGGTCACGCAGATCGACCTGCTGACCGAGATCCGTGGTTATGTGGATGCAGCACTGGCTGACGGCACCACCCTGGCCACCTTTCAACAAGCGCTGATCCCCAAGCTGCAGGCCCGTGGCTGGTGGGGCAAGCAGGAGTTGGTCGATCCGCTGGACGGCCAAGCCAAGCTGGTGCAGCTGGGCAGCCCGCGCCGCCTGGAAGTCATCTATGACGCCAACCTGGCCACGGCCTACAGCGAAGGCCAGTGGGAGCGCATACAGCGCAACCAGCAGCTGTTTCCTTTCTTGGAATACATGCGCAGCGGCTCCACCAACCCACGCCACACCCATCTGGCCTACGCGGGGGTTCTGCTGCGGGCTGATGACCCGTTCTGGCCGCGCCACTTTCCGATAAAAGAATGGGGCTGCAAGTGCTATGTCATCCAGCGCAGCCAGCGCATGATGGACCGCGAAGGTCTGAAGCTCGGCAGTGCACCGCCCGAGGTCATGCGTACACTGGTCAACCAGCGCACCGGTGAAATCATGCAGGTGCCCACCGGCGTAGACCCAGCCTTCAACTACCCACCAGGCGGCAGGCGCAGCCACCTGGACAAGCTACTGGACGACAAGCAGCAGGCTTTCAAAGCGGGCCGCGCCAACCCCACATAAAAACCTGCGTAAAACCCCTTACTAGATAAACCGGTTTAAGAGACCGGAGAGCGGCATCGCGCGACGATCGCTCCAATGAAACGCAATCCCGCTCATACCCGGCTCCAGGTTGCCACGCTGAACTTTCGCCTCACCACGCCAGGCGCAGAAGTTCAGCTGCTCCCTGCCGGGGAATTCATGGCTGCCGACGGCCGCTCGCAGCCCTGGGGTACCTGGAAGCTGACCGAGGCTAATGCGCCCGCCGTGGTGGCGCTGGCCAACAGCGCCGCGAACGAATTTGTCATCGACTACGAACACCAGACCCAGCTGGCCGACACCAACGGCCTGCCAGCCCCGGCGGCAGGCTGGTTCAAGGGTGTTGAATTTCGGCCCGGTAAAGGCTTGTACGCCACGGACGTGAGCTGGACCGCCCGTGCCACGCAGTTCATCGCGGCTGATGAATACAAATACATCAGCGCTGCATTTCTCTTTGATCCCAAAACCGGCGAAGTGCAGCGCATCGTTTGCGCCGCCCTGACCAACAACCCCGGTTTGCAGGGTCTGGACGAGGTCCAGCTGGCCGCGCTGAGCGCCCGTTTTTCCATGGCCGAACCCGACACGGCCCAAAACTCAGTCGACAACCCCCCGGAGAATTTAATGAACCCTGTATTGCTTGCGCTGCTGAAGGCCCTGGGCCTGACTGAAAGCGCCACTGAAGTTGAAGCGGTGTCTGCCGTGGCGGTGCTGAAGGCGAAAGCTGACAGCGTGCCCGAGCTGAACACCCAGATCGCCACGCTCAAGACCGCCGCACCCGACGCCTCCAAATACGTCAGCGTGGACAAGATCGCCGAGTTGAACAGCCAGATCGTGACGCTCAAGGGCGCGGAAAACCTGCGCGAGGTCGAGGCGGTGATCGCCCAGGCCAAGGCCGAAGGCAAGCTGGTGCCCGCAGTTGAACAGGTGTGGCGAGACATTGGCACCGCCAACTTGGCCACGCTCAAGGCCATGGCGGCCGCCACGCCGGGCAATGCCGCATTGGCTGGGCAAAGCCAGACCGGCGGACAAGCGCCCGCACAAACAGCGGCCACGTTGACCACCGAGCAGCTGGCGATCTGCAAAAACATGGGCCTGACCCCCGAGCAGTTCGCTGCGGGTCAAGCCGCCTGATCCCCCACCCCTGAACAACTAACGGAGAAGCACATGACGGCTTTGACTCAAGAGCGCGACACACAGCGCCGCAACGGCGAACAAGTGGCCTTTCCGGTGGCGGCGGCCACCAAGATCTTTGCGGGCTCCCTGGTCTGCATTTCGACGGTTTCCAACTTTGCCACTAAAGGCGCAACCGCCACCACGCTGAAAGCCGTCGGTATGGCGCACTGCACGGTGGACAACACAGCAGGCGCAAACGGGGCGGTGTCCGTGACGGTTGAGCGCAAGGGCTGGTTCCCTTTCGCCAACTCGGCCGCTGGCGATTTGATCGTGCTGGGCGACGTGGGCAGCGACTGCTTCCTGGTGGACGACCAGACGGTGGCCAAAACCAGCGGCACCAACACCCGCAGCGTGGCGGGCAAGGTGCGCGACGTGACGTCAACTGACGTCTGGATCGAATTCAACTGATTCTGAAACCCTTTTTTAACTCCTGGAGCAATTTATGAATCGCAGTATTTTTGGACGGCTTGGCCTTTGCTTGCTGGCGGCCACAGCGGTGGCGGTAGCAGTGGGCGCGGCGCTGTTCGGTCATCCGCCAGCGGCAATGGGTGTGCTGGCTTTGCAGATGCCTACCAATGACCAAGCGACTTGGGCTGGCCTGGCTTTTGGCGGCTTGACGCTGACACCGGCCAGCATGGCCATGTTGAACCAAGGCTTTAAAGCTGCCTTTAAAAACAGTTTTGAACTGGTCAAGCCGATGTGGCCCCAGTTCGCGATGGATGTCCCGTCGACCACCAGTGAAGAAAAGTACGCCTGGCTGGGTGCAACGACCAAGTTGCGTGAATGGATCGGCGACCGCGTGTACCAAAACTTGAAGGTCCATGGCTACGCCATCACCAACAAGGACTTTGAAAGCACGGTGGCCGTGCCGCGTAACGCGATTGACGATGACCAGTACGGCGTTTACACGCCGCTGATGTCCCAGATGGGGCAGGACGCGGCGCTGCACCCGGACGAGCTTCTGTTTGGCTTGTTGGGCTTGGGTTTTAGCACTAATTGCTACGACGGCCAGTACTTCTTCGACGTTGACCACCCTGTCGGGCTGCAGGGCAAAGAAGTCAGCGTCAGCAACATGCAGGCCGGAGCTGGACCAGCCTGGTACCTGTTGGACACGAGCAAGGTGCTCAAGCCACTGATCCTGCAGCGTCGCAAGGCGTACCAGTTTGTCAGCAAAACAGCACCGACGGATGACAACGTGTTTGATCGCAAGGAATACGTGTGGGGTTGCGACGGCCGTCTGAATGTGGGCTTTGGCCTGTGGCAGCAGGCGTTTGCCAGCAAGGCCACGCTGGACATGGGCAACTACGCCGCAGCGCGCACCGCCATGATGAATTTCAAAGCGGACAACGGCAAGCCGCTGGCCATTACCCCCAAGGTGCTGCTGGTGTCACCCACCAACGAGAAGGCGGCGCTGGATGTGGTGATGGCAGAACGCCTGGCCAACGGCGCAACCAACACCTACCGCAACACCGCCGAAGTGGTGGTGTGCCCCTGGTTGACCTGATCGGCCGGGCCGACTGAATCAACAACATCACAACTGATCGGAGCAAATGAATGGCAACAGCAAAAAGCAAGGCTGCAGGCGCAGCAGACAAAGGTTTGAAAGTGACGGCCCGCCCGCCAAGCTTTCGTCGTGCGGGTTATAGCTTCACCGCTGAGCCGCGCGTGATTCCGCTCAGTGAGCTGAGCCAGGAACAGGTGGATCAGATCACTGGCGACCCCAGCCTGGTCAGCCATGTGGTGGAAATCGAGCCACCACCCAAGACGGAATAACTACCCGTCCGGTTGCTTGGAAAAAGGCCAGTTGCTGAACAGCTGGCCTTTATTGAAAAAGAGCTTTCAGGAATGCTGCCCGAGCTGCAGCGGCATTCCTTAAACCTCAAACCCCTATGACTTACGCCAACGCCACTGAGTTTATGACCCGCTTCGACGCTGCTGAAATTGCGCAGCGCGTAGACCGGGGCGTGCCGCGCATGGTCACGGGCGAGCTGCTGGGCAAGGTGGCCGCTGGTGCCAGCCTGGACGGCCACACCCCTTCTGAAATCGCCCGGGCCCAGACAGGTATGTCAGTGGTGCTGCGCGCGCTGATGGACGCTGACGACACCATCAATGGCTACCTGTCTGCCCGCTACACCCTGCCACTGGCCCCGGTGCCCGCCGTGCTGCAGCGGGTGGCGTGCGAGCTGGCGCGGTTTTACCTGTATGACGACCAGGTCACCGATCTGATCAAGGACCGGCACGCGGCCAACGTGAAGTGGCTGGGCGAAGTGAGCCGGGGCACGGTCAGCCTGGGCGCAGACGCGGCCACTGGCGAACAGCCCGTGAGCAGCGCCGGTGCCGAGCTGGTCAGCGGTGAGCGAGTATGGGCGCGCCACCGTAGTCAGGGTTTCATATGAGCGGCGTTTCAATCGAAGCGCGGGCCGACGGCCTGTTGGCGCTGGGCCAAGCATTCACCCGCATGAAGGCGCTGGGTGAAAGCCCACGCTCTCTTTGGGCCGCCATTGGCAACTACGGCGAAAGCAGCACCCGCTTGCGCTTCAACCATCAGGCAGGTCCTGACGGCAAGTTTTGGAAGCCCAGCGTGCGTGCCCAGAAAAGAGGCCCCGGCAAAACACTGATCCTCAAGGCCCACTTGCTGCGCAGCATCAGCCACACGTCCAACGCCAGCGGGGCCGAGTGGGGCTCAAACCGCGTCTATGCAGCCATCCACCAGTTTGGCGGCACGATCAACAAGCTGGCGTTTTCTTCCACCCTGCGCTTGCGCACAGGCAAGGGCGGTGTGCTGCTGCGCCAAAAAAGCGATGCACGGCTGGCCGTGTTTGCCAAGGCCAGCCACAAGAACGCCACCACTCGGCGCTACACGGTTGCGGCGCACACGATCAACATGCCAGCCCGCCCCTACCTGGGCGTGAACGCTGCGGACGGCCGTGAAATGCTGGCCCTGGCCAACGACGCAGTGGACCTGGCGGCGCGCAACCAAGGCGGTGCCTGATGCTGGCCGCCAGTGAAAACGCCTTGCTGACTCGGTTGCGCGGTCACCGGGATATCAAACGCCTGGTGCGCACCGTGGACACCCTGCCCAAGGTGCCCAGTGAGCAGCTGCTGACAAAGTACCACGCCGACGCGCCCGCGCTGTACGTGGTGCCAGGCCGCTTCACCGTCCAGGACAGCCTCGCCACGATGCGGTTCACGGTGGCCGGTGTGGTGCGCAATGTGCGCGGCCACGAGCAGGCACGCAAGGGGGATGGCATCGACATCGGCTGTGACCACCTGATCACCCTGGCCATCCGGGCCCTGAACGACCAGGTGGCCGGTGAAGCGACCTGGAAGGTGGTGGCGGGCGAAATGGTGGACGACGACGTGTTTGACGCGGCGGGCATTGCCGCCGTTGAAATCTCGCTGGAGAGCTACCCCATTGAGCTGAGCTTTGATTACGGCGAAGCCGAGCTGGCCGGGGTAGGTGGTGGCGCTGACGCCGGTGGGACCGGCCCCGGCAGCGTTGACGAACTGGATGACTTCACCCACGCCCACGTTGACCTGGACATCACCCCGCACGCGGGCACAGCCGAGCACCGCAAGTGGCTGGCCGTACCGCCCGACTTTTCCACCAGCGCGCCCGATGCGCAGCTGGACATTCAACTGCCAGGAGCCGACGCATGAACCGCATCTTTATCAAACCCGCCACGGGCCTGCTGGTACGCAAGCCAGTCAATGGCCATCTCAAAGCCGACGGCGAAGAGGTCAACGCCGAAAGCTACTGGCTGCGCCGCATTGCCGACGGAGATGTGACCGAGTTGCCGCTGCCTTCAGCCGGCACGGAGCCGCACCAGGACACGCCCAGCCCCAAAGCCACTTTGCCCGCCAAGGCCAAAGCCGCATAAAGCCCGCTTAAAACTGATTTTTACGGAGATTGAACATGCCCGACAACATTGCCTTTGCCACCATCCCCATCGACATCCGCACGCCCGGCCAATACCTCGAAATTGACAACAGCAAGGCCGTGCGCGGCCTGCCCGCCATGAACCGCCGCATGCTGTTTGTGGGCAACAAGCTGGCCACTGGCACGGCCCCGGCCAACACACTGCAGCGCATCAACAGTGCTGCAGAGGCCGCCACGCTGTTTGGCCGTGGCTCGGTGCTGTATGAAATGCTGCTGGTGGCCCGCAACGCGAACAAGGAAAGCGACATGTGGGCCATCGCCCTGGATGACTCCGGTGCAGGCGTGCAGGCCACCCAGACGCTGACGGTGGTGGCCCCTGGTGCTCAGCCAGGCACGGTGGCGTTGTATATCAACGGGGTAAAGCTCAGCGTGGGCGTGTCTTTGAACGACACCGCCACGACGATTGCCGCAGCCATTGCCGCTGCCGTGGCGGCCCATGTGGACGGCCCGGTGACTGCGGCCGCCGTGGCCGGTGTGGTGACGCTGACGGCACGTCACAAAGGTCAGTTCGGCAACGACATCGACGTGCGCCTGAACTACTACCCCGATGAGCGCTTGCCAGGCGGCATGACGGTGGCTATTGCCCCCGGCGTGGCCGGTGCGGGCAACCCGGACGTGGCGGGCGCGCTGGCGGCCATCAGCCTGGAAGCGTTTTACACCATGGTCACGCCGTACAACGACATCAGCAACGTCGTGAAAATCGAGACCGAGCTGAACTCCCGCTGGGGCGGCATGGACATGCGCGCCGGTCACCTGTTTGTGGGCCTGCGCGGCACACACGCAGCACTGACCACCTTCGGCAGCGGTCGCAACAGCCCGCACAGCACCGTGCAGGGCGTCAAAAGCGCCCCTACACCGGTCTACCAGTACGCGGCTGTGCTGGCGGCCGTGTGCGAGTTCAATGGGGCCATCGACCCGGCCCGGCCGTTTCAAACCCTGGTGCTGCCCGGCGTGTTGCCGCCCGCCCAGGCCGACCAGTTCACGCGCCAAGAGCGCAATTTGTTGCTGCGCGACGGCATCAGCACATTCACCGTGGACCAGGGCGGCAATGTGCTGATCGAGCGTGTGGTGACAACCTACCAGACCAACGCTTACGGTATTGACGACGTCAGCTACCTGGATCTGGAAACCAAGTGGACTGTGGACTTCATGCGCTTCGCCTTCCGCGCCCGCATTGCGCAGCGCTTTCCGCGCCACAAGCTGGCCGACAACGGCACCAGCTTTGCGCCGGGCCAGCCAGTAGCCACGCCCAACATTATCCGCAGCGAGCTGCTGGACGTAGCCCGACAGCTGGAGCTGGTGGGCGTGCTGGAGGGCTTCAAACAGTTCAAAGCCGACCTGGTGGTGGAACGTAGCTTGGTGGACCGCAACCGGGTGAACTGCATCTTGCCGCCGGACGTGGTCAACCAGTTCCGCGTGTTCGCGGCCTCAGTTCAATTCATTCTTTAAGGGACCATCACCATGCAAGTTGCAGGCAAAGTATTTCTGACGATCAACGGGCAGCGCTTGCGCAGCAAGGAAGGCGCTGAGCTGGAGACCGGCGGAATTAAACGTGAAGCGGTTGTCAGCGACAGCGGTGTGGACGGCTATGTCGAAACCATCGTTGCGCCCAAAGTGACAGCGAAGGTCAGTCTGACGAACGATGTGCGCCTGGAAGACATTCAGGCCTTCAAAGACGGCACGCTGACGTTTGAGACCGACACCGGCCGCGTTTTCACGTTGACAAATGCATTTAACGAGGACCCTCCGAAGCTGGTCAAAGGTGAAGTGTCCTTGGTGTTTGGCGCAGAGGAATGCTTGGAAGGCTGACCAACCAGCGCCCGCCCCGAAAAAGCCACCCTCTGCGGTGGCTTTTGACCTGAAACCCGTTTATCAACCACCGGAGAAACCATGTCAGACACGATCATCAAGCCCCTGCCCAAGCCCTGGAAGGTGGGCGGCCAAGAAGCCACCGACATCGAGATTCGCGAACCCACAGTCAAGGACTTGGTGGACGCAGAAAAAGACGCCAACCCTGCGCTGGGTCCCAACGCCTTTAATGTGGCGCTGGCCTGCCGCACGGTGGTGCGGGCTGGCACGTTCACCGGCCCGTTTGTGGCCAGTCACTTCAACGGCGTGGGGGCGCGCAGCTGGTATGTGATGCGTGAAGCCATGCAGGAGGCCGAAGCCCTGGGGGAAGCCTAGCCGCCCGCGCTGGGCTGCTGCGCATGCAGATAGCCCTGATCGCGCGGGCGCTGCACTGGAGTCGGGCCGAGATCATGGCCCTGCCTGCAGCCGAGTTCAAGGCCTACGCCGAGTTGGTCAAACCCCTTCCTCCTACCGACTGATTCCATGAGCACCACCTACACCGTCGGCGTCAAGATTGATGGGTCTGCAGCAGGTCTGGCCAAGGCCGCTAAAGACGCCCTGGCCACCACCAAGCAGCTGGGTGCGGGCTCGCTCAAGGAATTCCAGAAAATGGCCCAGGCGCGTGAGGCGCTGGGCATCCGGCCCGAGCGTCAAATCCAACGCGAAATTGAGCGGACCCAAGCGGCCTACAACCGCCTGGCCCGTTCCGGTACCGCCAGTTTCAACGACCAGCGCCGCGCCGCCATGGCCGCCCGCGACGAGATCACCAAACTCACCAATGAAATGGGTCGCCTGACAGGCCGCCAGCGGCTGATGCAGGCGGGTGGGATGGTGCGCAATGCAGCGGTGGCCACGGGCATTGCGGCCGCCCTGGTCAAGCCGACCGTGCAGAAGACGATGGCCTACGACCTGCGCCTGGCGTACCTCGCCAACACCGGCTATGCCGACAGCGACAAGGCTGGCCGCCAAGCCGGACGCAATGCACTGGACGCCAAAATCACCGGCGCGGTGCGATACGGTGGCGGCACCCGTGACAGTGCGCTGGACACCCTGGACCTGTTGCTGGGGTCGGGCATCTTCAAGCCAGGTGAAATTGACCCGCTGCTGCGTGAGTCCACCAAAGCCGCCACCGCGAACAATGCCAACCCTGCGAACTTTGCGCAGATGGCCATCGCCGCCAACCAGACCATGGGCATCAAACCGGAACAGATGGCCCGCATGTTTGGCATGGCCACGTTCGCGGGACAAAGCGGTGGGTTTGAAATCAAGGACATGGCCAAGTGGCTGTCCCAACAAATGGCGGCGGCCAAGTCGGTTGGCATGTACGGCGAAGCTGGCTTTGCCAAGCTGGCGGCGCTGAACCAGGCTGCCGTTGTGACCGCTGGCACCAAGGACGAGGCCGGAAACAACGTCGTCAATTTGTTGGCGAAATTGGGCTCACAGGACACAGTTAAAGACTTCAAAAAGTTAGGCGTTGACCTGCCCAAGCAGCTGGCTGAGGGCCGGATGAAGGGCATGGATGCGATTGACGTGGTGGGTAATTTGCTTCAAACCCAGCTCGGCAAAGACAAAAACTACCAGCGGGTGCAAAAGGAATTGCTGGCGGCTAAAAACGATGCTGCCCGAACCGAAAAACTCAAAGCGGTCGGCGACATTGCACAAGGTACCTTGATCGGAAAAGTCTTTCAGGACCGCCAGGCCCTGATGGGCTTGGTTGGCTACATGAACGCGCAGGAACGCGTGGGCAATATCACCACAGGAGCCATGGCCAACGCGGACACGGCCGTCAATAAAAACTTTGACCTGGTTAGCGACACCGCCAGCTACAAGGCTGATCAAGCAATTGCCGCACGGGACATCGCCTTCCAGAAATCCATGGACAAGATGATGCCAGCCCTGGGCGGTGTGGCAGACGGCCTGACCAACTTGATGACCCAGTACCCCGGCTACACCACCGCCATTGCCGCCGCCACGGCTGCCGTCGCTGGACTGACAGGCGCGGCGGGCTTTGCCGCGTTGGCGCTGGGGCGAGGCGCGGGCGGTGCACCCATGGGTGGCCTGCCTGGCGGCGCGGGCGGCAAGCCAGGTGCAGCAGGCGCTGCACGTGCGGGCGCTGGTGCAGGTGGCATGCTCAAGGGTTTGGGGGCGGCTGGCCGGTTGCTGGGGCCCTTGGCGATGGCGGCAGGTGCGTTTTACACCAGTGATGAGGATATTCAGCGTCTACTGGCCTATGAGGCGCGTCAAAAAGGCGGCGGGGGTAACGGCATTCGTGGCTCCGGCTTCAACGATCCGCGGTTGATTGGCGGCGGCGCGGCGGCCGGATCCAATGCGCTGCAGCAGGCATTGCGCGCCACTGAGGTGCGAGGCGAGATCTCGGTGCGGGTCACGGCCGCACCAGGCCTGAATGTGCAAACCGATCTGAAAAGCAACAGCCCACGCATCCCCATGAAAGCGGCGCTGGGCCAAACCAATCTTGGCGCGGGGTACTGAAATGGCGAGCTGGCGAGACAACCTGGGCAAGGTCACACTGGCTGACGGCCGCGAACTGGTGGGCGGCCAATTCCGGGGCATTCCGTTTCACACCGTGGACGCCGACCTGAAAGTGGGCCGCCGCACGGTGCTGCATGAGTATCCGCAGCGCGATGTGCCCTATGTTGAAGACCTGGGCCGCCGCGCGCGGCAGTACGCCGTAGAGGCATATGTCTTGGGTGACAACTATTTTGCCGAGCGTGACGCGTTGATCAATGCGATTGAGACGGCCGGGCCCGGTGAGTTGGTTCACCCGCGTTACGGCCGCCTGATCGTGGCGGTGCAGGACTACGTCACGGTCAAGGAAAGCGCCGCGCAGGGCGGTATTGCGCGCTTTTCCATCGTGTTTGTGGCGGCTGGTCAGAACGTCTTTCCGCAGGCCGAAGACAGCACAGTCGGCAAGGTCGAGGAAGCGGCCGACGCCACCGACCAGGCGGCTGAGGATGACTTCGGCCAGTCCTACTCGGTCCAGGGACCCAGTGTGTTGTCGGTGGCGGGCATCCGGGCGCTGCAGCATGATGTGGACGCTCTGCTGCTGATGGCGCGCCGGGCCACAGACGTGTCAGGGCTGGCGTCCATCGTGGGTGCGGTAGCGGGGCTGACGGGCAGCATGGCCGGGCTGATCAGGACGCCGGTGGTGCTTGCGCAGCGTTTAAGCAGTATTTATGGACAGTTCAACCAGGCGCTGCGCCGCCCCTTGTCGGCCTTCGCGGAGCTGCAAAGTGTTTATTCAAGCAATACACGCCCTTCACAAACCGCCCGTGCAGGTTCGTCCACGGCCCGCAGCCTGCGCAATGAAGCCGCCCGGTCAGACCTGCAGCGCCGTCTGGCGCTGAGTAACCAGGCCCGTGCGTTGGCCATGGCCATTGCAGACGCTGATCTGGTCGCCACGGCGGACCAGGCCCGCGCGCTGCGCGACGCGCTGCTGGTGCAAATAGACCAGGAGCTGGAAACCAATGACCCTGCGCCAGCCGTTGCCAGCGCGCTGGGCGCATTGCGCGCGGCGGTGGTACGCGATGTGAGCGCCCGGTCGGAGTTTTTGAAGCGACGCGGCTCGTTTGCCACCACCGCAGTCTTGCCCGCCCTGGTGGTGGCGCACCGGTTTTACCAGGACGCCACTCGGGCTGACGAGCTGGTGCTGCGCAACGGCGTGCGCAACCCGGCATTTGTGCCGGCCACCAAGCTGGAGGTGCTGCTGTGACGGACGGGGCCAACCTTTGCACGCTGGAGGTTGGTGGGCAGATCTACGGTGGCTGGGAGCGACTGGAGATCCAGCGCAGCCTGGAACAAATTGCAGGCGGCTTTGCGCTGCAGGTCACCACCCGCTGGCCCGGAAGCGATGCGGTCATTGGGCTGCCTGCGGGGCTTGCCTGCGTGGTGAAGCTTGGCAGCGACGTGGTAATCACGGGGTTCATCGACACGGTGGAGCCTGATTGCACCGCGACCACCAGTACCTTGCGCCTGGAAGGCCGCGACAAGACCGGCGACCTGGTGGACTGCAGCGCCATCTTCAAAACCGGCCAGTGGCGGGGGGTGAAGCTGGAGCAGATCGTGGCCGATATTGCTGCGCCGTTTGGCATCAAAGTGGTGGTGGCCACAGACACCGGCGAGGTGTTCAAACGGTACGCCCTGGAGGAAGGTGAAAAGGCGTTTGACGCCATTGACCGCGCCTGCAGGCTGCGCGCCGTGCTGGTGACCAGTACACCCGACGGCCATCTGCTGCTGACCACCGCCAGCAGCACCAGCACCGGCGTGTTGTTGGCAGAGGGCGTGAACATGCTGCGCTTCGGCGCGACCCACTCCTGGCGTGAGCGCCACAGCATCATCAACATGAAAACTCAGGTACCGGGTGATGACGACGAAAGTGGCGCGTCGGCCGCGCATCTCAAGGCCGCAGCTGCGGACGCTGAGATCAACCGCTACCGGCCGTTGACGGTGGTGGCCGAGCACGGCACCAGTGCGGAGGCGCTGGCGGGCCGGGCCGCATGGGAAGCAAAGGTGCGGATGGGCCGTGGCAAGCGCGGCCGCTGCACTGTAGTGGGCTGGCGCACGGGGAAAGACGGCCAGGAAGGCCCTCTGTGGCTGCCCAACACCTTGGTCCAGGTGCGCAGTGAGCGGATGGGTCTGGACATGGAGCTTTTGATCGTGAGCTGCAGCTACCAGTTGACGGAAGAAGGCCAGCTCTGTGAGTTGGTTTTTGTCAGGCCTGAGGCCTTCACGCTGATTGACGGCGCGGCACGCAGCCGACTCAAGGGCAAGCTAAACGACAAAATCCAGAGCGAGAAAAACAAGAAGGCAGGCGGGTTTGTCCCGTTGTGGGAATTGTCGCCACCCAACCCCCGTGACCCGCGTGGGAGTGCCCCAAAATGATGGAGCGACTGGCGGCCCGTTTGCGCGGCATGGTCAGCCGGGCGGTGGTCGGGCTGGTGAATGACGCCACGAAGCTGCAGAGCGTTCAAGTGACGGTGTTGGCCGACCAAGTGGCCGACGATGCAGAGCATTTTCAGCACTACGGATACACCAGCGTTCCCCACCCCGGTGCTGAAGGCGTGGCGCTGGCTGTGGGCGGCAGCACGGGCCACACGGTGGTTGTCAACGTGGACGACCGCCGTTACCGCATCAAAGGCCTGGCCAGCGGCGAGGTGGCGCTTTATGATGATCTTGGTCATGTCGTTCACCTGACTCGCACCGGCATCGTCATTCGTGGCGCGGGCCACCCGGTGACCATCACCGGCACACCCCTGTTGCGGGTGGAGGCGGACATCGAGGCGACAGGGCAGATCACGGATTTGTGTAATTCAGGCGCTGCTCGCAGCATGGCGCAGATGCGGGATAGCCACACGGCCCACACGCACAACGAAAACAACAATTTGGGCGGTTCCACCAGCCAGCCAACGCAGCCCATTTAGCCGGGCAGGAAGTAAACGGCTTAACGATTCCGTTTAAGGTGTTTTCGGCAAACTTGTCCCATGCATTCGGCAACTCATTTCTCAATGGCTTTCGCATGATCTCCGCCGTGCGAGTCTGGCTGATTTCCCTGCAGAACACGTTGACCTCATTGGGTTTGAATGAGTTAGGTGAGCGGGCGCAGGCGCTGCCAAAAACGGCCCCTAAATTGGCTTTCAATCCAGGCGTTGGGGCTTTTGACTTATTGGTTGACGATGCCGACCTACGCCAAGAAGCCACGCTGGCCAGCGCGGTTTTGCTATCGCTGACTTGTGATCGCCTGGCCCAGCCGCATGAGGTGGCTAAGGGGGAGGACAGGCGGGGCTGGTGGGCGGACGCCTATTCGGCCAAGCAGGATCAGTTTGGCTCACGCCTTTGGCTGCTGGCACGAGAAAAGCAGACCCCGGCCACAGTTCAACGCTGCAAAACATACATCGAAGAAGCGCTGCAGTGGATGATTGACGATGAGTTGATCGTGTCGATGGCTGTGTCTGTATTCGTGCCCAAAGTGGGTCGAATGGTTGCCATTGTGAAACTGGTATTGAACGGGGATTCGCGCGACTTCAGGTTTGAGTGGAACGACGTTGCCCAGGTCTGGCAGTTGGCAAGCAACGCGGTCTGAAGAAAGTATCTATGCCATTTGCACGTCCAGACCTAGCCGAACTGATCGACCAAGGTGCTGCTGAATTTGAAAGCAGGCTTCCGGGTGTTTCCGCCCGTGTTCGCCGTAGCGTCGTTGGCGTGCTCAATCGGGTGATGGCAGGGGCACTGAGCGCGTTGTACAAATACAGCGAATGGCTGAACCTCCAGAATTGGCCGGACCAAGCTGAGGGCGAGTTTCTGGACGATCACGGGGCGCGCTGGGGTGTGCTGCGAAACGCGGCTTCTTTTGCGACGTTGACCGTGCGGTTTTCAGGCGTCAACGGTGCGGTGGTACCCATCGACACCAGCCTGCAGCGGGTGGATGGCGCGCAGTACTCGACGACCGAAGAGGGAACTATTGGGAATGGGTTTGTGTACATCACTTGCACCGCTTTGTTGGCGGGGCAACGCGGGAGCGCCGCCATCAACTCAGTGTTGGCCTTGTCGTCTCCGCTCACAGGCATCACGTCTACAGCGACAGCGCAAACGGCTGCTGTGGGCGGTGCCGATGCCGAAGGCGATGAGCCGTATCGAGCGCGCATTCTTGCCCGCATTCGCAAGCCGCCCCAGGGCGGTTGCGCGGCCGACTACGTGGCTTGGACCAAAGAGGTTCCTGGCGTGACGCGTGCTTGGGTGTATCCACAGGAGCAAGGCGACGGGACAGTCGTGGTTCGGTTCACCCGGGACGACGACTCATCACCGATTCCCGATATTGGTGAAGTTGCCAAGGTGCAAGCAGCACTGGACGCCGCGCGGCCTGTGACGTCAACGGTGTACGCGGTGGCACCTGTGGCCAAGCCGCTGAACCTCAGTATTGTGTTGGTACCTGATACCCTGCCTGTTCGGGCGGCTGTGACGGCCGAACTGGTGGCGTTGTTGAACCGGGAGGGAGTGCCTGGTGGGACCATATTGATCTCGCACATTCGAGAGGCTATCTCGATTGCTTCTGGCGAAACTGACCACACCGTTCTGATTCCTTCTGGCGATGTGCCGCACGCGGCTGGCCAATTGCCCGTGCTGGGAGAAATCACGTGGGCGTGAACCTTGCCAACTGGCTGGAAGCCCTGCAGAGCCTGACTTCCGCGCTGGACAAGCGGGGCACATTCGACGTGCCTGCTGACAATGAGCGAACTACGCCGTTT
The DNA here is from genome assembly GCA_046154065.1 of Polaromonas sp. GTDB lineage: Bacteria > Pseudomonadota > Gammaproteobacteria > Burkholderiales > Burkholderiaceae_C > Polaromonas. The sequence goes on along the minus strand of JBJXEI010000215.1, from coordinate 17,646 downwards.
GGCGTGACACTTGGCGCGTGGTTGGCGACGTTGCAGGCGCTGCTGCCGCCAGGCGAGGGGCTTACACGGGAGCCAGGCAGCGTGTTTACCAGAGTGCTGCAGGCGCTGGCGGGGATGCTGATCAGCGCACAAAGCCGTCTGGAGGATCTGCTGATCCAGTGTGACCCACGGCGCGCCACCACCATGATAACGGACTGGGAGGCCCTGCTGGGTCTGCCGGATGGGTGCACACCGAAAGGCCAGCAGCTGCCAGATCGGCGCAGGTCGGCCTATCAGCGGCTGGTGGAGCTAGGCGGCCAATCGCGGCTGTATTTCATAGGCTTGGCTGAGCTGCTGGGCGAGCCCGGTGTCACGATCACTGAGTTCCCGCGCTTTGTCTGCACCGGACACTGCAACACACCGCTGAGCGGCAGTGCAGATCAATTCTATTGGCGGGTCAACATTCCCCGACCGGCAGCCGATGTGCGGTTCTTGACCTGCAACAGCGCCTGCAGCACAGCCTTGCAGGACTACGCACCGAGCCCCATTGAGTGCGCGTTCGAAGCTCGCAAGCCCGCGCATACCAATGTCACCTTCGCTTACTCGATTTAAGGAACAGCATGCAGCGAATTAGCACAGCAACCAAGGCGGTCGATCTTTTCGGGCCGGGAAAACACGGTTTCAAGGATGGTGATCTTGCCAACGGGGTAGCGCCTACAGACTTGACAGCAGCTTGGTTCAATGACGTTCAGGAGGAGCTTCTGCGTGTCATTGAAGCAGCGGGCCTATCGCCTGCGCCGAGCACGCGCGATCAGCTTTTTTCTGCCATTCAATCGCTTAACAGCGGCTTCAACGGCGTAGCGACATTTTCGGTGGACGCTGTTTTGACCGCAGCGCATATTGGTAACTTGATTCGGCTGACGGGCACCAATGCGCGGACCTTCACGTTGCCTGCCTTGCCCGACCTGGCCGGACCATCAGTAAGTTTTTTCAACGCCAGCACTGCGGCGCTGACCGTCAGCCGCGCAGGCCCCGATGTGATTCAGGTCAACGCATCGGTGCAGGCCGCTGTGGTTGTGCTGCCCGGTGAGACCTTGATGTTGTCGGGGGATGGCGCTGGCAGCTGGATTGCAGCCAACGGCACCGCCACGTTAAGTAGCTCAGCTCGGTTTGGCGCGCTTTTGTCGGGCACCGGGTTTCAGCGGCTGCCCAGCGGGTTGATTTTTCAATGGTGCGCAGGCAATACTGATGCCAATGGCGTTTTGAGTATGACACTGCCAGTCACGTTTCCGAACGTGGTCCTAGGTGGTATGGCCAACGAAGCGGCACCATCAGGTTGGACATCAAGCACGGCGACTGTGTGGGGGTTTGACTTTGGAGCCAGCACAAACAGTTCTGTCGTCGCCAGAGTCCGCCAGCTCACCGCTGGCGGAACCATCAACGCCCCCGTGAATATTTCTGGCAGGATTTTGGTATGGGGCTATTGAAAATGAACTACTTTTCTCCAAGCACAAAAGGGTTTTACAACCTGCTTATTAACGGACTGGAGATGCCGACTGACGCCGTGGCGATCTCGGACAAACAACACCAGGCGTTGCTCATCGGCCAGGGCAAAGGTCAGCCCATCATCATCGACTCTGCAGGTTTGCCAGCGCTGGCACAGGCATCTCCGGGCCCTGATCACGATTGGTTTGCAGGTCAATGGACGCTCAACATGGAGCGTCAAATCGCTCGCATCAAAGAACGGCTGAGCGCCGCTGTGCAGGCCCACATGGAAGCAAAGGCCAAACAACTGGGTTACGACAGCCTGCTTTCTGCCATCAGTTATGCCGACGAGGCCAGCGCGCCGCAGTTTCAAAAAGAGGGCCAGGCATTGAGAGCCTGGCGCTCATCCGTCTGGGCCTGCTGCGTCGACCTGATCTCGCAAGTGGAACGCGGGCGGCCTGTGCCAACCGACGAGGAACTGATAGCGCTTCTCCCGCAGGTGCCGGTACTTTAAAAAACAGGGCGATTGGCTGAGGTGTTCCACCACCCTGGCCAACCGCCTCCGCCGTGATTACCCACGGCTTCGACCAAAGACCCTGCCACCTACGTAGGTGGGGCGATTGTAGGAAGCCGTTAGATGATTGATATCCGTTGCGCCCAGTGCGCCAAAAAACTGGCCGAGGGCCAGTACACCCTGCTCAAGATCAAATGCGGCCGCTGCGGCGCACTGAATACGTTTACAGAGCGCCATCGAGCGCCATCACCAGAACGCCCGCGAGCGTCATCAACTGAAAGCCCAGATGACGACCAAATACGCGGCCGCGCAAGCGCTCCTTAACAAACCACACTTCGCCCAGGCTACTCCCCTGGTGCCTTGGGTGGGCGGCAAGCGCCGCTTGGCCAGGTTCATCTTGCCCATGTTCCCCGCTCACAGCTGCTACGTCGAGCCCTTCTGTGGTGCGGCAGCGTTGTTTTTTATGAAGGAGCCGGTCAAGGTTGAAGTCCTGAACGACGTCAACGGTGACCTCATACGTCTGTACCGCGTGGTCACCCACCATCTAGAGGAATTTATCAGGCAGTTTAAGTGGGCTTTAAACAGCCGCGAGATCTTCAATTGGCTGCAGGAAACGCCCCCTGAAACGCTGACCGACATTCAGCGAGCCGCCAGGTTCTACTACCTGCAAAAGTGCGCATTTGGTGCCAAGGTGCAGGGTCAGACCTTTGGCACAGCAACCACGGCCAAGGCAAGTATCAACCTGTTGCGGATGGAGGAGGATTTGAGCGCCGTCCACCTCCGGCTGCACCAGGTGTTCATCGAGCACCTGGACTGGTCAAAGTGCTTTGACAAATACGACCGCCCACACAGCCTCTTCTACGTCGATCCACCCTACTGGGGAACCACCGGATACGGCGTCGATTTTGGCCTGGAGCAATACGATTTGATGGCAGAAAGACTCGCCACGATGAAGGGCAAGGCAGTGGTCAGCGTCAACGACATCCCTGAGATGCGGGAAGCCTTCAAAGGCCACCATATCAAGCGGATCACCGTCAACTACACAGTAGGCGCGTCAGGACGAGGACGAGGCCCCAAGGGCGAGCTGATCATCAGCAACTTCAAGCCAGAAGCCGGAAAAGACACTTAAACGGCTTTGTAAGCATGCTGTGGACAACTTAAATACGGTCGGCGCGCTTTTTGCTCCAGTACCGTGGCCCAGTTGCTCCAATAGCGTGGCCGTTTACACTATGAGCGGCATTTTTTTGCCCGGACTCAGCATTTGACAATGTCGCGCGAAAAGTAAAAAAGGGCCTGACTTTTCAGTCAGGCCCTTCAAAACTTGGTGGGACGTGCGGGGGTCGAACCCACGACAAACGGATTAAAAGTCCGCTGCTCTACCAACTGAGCTAACGTCCCAAAGAGCGATTTTTACACCGCTTTTTGCTAGACTGCGTTGTCTGCAGCCTAGCCTCAAATTATAGCGCGATTTTGGGGGTGCTTTCAAGCACCCTCAGAAAATTTGCCAATTACCCATCCAGCGGCACACATACCAAAGGTAGAGGTGACACTGACCATCGAACCATATCCGTGGCAATTGAGTGAACCGTCAGTCTGCGCGTTAATGTCAGGTTGCAAAACAGCCTCTCTGCTGAAGACGCAGGCCAGATTCATTTTCTTGTCGCGTGCAGCGCCGTGTTCTTTGCGCAGGCGGTAACGCAATTGGGCCAGCAAGGGGTCATGGGTCACAGCAGCCAGATCATCGATATCCACTTTGTGCGCAAGCCGTTTGCCGCCTGCGGCCCCCACGGTGATGAAAAGAGCTTTGTGCTTCAACGCCCAGGCTGCCATGGCAGTCTTTGCCCTGACCTGGTCACAGGCATCAATCACCGCCGTCTGCCCACGATCAAAGGTCTGCGCCAACCCTGAGATCACAGGCCAATTTGAAGCGTCTACAAACTCCTCTACACAGTCCACCTGACAAGCTGGATTGATGTGCTGGATTCGCTCACGCATGGCTTGTACTTTTGCCTGCCCAACGGTGTTATCCAGGGCGTGAACCTGACGGTTGATGTTCGACTCGGCGACGTGGTCGAGGTCAATCAGGCTCAGGCGCGCCACGCCCGAACGGGCCAAGGCTTCTGCCGCCCAGGACCCCACGCCGCCCAGGCCCACAACCACCACATGAGCCTGACGGATGCGCTGGGCGCCCGCCGAACCGTACAGCCGCGCCAGGCTGCCGAAGCGCCGTTCCAGATCAGCATCAGGCGAAGGGCTTACCAGGCCCGGTGCATCGGAAAATGAGAGCATGTGTTTGTCAAAAATAAAAAGATTGATGACGAATCAACGTCGGTCGAGCACACGGTAAAAAGATCGGCCCAGAAAAATCTGGGCCGATGGTATTGTCATGGGGAGTGGGTCACAACAAGCAACCCACTGATGTTCTATCCCAGCTTGGTGATCCGCTCTTTGGCCACTGAAGCGGCCTCGGATTGTGGATAGGCCTTCAACAAATCTTCAAGCGTGCGCCGCGCTGAGCGAGCGTCCTTGAGTTCTACCTGGCAATTGGCGGTAGACAACAACGCTTCAGGCGCGCGCAAGTGTTGAGGGTCTGCTGTCACCAACGCACGAAAGTTCACGATGGCCTCCTTGTAGTTGCGAGACGCATACTGGGCATTGCCGAGCCAGAACAACGCAGATGAACGGTAGCCGCTTTGCGGATACTGCTTGATCAACGCCACAAACCCAGCCTGAGCACCCGCGAAGTCGCCCTTGCGCAATGCAGCCAGAGCAGACTCGAAATCCTGTCGCTCGGCTGGTTCCGCGACAAATTCACGACCATCCACGCTCACCTTGACTGGCTCAAACTTGCGTAGGCGATCATCAATGCCTTGCGTTATGTCTTTTTGCCCACGTTGAACATCCGCCAGATCACGCGTCAGCTTTTCGTTCTGACCACGCACCATGGCGGTGTCATTGCGCAACGCCTCGATCTGATTGGACAACTCAAGCAGGCTGCGCCGCAACTGCGCAGTGTCCTCGTTGGCCTTGCGTAATTCATCCGCGTTACGTTGCTGGGCAGCATCTACCTTTTGACGCAGGTCAAGGATAGCCCGGCGAGCTTCATCGTCATCAAACAACGCAGCATGAGCGCCAAACGTCACCCCAAGCGTGGCGACCACTGCAGCAGCCCTGAACCTTTTCAATGTGATCAATGTCATCGGTAGCGCCTTGTCAACTCAATCTATCAATCATGAAAATGACAGCAGAGATCAACGGTAGTTGATCTCTGCACGGCGATTTTTAGCCATGGCGTCTTCGCTGCCGCCACTGACAGCAGGCTTTTCCTTGCCAAAACTCACCGCCTCGACTTGCGCATCGGTCACGCCCAACAAGCCAAGTGCGCGGCGTACGGCTTCCGCCCGCTTTTGGCCGAGTGCCAGGTTGTACTCGCGGCCTCCGCGTTCGTCCGTGTGACCTTCGATCGCCATCTTGCGCGTTTTATTGGCGGACATGTATTTGGCATGTGCATCAATGACGCCTTGAAACTCGGGCTTGATCGCGAAACTGTCAAAGTCGAAATAAATGACTTTCGTGGTGTTGGCAGGTCCTGCGGCGGATACGTCAGTGGCGTCGATCTGAACAGGAGCCACGCCTCGGGTCGATGCATTCGGGTCGGCTGCAGGGTTGAGTACAGCGGACTTGTCCTCAACAGGAACCTCGTTGAGTTTGACGTTGGAGCCGCACGCCACGAGCGCCGAGGCGAGCGTGATCGAGGAAAGAGTGGAGAACAAAAAGCGTTTCATGAAATGACCTCAGAAGTTAAGAATGAAAAATCTTGTCAGCGCGAAAAAGGACCCCAGTCAGGCTCTCTCAGATCGCCGCTGGCACCTGCGAGGCTCGCTTTGATCTTGCCGTCCAGTGTGCTGGTCATCAAGGCATCACGGCCTTGCTGGCGTGTGGCATAGACGATCAGACGACTGTTGGGCGAAAAACTGGGGCTTTCATCAGCACTTGTATCTGTAATGGGAGTGGTGGTGCCGCTGGCGAGTTCCATGAGATGAAGCTTGAATGCCCCACCCACACGAGAGATGTAGGCCAGATACCGCCCGTCAGGGCTGATGGCAGGAGAGATGTTGTAGGTGCCCGAGAACGTCACCCGGTCCGCATTGCCACCGCTGGCCGGCATGCGGTAAATTTGCGGCGCTCCGCCACGATCGCTGACAAAGTAGATGGAGCGGCCGTCCGGCGAAAATGCAGGCTCGGTGTCAATGCTCGATGACTGCGTGAGTCGCCGCGGTTCACCTCCACTCAAGCTGAGCGCATAAAGTTGCGAGCCTCCATCGCGGCTGAGCGTGGCAACCATCTGCCGACCATCTGGTGACCACGCTGGTGCGCTGTTGGATCCCCGGAAGTTGGCCAGCAGGCGGCGCTTGCCCGTGCCCACATCGTGAGCGTAAATCACAGGTTTTCGGGATTCGAACGAGACATAGGCCAGTTGGGTGCCATCGGGCGACCAAGCGGGCGAAATAATCGGCTCGGGGCTTGCCAGAGCAGACTGCGCCCCCTCGCCGTCAGCATCAGCCACCCACAACGTGAACCGAGAGCCAGCTTTTGTGACGTAAGCGATGCGAGTCGAAAAAATACCTTTTTCACCCGTCAGTTTTTCATACACGAAGTCTGAAATACGGTGCGCAGTCAGACGCAGATCAGCTTGCACGACAGTGAAACTCTGGCCGCCCAGATCCTGGCCCCGCACGATGTCCCAGAGACGCATGCGCACCTCGTATCGCCCACCGGCCAGCACGGTGATGCTGCCGGTCACCAAAGCATCCGCACCTTTGGGTCGCCAAGCCGCAAGGTCTGGGCGAGTTGTCTCGTCTGCAGCGACACCGGCGGTGTCAACCGAACGAAACCGCCCGCTTCTTTCCAGGTCGGCTCGAACAATATGGCTAATTTTTTGAGGTGACTGTGCCTCACCAGCAAAAGCAGCGATGGCAATGGGTAGCTGGGTCAGACCCACCCCTGAAACCTCTACACGAAACTGTGCAAATGTCGGCGCTGCTGCAACCGCCAGCAGGCTTATGGCAGTGCGGCGGTTCAAAAATGACGTGATGCTCATAGCGATTTAACTAATTCAGTTGAGTGATTTTGACGGTGGACACTGGTTTTATCTCGCGGAGTCCTTGCTCCGCCATCACCAGATGAGTTCCCATGCGCAGACGAACCCGATTTTTGTTGACGGACTCCTGGTCGCGTTTATTTTCCCGATGCCACAAATGAAAAACTTCTGTGGCCATGAATCCATTTTTCCGGACAAGCCCAAGGTGGTGCAGACGCAGCACCAAGTCCGCATCTTCATGGCCCCACCCTTCAAAGGTTTCATCGAAGCCGTTGGCACTTGCAAAGTCTGACTGCCACAGTGCAAAGTTGCAGCTGCGAATGCCACTCCACCGGAATTTTTGTTTTACCCTGAATACGCGCCAAGGCCAGGTCAAGAGGTGCAACAGTTTGTTGCTATCGCCCTTCATCCAGGCGAGCCACCAAAATGAAGCGGGGAGTGCCGGCAGATTCAATTTCCCCTCCAGCACCTTCAGAGTCAGCTTTTCGCTCAACAGAACCCGGCTGCCATTCACAAAACAGCCTCTCTCGGCCAGTCGCGTGTGGTGAGCGACAAACGCTTTGGCTGGGACACAGTCGCCGTCCAGAAAAACCAGGTAGTCACCGGTGGCGTGACTGGCTGCCAGGTTGCGCGCACGGGCAGCCGTGAAGCCGGTATCTGGATGCCAAACATGTTGAACAGGGCACTGAAAAGAAGGGCAACGTTCATGGAGCAAACGAACTTGGTCAGGACGCGAGCCATCGTCGGCAATCAACACCTCGTGTCCCGTCCCGCATTGACCGGCCAGAGATGACAGGACAGCCAACAAGGCGTCCGTCCGGTTGTAGGTCAGGACAATGAAGCTGATCTTCATTGTGAGGGCGGCGCAGTATCACGGCCTTGATCGAGAAGCCACAGTTTCAGATACCGATAGTAGGTTCCTTCAGCGTTGGAAATCGCCAGTACCAGACCCAATCGCCCATCCATAAATCCAAGGCGTAGAAAATAGGTGCGAAAAAAAGCCCACATGCCCCGAAATAGCGCTTTGCTCAAGGACGATTTTTTACCGCGTGTGAACAAGCTCATGGCACCTGCAGTTGAGTAACGGTTCACTTTGTCGATCACTGACTCAGCATCTCGAAAACTCTCATGCAGCAACGCACAATTGAGTTGCCCCACCACAGTCGATGTCATGAGTTTTTCATGAACCAAGTCATCGGAAAACCTCGCGCACTGACGGCGAAAAAGTCGTGTCACCCGATCTGGATACCAGCCTGAATGACGCATGTACTGCCCACAATAGCTCGATAAGCGAGGAAACGAATACACGTCAAACAGCGGAGCTTTCAGGGTAGCCCGAATTTCGGCAAGCAACTCCGGCGTCAGACGCTCGTCGGCATCTATCGACAGCACCCAGTCTGAGCTTGCCAGCGCCAGGGCTTTGTTCTTTTGAATACCGAAGCCAGGCCAGTCGGCGTTGACAAAGACCTCCGCGCCCAACGACCTGGCAATCTGAACCGTCTCATCGGTACTGCCAGAATCCATCACAACAATCTGGTCAGCAAACATCACAGACTGCAGACAGGCCGCTATGTTGTGAGCCTCATTTTTGGTGATTACCGTCACGGACAAACTCGCCAAACAAACCCCTTTGAACCAGTGGAAGCCCGAGCAGTGGCTGGAAAATGCCGTAGTTTCTGGACATTTCAGCATGGCAGAGCCTCCAAGATGGCCCAAACCGACACTCGCGATGGGCCGATAATGCGCCGTATTCCTTCAGCGCAGACAGCCATCATTTTGCCAATAAAAACGATCAACCCTCGCCTTGCGGTCGTCTGCATCGCCGCCGCCTCTGTCGGGCTTTCGATGGCCATCATCAGTGTGGCCAAGTTCTTGCTGCTGCTGTGTGGACTGCTAGCCCTATTTTTCAATTTCTGGTCGACAAATAAAGATCAGCCTGCGCTGAAAGCTTACACACCAGTTGCAATACTGACTGTCATACTTTCGTTTGCGGCAAGCTTGCTCTGGAGCATTGCCCCGGAAGCAGATGCTTTGGGCTCAGTGGCCAAATACGGCAAGCTGCTGGTGGTGGTTTTAATCCTGTATTTGATCCGCAATCGGCGCGAGGCCCTTTGTGCCCTTTGTGCATTCATGGGCGCACAGATTTTTTTGTTGGTCAGTTCGTGGCTGCTTTTTTTCCAAGTACCCCTACCCTGGGCCACTTCCAACATGGCACTGACGCAATACGCCGTCTTTTCAAGTTATCTGGACCAGGGCATCATGAGTTCCGTCTTGGCGGCCCTGTGCTGGCATTTGCGCAGCCTCATGCCCGGGCGGTTTGGTCGGCATGCAGCAGTCGTCTTTGCGTTGGTGGCACTTTCAAATGTTTTTTTCATTTTGAGTGGACGCACAGGTCACGTCGTGGCGATTGCGCTGGTCTCGCTGGCAATCATGTGGGAACTCCCTAAAAAATACCGCGCAGCAGTGGTTGCTGTACCTTTTTTACTGGCCTTGCTGCTATTTGTCAGTTCGTCCAAAGTACGTGACCGACTGACCTTGGTAAAAACCGAAGTTCAGTCCTATTCGACCCAGACGGCCTCCACGACATCGTCCGGCATCCGACTTGGCCTTTGGAGAAGCGCTGTTGACATCATTGGTCAACACCCTATCGCTGGGGCGGGGGTTGGCAGTTGGAGCACTGAACACAATCGACTCCAACGCTCGCACAATCCCGCCCATATCGATATTCAGGGGAACGGCAATCCGCACCAGGAATATCTTTTGTGGGGGGTTCAACTCGGCGTTCCCGGCATCCTCCTGTTCATTGGCCTGATGCTGTCAGTGTGGCGCGACACGCAATCCATGCCTTTACTTTATTCACGCTCAACGCAGTCTGTGCTGGCCGCCCTGGCTGTAGCCTGCCTGTTCAATTCGTCTATTTACGATGCTTTGATCGGTGACTTTTTCTGTATTGCCATAGGTCTTTTTCTGGCGCTTGGCCTGCAACAACCCAAGCCCGAGGACGAACGACCCACCCCAAGGTTTGCGACATGACCCAACCCACTACGCGGGCATCCGCGCAGTCAGTACCGAAAAGCAGCCTGTGGCAGCGCATCGCACGGGTCTGGCCCTATTTCGGTGCTTCCCGGTCGGGTTGGGCATTGGCGGCCAGTGCCACGGTGGTTGCCTCCATGACAGAACCGCTGGTCCCTGCCCTGTTGAAGCCGTTGTTGGACCGCGGCTTCCAGCGAGATGGCTTCAATTTGTGGCTGGTCCCGATGGCTCTGATGCTGCTGTTCACCATTCGCGGAGCGTCCGGTTTCATTGCACAGTTTGCGGTGGCCAAGGTCACCAATGAGGGCCTGTTGCGCCTTCGCCGTGCCATGTTCGACAAGCTGTTGACCGCGCACCTGAGCCTGTTTTCACAACAAAGCGCCAGTGCGATTGCCAACACCGTGGTGTATGAGGTGTTCAACGGCTCCTCCCAGCTCATCAACGCTGTACTCAAACTGGTGCGTGACCTGCTCTCGCTGGTGGCTTTGATTGGCTATCTCGTCTACCTGAATTGGCGGTTGACACTTATTGTGGCCTTGCTGTTCCCGGCGGTGGCGCTGGTCATCCAGGTGTTGTCCAAAAGGCTGTATCGCCTGACCAAGGAAAGCCAGACCGCCACCGACGACCTGGCCTATGTGGTGGAAGAAAACGTTCTTGCGCACCGGGACGTCAGGCTCCACGGTGCTCAATCGGCGCAGGCCAGCCGCTTCAATACGCTGAGCAACTCCCTGCGGCGTCTGTCCATGAAGTCCACCGCAGCCTACGCAGGCATGAGTGCCATCACCCAGGTCCTTGCAGCGGTGGCCTTGTCGGCAGTCATTTCGATTGCACTGGTCCAAAGTGCCGAAAACACGACCACGGTGGGCGGCTTTGTAGCTTTCGTAACCGCCATGCTGTTGCTGATTGCGCCCGTCAAAAGCCTGTCTGATGCCACCACCCCCATCACGCGCGGCCTGGCCGCCATGGAGCGAGGGCTGGACTTGATCGACCACATCCACGACGAAAGCAGTGGTGCCTTCTCCACGCCCCGTGCGAAAGGCGACATCGTCTTCGAATCTGTTGGCGTTCAATACCCTGGCCAGGTGCAGCTGGCGCTGGATTGTTTCACCACCACCATCCACGCCGGTGAAACGGTGGCCTTGGTGGGGGCATCGGGCTCGGGCAAGACAACGCTGGTCAACCTGCTGCCGCGCTTCATCGACATGACGAGCGGCAGCATTCGTCTGGACGGCCAAGAGCTTGCCGACTGGCATTTGGCCAATTTGCGTGAACAATTTGCGTTCGTCAGCCAGCATGTGGTGCTGCTTAACAGCAGCATCGCCGACAACGTGGCGCTTGGCCAACCTATGGACCTGGAACGGGTGTCGCGATGCCTGGTGGCTGCCAATCTTGCGGCGCTGATGACCTCATTACCCAATGGGCTTGACACCTTGCTGGGGCACAACGCCATGCAGTTGTCAGGGGGTCAGCGTCAAAGGCTGGCGATCGCGCGCGCGCTCTACAAAGACGCACCACTGCTGATTCTGGACGAAGCCACGTCCGCGCTGGACACAGAGTCGGAACTCGCTGTTCAGGTCGCTGTACGCAACCTGACGGTAGGCCGCACATCCCTGGTGATTGCACATCGGCTGTCAACGATTCTTCATGCCGACCGCATCATCATGATGGACGCAGGGAAAATGATCGAATCAGGAACGCACGCCGAGCTGGTGGCTCGCAATGGGGCTTATGCCCACCTCTACCGGCTCGGCTTTCAAAATGCCTGACCCGACTTACCAAATTCAATCAGTAATCCAGACCCATGACCCAGACGACCGCCTCCATCAGTGGCTTTACTTTCATCCGCAACGGTGTCGACCTGGGCTTTCCGTTTGAAGCATCCATCCGCTCGCTGCTGCCACTGGTGGATGAATTTGTCGTGGCTGTGGGCCAGGGCTCGGACGACACACTGGCCCGCGTTCGAGCCATAGGTGACCCGAAAATCCGCATCATCGAGACACTTTGGAATGAACGCATGTCTGATCGGGGTTTTGTGTATGCCCAGCAGAAGATGATCGCGCAGTACTCCTGCACTGGGGACTGGGCTTTCTACCTTGAAGGCGACGAAGTGGTTCATGAGGACGACCTGCCTGCCATTCGCGCCAGCGTCGATCGCCACCACCACAACCCCGATGTGGAAGCGCTGGTGTTTGACTACCGCCACTTCTACGGCACAGCAGACTGGGTGTCCATCAGCCCTGGCTGGTACCGGCGCGAATGCCGGTTGATACGCAACACCATCCGCAGCTATGCGCCCGATGGCCAGTACTGGCTGGTCACTACCGAGCATAAAAGAGGGCGCAACCCAAAAGCTGCCCTGGCCAATGCCCACATCTACCACTACGGCTGGATACGCCGCAACGAAGATATGCAGAAAAAACTGGACCAGGTCAGCAAGTATTGGGCGACGCCTGCTGCACAAATCACCTACAGCCGCTTTGACCAACGCGCTCTTGCCGCCTTCACGGGAACGCACCCCGCGGTGGCTCGCCACTGGCTAGCCAACGAGGCGGAGCCTGTGCTGGTCATTGACCCTCACTACAAGCCAACCCCCAAGGAGAACAAATACCATTTGATGCGCCTGGTGGAGTCCGCGACGGGGCTGGATTTCAGCCGCAAGCATTTCAAGTTGGTGGCCTGAAACCAGCCAGCTCAGGTGGCGCCGTGGGCTGCCCGGTAAACAGCATCCTGTTGCTCAGCGAGCGCCGACCACCGATAACGCGTGGCAAAACTCAATCCCTGCAAAGACAAGGTGCGCCGCAGGTCAGCATCGCGCAATAACTCCTGAAGCAGCAACCCAAGGGCCCTGTCATCACGCGGGTCAGTCAACAGCAATGCGTTGAGCCGGTTTTCAAGCAACCCTGAAATCCCGCAAAAATCCGGTCCGCTCACGACGCACGGCAGGCCATAGGACATCGCCTCCAGAACGACCATCGCAAAAGTGTCTTCGAATGTTGGATGTACCAGGCAGTCAGCGGCCAGATACGCCTGCGAAATATCGCTCATGCGACCCAGAAAAAATACACGGTGACCCAGCTTCAGCTGATTGATCGTGTGACTGAAATCATGCGTCTGCCGAGGGTTTCCCACCACGGCCACCACAGTGCTCTCAGGCAAGTGCACCAAGGCGTTCAGCAGCGTGTTGAAACCCTTCTTGCGAAAGTCATTGGCGATGAACAGCAGGCAGGTGCCAGCAGCTGGCAGCAACAGGCGCTGCCTGGCCGCGGCGCGGGTGCTTTTTTTTGCATCGACACCTTGGGTGAGGTGCGGTAAGTCAATCCCGGGGGTGATGACCGACAGCAGGGGTCCGGCTGCCGGATAGCTGCCCACCATGATGCCGCGCAGACTCTCAGAAGTCACCACGATCTGGCGCCTATCCTGCGGGGCATAACGCCATCGCTCAAGTCCAAGGTAGGTCAGCAGACGCGGGCTGGTCACCACTTTCAAGCAACGAAGCGCACGCTTAAAGCCCTCGCGGCCATTGAACAGGTTGTGTTTGACAGGCAAGACATGCACGGTTTGGACATTGCCATGCCAAGTGTTTTCGTGCGAATGCACCACATCAAAGCGATGCCTGGTGGCCCACCAAGTTGCCGCAGCAAACCACAGCTGGTTGATCCAACGCGGCCGGCGCAGTGGCGTCGCAATCAGGTGGTAAGTCACCCCGGGCCATTGGTGTTCAATGGTCTGCGCAAACACATGAATGTCGTGGCGGGCAGCCAGTTGCTCGACCAGCGCAATGGAATAGCGCTCCGCGCCCCCACCCGTCGGCGAAAAAGTGCGATTCAGCACCGCTACACGCAGCCTTTTCGCAGCCGGCCGTTGCTCTGGCTCCGGCCCTTTCACGGTCAAGCTCATGGCTGACGGCGGTCTTCGTAGGCGGTGGCGATCTTCAACCAAAAGACCGGCAGGCTCGTCGAACGCACCACCGGCACGCGCGGCAACTGCATCAGATCCGTTCCTGTCTGGCATCGGCTACGCTGGGTCGTGGTTGCAGTGACAAAACCCGCTTCAACCGCCATGCCCACATGCCGGGTTTCAAAGTGTCCGTAGGGGTAGCAAAAATGGTCCGCAGCTTGCCCTGTGATGGCCTCAAGCGCCGCTTTGCCACCTTCAATGTCGGCCGCACTGTCCTGGTCGGCAGATGCCAGCAAGTTGATGTGGCGGTGCGTGTGCGAAGCGAGTTCCTGACCACCCGCCACCCATTCCCGCAACTGGGCTTCGTCCATCAAGAGGGTTTGGGCGATCCCGATTTTTTCATCCCAGATGTTGGTTTGCCCCAGCAAGCCACTGACGACGTAGCACGTGGATGAAAACCCGTGGCGTGCCAACACCGGCAAGGCGTTCGTCAGATTGTTCAAGTACCCGTCGTCAAAAGTGATGCCAACCACTTTGCCTGTTTTTTCACCACGCAAGTAAGGCATCAACGCAGTCATCGACAAGCCTGTGTAACCTAACGCGTTCAGCCAGGCCATTTGCCGGGCAAAAGCACGGGGAGCCACATACAAACTGCGAAAAGGACGGCCCTTCTGCGGAGCTTCATCAATCTGGTGGTAGACCAGAATGGGAATTGGGCGAAGGTTCTTGGTCTGTGGTCGGGAAATGTTCATGGCAGACGTCGTGGTTCAAATCAAAACAATGTCGTACTGCTCCTGCGCCATCGCCGCTTCCGCCTGCAGCGAAATGGGTTTGCCGATAAAATCACTCAAGCTGGCCAGGTGTTGGCTTTCCTCATCCAGAAAAAGCTCCACCACCTTGGCCGATGCCACCACCCGAAACTCGCGCGGGTTGAACTGCCGGGCTTCTCTCAGAATTTCGCGCAGGATGTCATATGTCACGCTACGGGCGGTCTTCACGACACCCTTGCCACTGCAGGCATCGCAAGGCTCACACAGCTGATGCGCCAGTGACTCACGCGTGCGTTTACGTGTCATCTCCAGCAAACCCAGAGAAGAAAACCCATTCAATGTGGTTTTGACGCGGTCACGCGCCAGCTGCTTTTTGAACTCCTCCAGCACCGCGTCCTGGTGGTTTTCCTTGATCATGTCGATGAAATCAACAATCACGATACCGCCCAGGTTGCGCAGCCTGAGTTGGCGGGCAATGGCTTGGGACGCTTCCAGATTCGTCTTGAAGATGGTGTCGTCAAAATTGCGAGCCCCCACAAAACCGCCCGTATTCACATCCACTGTCGTCAGGGCTTCGGTCTGGTCAATGATGAGGTAGCCGCCCGACTTGAGGTCCACCCGGCGGCCCAAGGCCCGCGCAATGTCGTCGTCAATGCTGAACAGGTCAAAGATAGGCCGCTCACCGGCATAGTGATGAAGCTTGTCCAGCGTGGCCGGCATGAATTCAGCGGCGAACTCCTTGAGTTTGTTGAACTGCTCACGCGAATCGATTCGGATGGACTGCACGTCTTCACTGACCACATCACGCAGCACGCGCTGCAGCAAATTAAGGTCCTGGTGCAGCACAGTCGCTGGCTTGACACGCAGGGCTGCGCTCTTGATGCATGCCCATGTTTTTCGCAGGTAGGCAATGTCTTCCGACAGCTCGGCGTCCTGAGCGTCCTCCGCGTTGGTGCGCAGAATGAAGCCACCGCCCAAGTCGCCTGACAGAAACTGCATGCGTTTACGCAGATCATCGCGCTGTTTGGGCGGTATCT
This sequence comes from Polaromonas sp., assembly GCA_046154065.1. GTDB lineage: Bacteria > Pseudomonadota > Gammaproteobacteria > Burkholderiales > Burkholderiaceae_C > Polaromonas. Next base: position 1,830 of record JBJXEI010000215.1, on the reverse strand, counting down.
TTTGCGACACGCCGATGTGGTTGTCCTGGGGCAAAAACACCAGCAGCCGCCCTGCAATGCTGATCTGCGCCGTGAGCCGGGCTCCCTTGGTGCCGATGGGGTCCTTCAAAACCTGCACCATCAGGGCTTGACCCTCGAACAGCTGTTTTTCAATCGGTTGCGGCGCGCTGGCCGGCGTGCCAGCGTCCACGTCGGCATGGCGACTGGTGATGCTGCTCATCAGATCCGCCACATGCAGAAACGCCGCGCGGTCCAGGCCAATGTCAATGAACGCCGACTGCATGCCCGGCAACACCCGGGCGACCTTGCCCAGGTACACATTGCCCACCAGTCCACGCTCCAATGAGCGTTCAACCTGCAGTTCCTGAACAGCGCCGTGCTCGACCACGGCAACACGGGTTTCCTGGGGCGACCAATTGATCAAAACGTCTTGGGACATGTCTTTAGCGCGGTAGTTTGCGCAGTGTTTATCAGAAGTGGGAACAGTGTCAGATGGACAGGCCTGCAGCGCGCAGCAACTGCGCAGTCTCGTGCAGCGGCAAACCCATGATGCCACTGTAACTGCCACTGATGCGCGCGATGTGCATGGCCGCCCTGCCCTGCACAGCATAGGCGCCTGCCTTGCCCATGGGCTCACCAGAGGCCACATACGCCGCGATCTGCGCGGGGCTCATCTTGGCAAAGCTGACCCGGGAGACGCTGGTCACCTCAAAACGTGAAGGCGTAGGCCCAGCCGCCTGCACAGCAACCGCCGTCAGCACCCGGTGAGTTTGTCCCGACAGGGCCGACAGCATCGCCTGCGCGTCATCGGCGTCCGAAGGTTTGCCGTAAATTGCTCTGCCCAACGCCACTGTGGTGTCCGAGCACAACACAGGGGCCTCCGGCAGCTTGCGCCGCACCCGACGCGCCACGGCCGCCGCCAGCTTCAACGCCGTGACACGTTTCACGTAGGTCGCCGGGGCTTCGTTGTGCAGCACCACTTCGAGCGCCTCTGCATCTTCGTGCTCATCGGCTACCAATAACTCATAACGCACACCCAACTGAGCCAGCAACTGCGCACGCCGGGGGCTTTGCGAGGCAAGGTAGACAAAATCAGGCATGGTCAAGCAAATAGAAAAAGTAGTAAAACTATCGAGCTACGTTGGCACGCTTAGAGCCGAGCCCGACCCAATCCAGCAGGGGCCGCGGAACCGGCTTTGCCGGGCCGCAGGCGCAGCGGCCCCCTCGGGGGGCAGGGGCTACACGCAGTGAGCAACCGTGGAGGCATTTATTCTCTGTGGTAGGGGTGGTTGATCGTGATGCTCCAGGCTCGGTAGAGCTGCTCGATCAGCAACACCCGCACCATGGCGTGGGGCAAGGTCAGGTCCGACAGGCGCAGGCGTTCGTGTGCGGCTTTTTTGAAGTCACCGTCCAGGCCGTCTGGCCCGCCAATGACAATCGCTACGTCGTCACCAGACAGTTGCCAGGCCTTGAGCCTTTCGGCCAACGCCACCGTGGTGACGGCTGTGCCACGCTCATCGAGCGCCACAATGCGAACACCCTTGGCCCCTTTGCTGATCGCACCTTCGATGCGTGAACGCTCGGCGGCCAGCAAGGATTCCAGCGTTTTGGAGGCACGGGGTTCTGTTTTGACGGCTTTAAGCTCCACCTTCAACTCAGGTGGAAACCGCTTGGCGTAATCGTCGTAGGCGGTTTGCGCCCAGTCGGGCACCTTCTGCCCGACCGCGACAATCGTCAGCCTCATGCGCTCCGGGGCGCAGTCTTCTTCGCTGCTGGTTTTTTAACCGCAACTTTTTTGGCGGCAGGCTTGCCAGCCACCGGTTTGGCTGC
>JBJXEI010000214.1:0-68744 GCA_046154065.1 Polaromonas sp. | reverse complement strand
CGGTCCAACTGCAGGCCAACAACAGCGGTGCCTGGAAGACCATCGCCCGCTTCGACGCTGGTGATGTCGAAGCTGATCGACGCATAAAAATCGGCGCGATCTTGATTCGCCAAGCCGATTCAACCGTCACATTCCGAATCGCCACGGTCGAAGCGCTTCCCTCCGTTCTCATGCGGATGAACAACGATCAGTGGGTGGAAGCATGAAGCCGATCGTCATCGAAACCCTTGCCGCGATCTTCGGCATTCTGGGCGCGCTGCTGCTCTCCACCAAGTTTGAGCCAGCCTGGGGCTTTGCCGCCTTCCTGGTCAGCAACATCGGCTGGATGGCATTCAGCGTCCGCCTGCGCGCCTGGCGCATGTTTGTGCAGCAGGTTTGCTTTTTGCTGACCAGCCTGATCGGGCTATGGAACTGGTGGCTCGGGCCGCTGGTGCTGGGGTAACACCATGGGACAAACCGCACGCAGCCCACAACCGGCGTCATCCCAGCGCCGCGCACCGGATCGCCGCCAGGGCGACCTGGCAGCCATCCACATTGCGCAGAAGGCGCTGGGCTTGTCCAAGGAAGACGCCCAGGCGCTGAAGCTGGGCATCACCGGCAAAGCTAGCGCTGCCGACATGACGGTGCCGCAGCGGCGGATGGTGCTGGCGCACCTGAGCACTCTGCAGGCCATCGCAGCGGGCAACCCAAAGCCCGCCTACACCGGCCAGCGCCGCACGCTGGAGCGCAGTGAAAACGACCCCCAAGACGACCGCTGGGGCAAAGCGCGTGCGCTTTGGTCAGCACTGGCCAGCGAAGGGGTGGTCAAGGTCGACACCGATGCTGCGCTGACCGCCTACGCCAAGCGGCAAACGAAGGTTGAAGCCTGGCGATTTATGAACGCGTACCAGATCAACACAGTCATCGAAAGCCTGAAGCGCTGGTGCGTCCGCGCTGGTGTCACGCTGAAAGGGTAAGTCATGAGTGCATTGCCCGAGTCTGTTGACCTTGCTCCAATTCAAGCCGTGCTGCACCCGGCCTACCCGGAGCGCCTGCGTGAGATCGCCGAATTCCTGTTCCTGGTGTTGGTGGGCGAAGAGGAAACCGCCCCGGACGCAGAGCGAAGCGCCCGCCTGGCACAGATCGCTTTTGCGCAATGTGAGCGGCTCAGCGCTGAACTGGGCGGCAGCGGCTTCTACATGCACAAGGCGATAAGCTACAGGCTGACGGCGCGCAACCGGCAGATGTGCAGCGAGTTCCGGGGTGACTACCGGGTGCTGGCCCGCAAGTGGAAGCTGACTGAGCAGCAGGTGCGCAACATCGTTGACGAATGGCAAAAGGAAGAGTTTTCGCGGCGGCAAGGCGACATCTTCGGGGCCGCGCCAAGCGCCCACAAACACGGCCGTTGAGCCCAGGCGCGCAGGGGCGCTGCAGCCGCGTCTTGCGGCATTCCCCTGCATTTTGGTTTTGGAAGGATTTGGAAGGCCATCCGTGGCCTCAGACCATGCTTTCAGGCCAGTAGCGGCTTCGCACATTGCACCGCAGCCCTTTGCCCCCGGCAAACAGGGTGCTAAAAACTAAAACGCTTTAGTTATCGCCAGCAGGCCGTCCGCACGACAGTGCGTTCATGGCCCCGACGCTCCCCACCAACAAACCCGCAACTGCACAGCTGCCCGCGCAGATCGAAATCTTTCGCGCTGGCAACCACACCGACGACTCAGGCACGGTCCACAACTTCAGCCAGGCCGACGTGGCGGGCATGGTCGCGGCGTATGACCCCAAGCTGCGCGAAGCGCCGCTGACCATCGGCCACCCCGAGCACAACCTGCCCGCCTATGGCTGGGTCAGTGGCCTGGCAGTCAATGGCACAGGTGCTCTGGCGATGAACACGCACCAGGTGGTGCCGCAGTTCGCCGAGATGGTGGCGGCCAAGCTGTTCAAAAAGCGCAGTGCCAGCTTTTACCCACCCAGCCACCCCAACAACCCCATGCCCGGCAAGTGGTACTTGCGCCACGTCGCCTTCCTGGGCGCGCAGCCACCGGCCATCGCTGGCCTGGCCGACTTTGCCGCTGGGCCCAACGAGGGCGCGGTGAACTTTTCCGAGTCGAGCGATCCCGTCGCCCCTGTTACCCAAACCAACCCAGAACCAACCCCGGAGCAACTACGCATGTCTAAAGAACTTCAAGACCAACTCGCCGCCGCCAACGCCAAGCAGGCAGAAACGGACAAGGCCCTGGCCGCTGCCAATGCAGCGACTAAAAAAGTCGAGGATCAACTCGCGCAATTTGCAGAGTCTGCATTGACAGCCCGCACCGCTGGCTTCGTCTCCTTTGCCGAAACACAAATCAAGGCCGGTGTGCTGCTGCCAAAAGACAAGGACGCGGCCGTCGCAGCCCTCGGCATGCTGGCCGATTGCAAGCCAGTGAGCTTTTCCGAAGGCGGAGTGACCAAGACCATCTCTGCCGCTGAGTGGCTCAAAGGTTTCATCGAAGCCCGCAAGCCGGTGGTGAGCTTTGGTGAGCACGCGCCCGGTTCCGCTGGTGACCTCGCTGCGACCAAAGGCATGAGTGACGCCGAAATCGACGCCAAAGCCCGGGCCTACGCCCTCATGCACAAAGTGAACTACTCCGAGGCGCTGACCGCAGTCGCCACGTTCACCAGCTGAACCCGCAAGTCAGCAGCACCAGCCCCAAGAACTCAAACCCGAAAGACCATCCACCATGATGAACGCCGCACAAGTCCGTTTGAACCAAAGCCCCATCCTGACCAGCTTGTTGCTGGGTATGGGTCAGGGCATGTTCATTGCAGAGCAATTGTTTCCCCGTTTGCCGCAAGCGCTCAGCGCAGTCACCCTGGCAAAAATGGGCAACGAGCGCTTCAAGCGCTACAACCTGCGCCGTGCGCCAGGCGCGCCAACCAAGCGTGTCGAGATCAAGTACGAGGGTAAAACCTACACGGTGGACCAGTATTCGGTAGAGGTGCCGATTGCCCGCGAGCTGGTCCGCGAAGCAGATGAAAGCCGCCGCCTGAATGTGGGCAACTACCTGGACATCAGCCGCATCGCCATGGCGACCGCCAACGACGTTCTGGGGCTGGACTATGAGCTGGACATTGCAGCCCTTGCCACCACGCCTGCCACCTATGCAGTGGGCCACACAGCCGCGCTGTCTGCAGGCACCAAGTGGAGCGCCACGACTGGCACCCCTGTCACAGACATTCGCGCGGCGAGCGACATCATTCGCAAAAAAATCGGTAAGCGCCCCAACAAGCTGATCCTGAGCGCTGATGCGGCAACGGCGCTGATCATGAACACCGAAGTACGCAGCTACCTGCCCAACACGCAGATGGGGCCAGCGACGATGGATCAATTGAAAACGATCCTGAACGTCAAAGAAATCTACATGGGTGACGCTGTTTGGATGGACGCAAGCGACGTGGGTCAGGACGTTTGGGGCAACAACGCCATCTTGGCTTATTCACCGCTGATGAATGGCTCTAACGGCGGCGACATCAGCATGGCCGAGCCATCGTTTGGCTTTACCAACGTGATCGATGGTCACCCGTTTGCTGAAACGCCGTACTACGAAAACGGTCTGAAAAGCTGGGTGTATGGCGCAACGTTTGAGCGCCGTCCCAACGTGGCCTACGACACAGCCGCCTTCCTGTTCCAAAACCCGAAATAACCACCACCGCAAACGTTGAACACGGAACCCCCGCAGCCTGGCGCTGCGGGGCTGCCCCACCAAACCACCCGAGTGAACCAAGGAACCCATCATGAAACTCATTGCCCTTGTGGCCGTTGTCACCGGCGCTGGCGATAACCGAAAAACCATTCCACCAGGTGAAGAAGTCACCGGCCTGAACGAAGTGGACATCGCCGACCTGAAAGCCTGCGGCGCGATCGAAGACGCCGATGAGCTGGCAGAACACGCGAAAAAGGACGCTCGCGCTGAAAAAGCAGCCGCCAAGGAGTTCGCCGAGGCGCGCAAAGCCGTGCAGACCAGCCAGGCTGCAATCGAAGCGCCAGCCGCCTGAGCCTCCAGCGCGAACCCATTCCGTCACCCACCCCGACCCCACTCAACCCTTGAAGGAACGCCCCCATGTCCTCGCAAAACAATTCTGGCCAGCAGCATCAAAAGCGCTTCGCCATCACCATGGTCGCCATGGCCATCGTGGCTGCAAACCGCCTCCTGGCCTATGACGGCACCTACGCCACCAGCGCAGGCGGCGTCAAGGACGCACAGGGCGTGTCTGAAACCGACGCGGCCGTGGGCGAAGCTGTAAGCGCGGTCACGGATTACTCCTACCTGGTGGAAGCCAGCGTGCCGATCGCCTTTGGTGACTACATCAAGCCAGCAGCAGACGGATCTGGCCGCGCTGCAGTGGGCACGCTGACCGACCACTGCGGCCGCGCCTTGGGCGCTACTACGGCGGCAGGCCAGCGGTTTGAGATGCAAATCGTTCGCCACGTCCACGCCTGACCTGACGCCACGCGCATCTAAAAAATGGTCTACGCCCGCATCTCAGACATGGTGGAACGCTTCGGTGAGGCTGAGCTGATCGGTCTGAGCGACCGTGACGACACCGGCGAGATCAACGACAGCGTGCTGACCCGCGCCCTGGACGACGCGACCTCGTTTATCGACGGCCACGTCGGCCGCGTGTACCAGCTCCCACTGCTGGGCTGCGCCAAGCCACTGACCACACCAGGCGGCGCGGTGCTGTACGTGGCACCGCCCGTGCTGGTTCGGATGGCCTGCGACCTGGCGCGTTACTACCTCTACACCAACGTCGCGGACGAGCATGAGGCCGTGCGCCGCTACAAAGCTGCTGCGAAGGACCTGCAGGCCATTGCAGAAGGCAAAACCCAGCTGACCTGCCCCTGGGGCGGCGCGCCTGGCAATGCTCTGCACGGCGACAACCTGCAGGCGCAGGAGGTGTTCCATTCGTTCAAGCCGCGTGAGCTCAATGACGACAGCCTGCGGGGCTTCGCATGAGCGCACCCAGCGGGCCGGACAACTTTCTTGCCCTGGAAGACGAATTGGTCGAACGGCTCAAGGAACGGCTGGCTGACCTCGTGCCCAAGCTGAAGGTGCTGACCAGCAGCGACCTTGCAGGCGTGACAGAGGAGCAGCAGCACACACCAGCTGTCCACGTCATCTATCGGGGTTACCGCGTGGTCGAAAGCCCCCGTGCTGACGGCAACACTGCCCGCATTGAGCAGACCTGGCTGGCCGTGGTGGCCACCCGCAACACCAAGGCAATGCGTAGCGGCTCAGCGGCACGGGCAGACGCAGGACTGATTTCCCGCCGCGTCATGACAGCGCTGATGGGGTTCAAGGCTCCCGGCATGTCCAAGCCACTGCGAATCGCTGATGCGCCAGAGGCCAAGTTCACCGCAGGTTTTCAGTACCTGCCAATGGCTTTCGTTGCCGAGCATGCATTCAGTAACTGACGCCCACACCGGATTCCCAATCAACAACCCAAGGACCATCATGGCAAAACCCGAAAAATCACCAGACAGCAGCCCAGCGACCCAACGCTTCAAAGTCGTCAAACCCTTTTATCTGGGGCTGCAGCTCATACCAGTAGGCAGTGACGTGTCGCTTACCACCGCGCAGGCTGAGCGCCTGGCCGGGCACCTTGAGCCGCAGACGCAAGTCGCAAGCCCGGCCCAGGCCATCGGCTGACCTTCACGCCAAACCTAATCGACCCCAACCCGCCACAACCGGAGCAACTCATGGACCAAATTTACAAACCCTACCTGGGCAGCGGCAAGGTTTTCGGCCGCGTCGCAGGCACCCTGCTGGCGCTGCTGCCCATCGGCAACGTGAGCATGTTCGAGCCCACGGTCAAAGAAGACAAGAAGACCCTGAAGGACTACACCAAGCCCGGCGGTGGGACGTACGCCAGCGTCAGCCGGATCGACACGGTCACGGTCAAGTTCAAGATGCACGACCTGAACCGCACCAACGTCGCCCGCTCGTTTTTCGGCACCGACTCGGTGGTGACCGGCGCAGCCGTGATCGACGAAATCGTGAAAGCCTACAAAGGTGGCTTGTCAGCGCTGCAGCACGTCAACCCCACGGCTGTGGTGGTCACCGACACGACTGCTGCCACAACCTACGTGGCGGGCGTTGACTACGAAGTCAGCGGCGGCGGCTTGATCATCCTGGCCAACGGTTCCATCCCTGACGCCGCGTCGTTGAAGGTGGACTACAGCTTTGCCGACTACGTGAAGATCGAAGGCATGACAACCGGTGCCGTCATCCTTGAACTTCACCTGGAGGGCCTGAACGAAGCCGACAGCGGCAAGCCTGTGATCCTGGACATCTACCGCGCCCAGCTCAGCCCGGCCAAAGCCATGAGTCTGCTGGGCGACAACTTCAGTGACCTGGAAGTGGAGGCTGAGCTGCTGAAGGACCCGAGCAAAGGCGGCACGGGAATCAGCCAGTACTTCAGCATGAAGTTCGCCTAAAAAGGACATGCCACGCAAGTGGCTTTCACCAGTAAAAAAGCCCCGGCTATGCGCCCGGGGCTTTTTTTTGATAAGTACTGGTCGCTCAGTGCAAACCAAAAAACAGGCCCAACAGGCAGGCAATCCATAGTTTTTTATAGGTCAGCAGGCCCACCACTACCAAGGCCAGCAAAACCCAAAAAAAGCCAAAATTCCAAAAAGCAGCACCCAGCGCCAACGCGAGTGCAGCAATTGCCAAAGCGCCAACAATGCGGTGGAGTGAATCGAACATGGTGGGTTTTTTGCCTTTGTGTTTGGGGTGCATTCGATTATGCCCATAGCCTGCAAAAAAGTTAAAACGCTTTAGTTATCGCTCCTCGCGCGCGCGCGGCAAAGTGCGGGTCATGGCGAATAACAAAGTTGAGATTGAAGTCACGGCGCAAACAGCACAAGCGGTTAAAAGCGTTGGCGACTTGGGCAGTGCGTTAGGTGCTTCAGGCCAAAGTGCCAAAGCGTTGGGTACGCAGGCTGCAGCTGCAGCGCCTGGCCTTGCTGGTGCAGACAGCGCGGCCAAAGGCTTCACTGCCACCTCGACCAAGCTTAAAGACGGCATGGAGTCCGTGTCCACGCAGTTGGGCCGCGCCAAAGACCAGTTTTTGGCTTTTGCAGGCATCAGCACGCTAGCCGAATCGGTCAAAAATGTGGGTCAGCTATCAGATGCGTGGCAGAACATGCGCTCGCGCCTGCAGCTGGCGCTGGGCGCGCAAACCGACGTCAACAAGGCCGTGGCTGACGTGGTAACAGTGTCGCAGGCCACTTACAGCAGCCTGGAAAACACGGCCAACCTGTACGGCAAAATTGCCATGGCAGGTAAAGCAATGGGCGTGGGCAATCATGAAGCGCTGGCGCTGACCAAAACCATCAACCAGGCGGTGCAATTGTCCGGTGCATCGGCTCAGGCCAGCGATGCAGCGATTACGCAGCTGATCCAGGGACTGCAGTCCGGCGTGTTGCGCGGCGACGAATTCAACAGCGTCATGGAGCAAAGCCCACGCTTGGCCCAAGCGTTGGCGGCTGGACTGAATGTGCCGATTGGCACGCTGCGCAGTTTGGCGGAGGCGGGCAAGCTGACATCGAGCGAGGTGATTCGTGCGCTGACCAACCAGTCGGCCGTGATCGATAAAGAGTTTGGCTCGCTGCCCGTGACCATTGGCCGGTCGGTGCAAAACCTGCAAACCGAATGGCTCAAATTTGTGGGCACGCTGGACGGCAGCACTGGCGCGTCACACGCGGTAGCCAGCGGTATTGAAGGTTTGTCACGACACCTTAATGATCTGGCCCGCATCGCGGCTGAAACGGGTGCTGCTCTGGTGGCTGCCATGGCAGTGCAGGCCGTGGGCGCATTGCGCGCTGCAGCGGCCCAGATGGCGGCAACAGGCGGTGCTGCAGCGCTGCTGCGCCGCGATCTGGACACGCTGGGCCGTCCCGTACAAATTGCCATTGCGGTAACTGGTTTTGAGGTGGGCTATCAAATTGGCACCATGTTGCGTGAGAACGCCGCATGGGCCCGTGAGCTTGGTGTGGGCGTAGTGGGCTTTTTTAAGCTGCTGACCAATGACTTGCAAACATTGGCAGAAGCTTCAGCCGCTATTTTTACCAGTGACACGGTGGAGGCTGCGTTCAAACGCAACCTGGAGCGCAACCGTGAAATCACGGCGTCGCTCAAGGACATGTTCAAGGATGCCAAGGAGTCCCCTGACGCCGTAGCCGCTGCGGCGAGTAACGCAGCCAACTCGATAAAAGGCGTCGGCACCGAGGCGGAAAAAGCCGCCAAAGCGATGGCTTATTCAGGAGCGGCGGGCGCGCAAGGTATGGCCCAAACGGCGGGTGCTGCGGAAACAGCACGCACGGCTTTGGAGAAGTTGGCCAACCAGGTCAACACCAAGCCAGCGCCTGACAATGGACTGGCGCAAATCGCAACCGATTTGCGTGCCGCAAAACTGCGGGGCGACGACGTGGCGAAGGTGCTTCGCGATGACCTTCCCGGAGCAATCGACAAACTCAACGGCCCTGAGCTGGCGAAGTTCCGCGCAGAGTTCATCCGCGCCATGGACGATGCTGGCATCAAAGGCAAAGAGCTCAAATTGGGCCTGACCCTGATTGCTGAGCAAGCCGCCAAAAGCTTGGGTGTGGATGTGGCGCAGGCGTTCAATAAGTTGAGTCCAGAGTTTGTCAATTCGCGTAGCAACCTCGATGTGCTGATTCGCCAGATGCCAGCGCTGCGTACAGCCGGTGTTGACGCTGCAGGAGTCGTTTCGCAAGCTCTTGCAAAAATGATTGATAGCGCTAAAAGCAAGGCAGAAGTGGACGCTGTGAACGCGCAGATTCAGTCCATTCGCAAGCAGCTAGGCGACAAAGTCGCTGATGGCCTACTGGAGCAGGCCAAGCAAAAAACTGACGAGCTGGCCGAGGCTCTGCGCAAGGCGCGCCCCGAGGTCAAGGCACTGGAAAACGCATTTGCGGTGCTGGGTCTGAAGTCACAGGCTGACCTGCAAAAAATCGGCAAGGACGCCACCGATGCCTTCGCCGTCGTTACCAAAGCAGGGCAACAAGAAGGCGAGTCATACGTGGCCTGGCAGGCGCGAAAAAGCGCTGCGGCTTCAGCTTTTATTACCAAACTGATTGAGGCCAATGGCGGCGTAGCCAGCGAAGCCATCAAGACGCAGGCCGCCATGAATGGCCTAGAGGTTGCTGTGGACAGCGCAGGCAAAGCGACCGTCAAAGCGATGACACAAGGCGCGGCAGCTGTCGATGGGCTGACCGACAGCGTCAAGCTCAGCGCCGAAGCACTGAAGGCCCAGGAAGAAGCCCTTGACCGCAACGCCATGCGCTACAAGCTGCGCGCCGACTACACAGAGCGCCAGATTGCACTGGAAGAAAAGGAGTTGGCCCTGCTGGAACGCAAGGACGCGCTGGAGCGCAAGCGACTGGCTATCGACAAAGAAGGCTTCAGCATAGACAAGAGCGGCAACCGCATCGTGGCCACTGAAAGCCAGACCCAGCTCAATCAGCGCGTCGGCAGCAAGTACGGTACCGACTTTGCCACCGACGCACGGGCCATCCAGGCGGCCAACATCACGCTGCAGATTGACCAAATCCGCGCCGCCGGTGCGCTGGGCACCGTGAACAGCCCAGAGATCACCGCGCTGCTGGCTGAACGCACCAAGCTGGAGGCGGAGCTGACCAAGGCCAAGGCAGAAGCGCAGGCGGCAACGCGCGCAGCGCAGGCACCCGCGCCAACACCTACGCCAGCGCCAACACCGGCCCCTGCGCCTGTGGTGGTACCAGCGCCCAGCCCTGCGCCAGTTGCCGCGCCTGTGCCCGCACCGCAGGTGATCACCTACCTGGTCAAGTTCGACAACGGCACAGGCCGCCCGGTTGATGTCAACGTGGTCAGCGCAAACGATGCGACCACGCTGATTTCAGCCCTCCAGAACGCAAAACTTGCAGCGGGGTATTGAGCATGGCCATCACGTTGACCAGATCTGGAAACACGCTTGAGCTGCCCGACGCGCTGAGCTGGGCCGACGAGTACTCCTGGTCGCCAGTCGAGCAATCCAAAACGTACACCACCACCGGCGCGCTGCTGATTGAAGAGCACGTCAAGCAATCAGGCCGTCCCATCACCCTTGAGGGCAGCGAAGACCGCACCTGGTGCAGCCGCGCCCTTGTCGAGCAGCTGCGCGCCTGGGCGGCGCAGCCCAGCGCTGTGATGACTCTGGTGATCCGCGGCATCACCCACCAGGTCACTTTTGACCATGAAAAGGGTGCGCTGCTGGGCCTGCCCGTCATGTTTTACGCCGATGGGTCAATTGAAGCCAGCGACCCCTACGTACCCACCATCCGCCTGATTGAGATCTGACCCATGCCGCCAAAACTCAGCCCGCTCAAAGCAGGCAGTACCTTCAGCTATGCAGGCACCTGCAAGCTACCGCCTGGGAACTGGACAGCCACGTGCCAGCTGCGCAGCGCGTGCGAGCCGTTCGCGCTGATCGGCACCATCGCTGTGACCTTGGGCGCACCTCTGACCAATGGCGACACACCCATTGCCCTGCGCGCAGAAGCCGCACAAACGTTGACCTGGCCAGCCGATCAGCACGAGCTCGACATTCGCTATGCCGACGCGGGCGGCGAAGTCATCCACACCTCCACCGTCACGCTGCCGGTCACCCGCGCCGTGACGCTGCCCGCCGCGCAGCAACCGGCGACTGATTGAGCTATGGCGCAGATCGCCTTGACCCTGGCCCCAACCCACACCGTGGCGCTGCGAATCGTCGGCTCTGCTGGTGCGACCTTTGAGCTGGCAAAACCGACCGCACCCATGGTGGTCGCAGCGCTTGAAGTCATGCGGGGCCCGCCTGGGTTGCGTGGCGAGATCGGACGGCAAGGCGATCGCGGCCTGCCTGGTGCCAGCGGCACCGTTGACTACACCCATGCCCAACCAATCGCCATGGCCGTGTGGACGGTGCCGCACAACCTTGATCGCTACCCATCGGTGGTGGTCACCGACAACCTGGGCGCAGTGATTACGCCTGATGTGACCTACATCGACGCGACCACCGTGCAAATCACCCATGGCCGCCCATTAAGTGGCTTCGCTCACTGCAGCTAGCAGTCGTTTTTTATCCCTCAACCCAAGAAAGCATGACCATGAAAATCACGAACAACTTAGACGCGAACGGCTTCAAATTCGCCAACTTGGCCGACCCTACATCAGCCCAAGATGCAGTGACAAAAGCCTATGCCGACGCACTGGCCCAAGGCTACAAGTGGAAAGAGCCGGTGCGTGCCACCACCACCACAAACGTCACGCTCAGCGGCGCGCAAACAATTGACGGCGTGGCCGTGGTCGCTGGTGACCGCGTGCTGGTCAAGGCGCAGACCACGGCATCAGCCAACGGCATTTACGTGGCGGCCTCGGGTAGCTGGGCGCGTGCCACAGACTTCGACGCAGCCAGTGAAGTGGTGGGCGCGTCTGTCTTTACCAGTGAAGGTGCCAGCCTGGGCAATACGGTTTGGGTCATGACGACCGATGGTCCGGTGACCATCGGCACCACGGCGCTGACGTTCACCCAAACGAATGCCGGCACGAGCTACACGGCAGGCCCGGGTATCTCAATCACGGGCGGCGTCATTGCTGTGGATGTGGCGGTGACGGCGCGTAAGTCTGTTGCCACCATCGGCGATGGCGCGGCCACAACGCTCACTTTCACGCACGGCCTCAACACCCAAGACATCACCGTGAGCGTGTACGAAACCGCCACACGCACTGGCGTGCTCTGTGACTGGGTAGCCAACGGCGTCAACACGGTGCAACTGACGTTTGGGACGGCACCCACCACGGGCCAGTACCGCGTGATGGTTGTTGGATAAGGCTGCAGCCGTGAAGCACCTCGGAACCTCGGCGAACGCGTCGGATATCGCTGTCAAGTCTCAATTGCCCGTCAGCGATCCCACGGCGGTGCTGACGAACAACACGGTTGCGACGACAGAAACGGTAGTGGCGCGATGGGCCTTGCCTGCCAATTTCCTGGCTGCCGGGTCTAACCTGCAAGGGGCTTTTGCTGGCCAGGTCAGCGGCACGGCGACGGTGGCTTTTCGGGTGCGGATTGGCACGCTGGGGACGGCTGCAGACGCATTGGCTGCCACCTTTGTCACCAGCGCAGCGGGTACGGCCAATCAGCACGTTTTCGGTGAGCTGCTGATCTCGTGCTTTACCGCAGGCGCATCCGGCACAGCCACTGCGGCGGGCGTTGTGCAATTCGGCGCTTTGAATCTTGCAGTGGCTACTGGCGGTTTTGCGGCCGCAACCGTCAACACCACTGCCGCGCTCTTTGTCAGCGTCACGCTGGTCCAGTCTGCGGCCCAAACCTACACAAGTCGAGCCGCGACGCTGACGCGCTCCAACTAAACCACCTACTGCGAACAGACATGCCCATCCTGAGCCAAGACATCAAACTCCTGAAATCCGCTGTGATGGCCGACACGCCCGACGGCGGCGGGGCCATGACGGGCCTGACCGTGGTGGACGGCCAAAGCAACAACCTGTTTGCGGACACGTCCGAGGTTGATCGCGCCATTGGCCGCATCAACATTCGCAAGGTCTTCGGGGTAGCCCACACGTCTGACACGGACACACTGCTCGGGGCTCACACCATCATCACCGACGCACCGAACGATCCGCTGGTGCATTGCGTGCTGATGTCGGCCCCAGAGTGGGGCGCCACCCGCGACCAGTTCCGCGAAGCAATCGAGCGCTACCTGGTCAAAGGCCCGCGCCTGCCCGCCAGGCTGAACGGCACCCACTACAAGGGCTCCCTGCAACTGAGCCTGTACAGCTTTGTGCCCACCACCTTCCCGGCGGGTGGCGATGCTATTGTTCTGATGAATGCGGCCACTGGCGACGAGCAGTACGTCCGCATCCTGCGCACGGCTGTGGCCACTCAGTCGATTGCAGTGGTCGAGGGCGGCAACACGCTGATCCTGCAAGCCCAGGTCGCTACCTGTGACATCGGTCAAGAGCTGGCCTTCGACTTCGTCGGCCCGCCTGCAGAGCGTGTGGTCAACGTCACGCAGTTCACCCAGCTGTTCACGACCAGTGTCGCGGCAGGGGCCAAGTTCTACGGCATCAAGCCCTTGGGCGCTGCAGCCGCACCCGGCGACTACAGCGTGCTGCTGAACGGAGGCATCTACACACCATTGGTGCCAGCGGCCACGATTGAAAGCCCAATCATTGACGTCTACCCGCTGACGCAGCGCCAGGCACTGGCGCGTACGGCGCAGGCCAGCATCACGCTGCCGGGCGCCACCGGCGTTTGGGGCCCCGGCGCGGTGTTGACGCTCCCAACGGCAATTGAGCCAGGCAGCTTGAGCATGCTGCATGGCGGCACCGCGTTCACAGACGACGCTGCGGGTGGCCTGAAGCAAGGCACCACCGTGGTCGGCAGCGTGGATTACAAGGGCAAAACCGTCGCCCTGGTGGCGTCCGCCCCGAACTACGGCACTGCGGTGAATATCGTGACGTACAAGCCCGCCACCACCACCGGCGCAGGCACGCACAGTGATTCACTGGACATCACCACGGCCAACCAGGGCCGGTCGTTCACATACGCCTTTGAGCCACCGCCTGCGCCTGGCACCTTCGGCGTCAGCTACCTTGCACAAGGCCGTTGGTATGAGCTGCTGGATGATGGCAACGGCAAGCTGGCCGGGGCCGACACCAGCTATGGCGTGGGCACGATCAACTACACCACCGGTTCCATCGGCTTCACCTTGGGCGCGATCCCCGACGTGGGCGGCGCGCTGATTTTTCAGTGGGGCGATGCGGCGGTGGCGAAGGCGCTGACTGCAGACGCCGGGCCATTGCCGACGCGCCTGGCCACGGTGTTCGACAACCTGCCAGGTGGGATGAATTACGCCACCCTGGAACTGATCTGGCAGCGTGGCGCCACCACCTACACCGCCACGGCGAACGCCAGCGGTGTGCTGTCCGGCGATGCGACCGGTACGATCCAAGGCCATTACGACCAGACCAGGACCCCGGCCTACTTCAGTCGCCTTACCTTCAATCCCGGCGTCTTCCCGGGCGGCATCATCACCGCCGCCTGGTCAAACAACGCCACGTCGCGCAGCGACATCACACCCAACGGCGGCGGCAGCTACACGCTGGGTGCGCCGCCAGTGCCTAAAAGCCTGAGTCTGCAGGTGCTGACGCAGCCGCAGCAGGGCTTTGAGTACTCGTCCGTGTTGAGCGTGGTTGACGACGGCAGCGGCAACCTGATCAGCACCACCCTGGGTGCGGTCGGTGTGGCTATGGGCTCGGTCAACTACGCCACGGGCGCTGTGACGCTGGCATCCAGCGTGTCGATGAAAGTCACCGAGCTGGTGGTGCAGAACTTTTCATCGGCGGGCAACAACACCTTGTTTTACGAGGCCCGTGTCACGCGCAACGCGCACGTGGTGATGCTGGGCAACACGGGCGTGGCCGCCATCGGCTACAAGGCGCAGGGCAGCGTGGCCAGCGAAACCCGCGACCTGACACCTTCAACCTGGCAGGCCAAGTTACCCGTGCTCACTGGCCTGCTGCTGCGCACTGAAGGCGTTGTACTTCGGGTTGGCGACTCGGCCTACCACTCAGCCGCTGGCGTGCTTAAAAAGGGCTGGAACGGCTTCACAGGCCAGCCGACCACAGCAGCTGCAGGCGTGGTTACCAGCGATGGCCTCATCACGTTCACGGCCTTGCCGGATGACGGGATGAATGCACTGAGCCTGGTCAATGCGGCGCTGAACGCTGCCAATGGCCTGACGGTCGGCCAAGGCGTGTTCCGGGTCATGTCCGCACCGATCAAAACCGGCGTCTTCCAGATCCAGGCCGGCCCTTTGGTCGGCATTGGCAACGGCCCTGGCCAGATCAGCGGCGGCGGCTGGTATGGAAACGTTGACTACACACGCGGCATCGTCAAGTGGCGGCGCACGCCAGGCGGCGCAGCTGATTTCACGTTCGATCAGTGGGCGGCTCTGGACCCGATCCAGGCGGACCAGCTGAGCTACAACGCCGTGTTTCTCCAATACCTGCCCCTTGACCAGGCGCTGCTGGGCCTGAACACCGCCCGCCTGCCGCTGGATGGCCGGGTGCCGATCTATCGCGGCGGTGACTTGGTGGTCGTTCACAACAGCCAGTCCCTGCAGCTGCCCAATCCGCTGACCAAAGGCACGGCGTACGACCTGGGACGTCAGCGCCTGGCCAGCGTGCGCGTCAAGACAGCGACGGGGCAGACCGTGGACGGTGCGCTGTACACACTGGCGTTGGACGCTGGCACCATCACGTTTCCCGTGGCGTCCGACCTGACCGGGCTAACTCAGCCATTCACCGCCGAGCACCGGATCGAGGACATGCTGGTCACGACCGAGGCGGACATCAGTGGCCGCATCAAGTTCAAAAGCGCGCTGACCCACACCTTCCCCGCCGCCACCAGCTTTGCCAGCGGCGTGCTGGTGGCCACCAGCGATCAGGGCGGTGGCGACGTGTTCGGCCGCGTGTCCAACGTCTTTGACCAAACCACCTGGACGGGCGTCTGGTCGGACACGTTGATCGGCAGCGACACCCTGGCTAGCTACAACACGATCGACTTCCCCATCACCACCACCAACCGGGGTGCGGTCAAGGAGCGCTGGGCCCTGATCTTCACCAGCTCGACAGCCTTCCGAATCGTCGGTGAAAAGTACGGCCAGGTCGGCATTGGCAGCACCAACACGCCTACGGCACCGAACAACACCGCCACCGCTACGCCCTTTTTCACGATCACGGAGTTTGGCTGGGGCGGCGGCTGGTCGGCGGGCAATGTGCTGCGCCTGAACACCGACGCTTGCGGCACCGCGATCGGCGTGGTGCGCACCGTGCTGCAGGGCCCCGACACGCTCCAAAGCGACCAGTTCACCCTGGCCTTTCGCGGCGACGTGAACGCCTGACGGCCACACACCTTCATCAACAGTTCAAGGAAAAATCATGAGTGAATTTGTAGTCTGGTTCGATAGCTCGGAAACCGGAGCACCGGTGCTCAACAACGCTGCAGGTAGCCTGATCGGCGTGCTGGACGCCTGCCTGGTCACTGGCTTCAACCCCAAAACGCTGACAAGTTTGACGGTCTCTGGAGGCGTAGCCACCGCCACGCTGAACGGCCACGGCTACAGCGGCACGTACAGCAAGGATGTGCTGGTGGCAGGCGCGACTCCCGCGCTGCTCAACGGCCGCAAGCAGCTGACCGCTGTCACTGCCAACACATTCACTTACCCAGCGCCTGGCGTTGCCGATGGGCCAGCGACCGGCACGATCACCACCAAGCGAGATTCGCTGGGCTGGATCAAGGAGTTCGCGGGCACGAACAAGGCGATCTACAAGCGCAGTGATGTGACGGCCACGACCATGAAACTGCGCATCGTTGACAACAATACCGATCGAACAGAAGCGCGTGCATTGCTCGTCGAGGCCGCAAGTGACATTGATACTTTTACGGATCAAAAACCAGGCGCAATTGACATTTCAGACGGCAATGGACAGTACTGGAACAAGGGGCAAAACTCGTCGTCAAGTAAGCAGTGGAGCTTGATTGGGACGTCAAAAGGCTTTTATCTTTTTACCCAATCTGGCGAGATCACCTACCCGTTTCTCTCTGGGTCGGGGTACACATCGCTTCCAATGGCTTTTTTCGATTTTGCAAGTTTGAAGCCTGGTGATGCTTACAACACCATCCTTTCGGGAGGATCATCTGCATCGGGGGGCACTGGCACGGTGTATTCGTCAACAGGGATTGGAGGTGGCAATCCATCGCTCACTCCGGGTAATCCTGCGTCGTTTGCTTTAGCGCGGCCATACAGTCAGCTTTCAGGCCGTACGCCAATAGCCACAATTGCTCCAGTGGCAGGAGCGGGATTCAGTGGTGGTTACACCAACTTGCCATTCCCCAGCCCTGTTGACAGCGGGTTTTTGATGTCCATCAGCACACCTCTGATCGAGACCCTATCAACTGGTTACGCCTTTCGGGGGTTCTTGCCTGGCTACATCCATTTCATTTCCAATTCACCCATCGCCCACCATCAGATATTCTCCAATGTCGGCGCGCTTCCCGGGCGCCAGATCATGGGTGTACAGCCTTACGTGCAAGGTCTCGCAAATTTCGGCCTGGATTTGACTGGCCCATGGTATTGATATGGCGGCAACAACGTACCTGGGTTACGCCAATTGCCAGCTTGGCTCTGCGCCGCCGCCGGGTTTTGGCATAAGTATTTTGAGCACTCGGATCAATTCCGATCAAGACTTTTTTGACGGTGGCCGCCATCGGGTAGCGGGCACCACTAAATACGTCGGCCCGCCCAGCACCCCGGTCAGCCGGTACGTGCGCCTCTATGACTCAATTTCAGGCCGTCTGGTGCGTGCGCAGTGGAGCACGCCTCAAGGTGCCTACTCGTTTGACAATATTCGCCTGGGCAATTTCTTTGTCATGTCGCAGGACTACACCGGGCAGTACAACGGCGTGATCGCCACCGACATCACCAGCGAGGTCATGGCATGACCCTCGCACTCGCAACCCGCCAGCGCAGGCTGGGCGTGATCAAGTCGGACATCGATGCCAGCGGCCCTGGTGCGCTGCATCTGCACGCGCTGCCAATGTCTGAGCCGCCTGCATCCGCACCGCTGGCGATCCTTGCGCTGGCCCTGCCGTGCGGCGTGTTGGACGTCACTGAGGCGGGCCTGGCCAGGCTCACGTTGACGCCGTTGACGGGCAACGCCGCAGTCGCGGGGGCCGTCGGATGGGGGCGTTACGTCGATGGCACCGGCGTGCTGGTGTTCGCTGCCCTTGCAGGCCTGCCAGGCTCTGGCGCACCCATCATCGTGACTGACGGTCAGGACCCGGCCAGCGCCAACGTCTTTGCGGGCGGTGAAGTGCAGGTGCTTTCGGCCGTGTTCCTTGAGTGATTTGAGCCGTAGCTGATGGTTGACCTCCTTTTTCGCGCCGCACCTGGCACAACTGATCTGGTCTTTGGTGGCGAGGACTACGTCGCACCGATCCAAAAGCTGTACGTCAGCCATGAGCTGCTGCTGCCACCGCCGCTATTCGCCGCGTCGGTGCAGGTCGCCACCGCGCCGATCTTCATCACGGTCGGCATCACCTTGGTCCCGCCCACCTTCAGTGCGGCCGTCAGGTATGACAACCGTGTCACTCGGTATCGAGGTGAGGGTGTCGCCGCTGCGCACCAGGTGGCAAACGTACGGCGCAAGGTCATCAGCAGCGAGTTCGGCCCGAGCAAGCGCGAGCTGGGCGGTACGGTGCTGCGCTACGGCCTTGCGAAACAGCTGCTGGTCGATGTGGCCAGCGTGGCGGGTGTCAGTGCAGGCCTGGCACAAAACGCATCACTGCCATGGGGCCTGGGTCAACAGCTGGGCGCGCAGACAACCTCGGTGATGGAGGCTGCAGCTGGTCGACGTGCTCATGCAACAGCGGCCTGGCAGCTTGCTGTTGGCCGTCAGACCATCGCAGCCGTGGTGATGGAAACCGGTGCCCGCCGCCGCGCCCGTATTACTGCCAGCTGGAGCTCAGCTCAGACGCAACACCGCGACCTTGATTCAAGATTTGGCGCAAGCACCCGCCACCAGGTGCGCAGCGCGCTGGTGGTCTGGCAGCAGGCCCGCCATCCGGCGCAAGGCCGCGAGGCATGGCCACCGGTGATCGTCCAGCCGCCGATCGGCTATACGCCGAGCACTGCGCTGCTGTTTCAGTGCCCACCGCTCAGCGCGCCGTATGTGCTTTTCTTCGGCAGTCACCCGTGCGCTTTCATCAATCGCCCCAGCATCCTGCCAGCCAAGGTCTACATGACAACCCACAACCTGATCGCCCATCGCCTTCCCGACCTGGTCGAAGTGCCGCTGTACAACGCCACGCTGAGTGCTGACGTTGGCAGCTTCGCCTGGCAGTTCTCAGCGACGGGGCCCGACAGCCTATTCAATCAGCTCGCACCCGATACCGGCCTGCCCCAGCAGCTGCAGATCGTGCTCGACGGCATGGTGTGGGTGTTCCTGGTTGAGTCCATCAAGCGCGATCACGCTTTTGGCAAACGCACCGTCAGCATCAGCGGCCGCAGTGTTACTGCGCTGTTGGGCGCACCTTGGGCACGTGCAGAGGCTTTCAACAACCCGCTTTCCGCCAATGCGCAGCAGCTCGCCGCCCAGGCGCTGGACTTGTCGGGTGTGGCGCTGGATTGGGGCATCACCGACTGGCTGGTGGATGCCAACGCGTGGAGCTATTCGGGCACGCGCCTGGCGGCCGTTCAGGCGATCGCTGAGGCTGCTGGCGGCTACATCCAAAGCCACCGCAGCCTGGCCGAGCTGCAGGTGCGCCATCCCTACCCAATGCGGCCCGATGGCAGCAGCGGCGGTCCGTGGAATTGGGCCACAGGTGCGGCAGACATTGAACTGGCCCCCGACGCGATCATCACCAGCGCGATTGAGCGCAGGGACGGTCCCGACGTCAATGCCGTCTACGTGAGCGGCACAACACAAGGCGTCCTGGCCAGAATCCTGCGCGCTGGCAGCGCCGGTGACAAGCTGGCCGACCTGCAGACGGACGCGCTCATTACCCAGGGCGAAGCGGCTGGACAACGCGGGCTCAGCGTACTGGGCAAGGCTGGTCCCAAATACGCCATCAGTCTGGAGCTGCCGGTGCTAACGGGTTTCGGGCAGCCTGGCGTCATTGACGTCGGCCAGCTGATCCAGATCAACGATTCAACACCCTGGCGCGGCCGCGTTAGCAGCGTCAGCGTCAATGCCGCAATGCCCAAGGCGCGGCAAACCATCACGCTGGAGCGGCACCTGGCTGATGCACTGACCGAAGGCAACCCATGACCAACATTTACCGCGCTCTGCGCGCCATGCTGCCCGAGGCCCCGCTGCTGGTGGCCACGGTGGTCACAGTCAACACAGACGACGGCACCAGCACCATCGAATACCCGGGGGGAAACCGGCAGCGCGTGCGCGGTACCAGCGCACCGGCAAACAGCCAGGTGTTTGTCAGAAACGGAATCATCGAAGGCGCAGCGCCTGCGCTGACGGCTTTGACGATCGAGGTGTAGCACCTCAAAAAAGACGGGCGACCTGCCGAGCTGCGTCAACAGCTTGGCAAACCCTTTCCTGCAGATCAGACCTGCAAGTCGGCGAAGACCCGCCACCGTGTACACAGCGGGGCTAGCCTACCAAATTTCCCCACAGGAAAAAGACTTGCAAAAACTAAATGAGATCAGATGCGGTGCTTGCACTCGCAAACTAGGCACCGGACTGTTTACCCACTTGGTCATCAAGTGCCCCCGATGCGGGGTGATGAACACACTGAGGGCCCAGAGCCCCACACCAGAGCGCCATGAGCGCCTTTCACCTGAAAGCGCTACTCATGAAAACAAATCCAATCATTCCGTGGATGGGCGGCAAGCGTCGGCTGGCTGACACCTTGCTCAGCCGGTTCCCGCCTCACACGTGCTACGTCGAGGTGTTCGCAGGCGGTGCGGCCCTCTACTTTTTGAGGCATCCGGCTGAAGTGGAGGTGATCAACGATGTCAATGGCGACCTCGTCAACCTCTACAGGGTGGTGAAAAACCACCTCGAAGAGTTCGTGAGGCAGTTCAAGTACGCACTGTCGAGCCGCCAGATATTCAAGTGGACCCAGGCCACACCGCCCGAGGTGCTGACGGACATCCAGCGAGCGGCAAGGTTCTTCTATTTGCAGCAGCAGGCGTTTGGCGGCCGCATACAGGGCCAAACGTGGGGCACTGCAACGACCGCGCCAGCGATCAACCTGCTGCGTATCGAAGAGAACCTGAGTGCCGCCCATCTACGCCTTGCTAGCGCCTACATCGAGCAGCTCGACTGGGCGACGTGCATGGATCGCTATGACAGACCGCACACGTTGTTCTACATGGACCCACCGTACTGGCAAACAGAGGGCTACGGCGTGCCGTTCCCGTTTGACCAGTACGAGTTGATGGCTCAAAAGCTCAGAACGATCAAGGGCAAGGCAATCATCAGCCTGAACGACCACCCCGACATCCGTCGCTGTTTTGAGGGCTTCGGGATGGAGACGCTGAGCATCGACTACACCGTGGGCGGAGGTGCCAACAAAGCCGAGCGGCAGGAGTTGATCATCTACAGCTGGGATCGGGAGGCTGAGCCAGCTGGTTTATTCTGATCAAACGACCAACAATCGCAATTTGCTTTCCTGCTGCGAAAATGAAATGACATATGTTTATCGCGACAAAGCCAGCTCATTTATCGCGGCGCGCTTCACTTGACACCCTGGGCGTCGATGAAAAGGAGTCCACATGTCGGCAACGCCTGTGAACCCGGCCGACGTGGTGCGACCCGCTTTGGTCTGGCACCTGGCCCGCGCCCTGCGTGCGGTGGTGGGCCGTGAGATCAACAAGTTCATGCGCCAACCGTCGCGGCTGGCGTCGGCGCTGGTGCGCCCGTTGTTGTGGTTTGTGGTGTTTTCGGCGGGGTTTCACAACGTGTTCGGCGTGTCCATCGTGCCGCCCTATGAAACCTATGTGACCTACCAGGTCTACATGGTGCCGGGGCTGATGGCCATGGTGGCGCTGTTCAACGGCATGCAAAGCTCGCTGTCCATGGTGTATGACCGGGAGATGGGAGTCATGCGGCTGCTGCTCACCGCACCGCTGCCGCGTGGGTGGTTGCTGGCGTTCAAGCTGCTGGCGGGAACCGCCTTGTCGATGTTGCAGATGGGTGTGTTCTTGCTGATTGCGCTGGCCTTTGGGGTGACGCTGAGCTGGCAGCATGTGCCGCTGTTGCTGCTGGCCATGGCCAGCGGGGCGGCGCTGCTGGCGGCGCTGGGCTTGATGTTGTCGGTCTACATCAAGCAACTGGAGAACTTCGCGGGGACCATGAACTTCGTGATTTTTCCCATGTTTTTTATCAGCCCGGCGCTCTACCCGCTGTGGAAGCTGGAGGAGTCCGGCGCCTGGTGGCTGCTGCGCATCGCGCAGTGGAACCCGTTCACCCACGTGGTTGAAATGCTGCGTTTTGCGCTGTACGGGCAGGTCAACGTGCTGTCGCTCGGCGTGGTGCTGGCGGGCATCACCGGATTTTTTGCGTTGGCCTGGTGGGGCTACGACCCGCAGCGGGGCTGGATCAAGCAACGCGGCGCGGCCTGAGGTCGGTGCCGGGTGAATCACGCCGGTGACTGGATTTGATTCAAAGTTGAACACTGTTACAGGTCCGGGGTGTTGCAATTGAACACGCAAGTGCGGTGAATAGGCGTTTTGCAGCCGACTTCAGCGGGCTTTGAGGGTGCAAAACGGGTGGTGGGCAGATGGCACAAAAGTTGCCATTCAGGGTGCGTGATCCTGAACCCTGTGGGCTTGGGATCATGACTGCCGGGCAGGCCGCACGGTGGTCATTCAGCTCACAAAGATTCAGGAGACCACACCGTGAAACGAAAACTTCTCAGCATTCTGGTCATGGCAGCCTGCGGCTGCGCCAGTGCGCAAGTCACCGACGCCATGATTGCCGGCGACGCTGCCAGCACCAACGACGTGTTGTCATGGGGCATGGGCACGCAGGGCCAGCGCCACTCGCCGCTGTCGGACATCAACCCCAAAACCATCAACCGTCTGGTGCCGGTGTGGTCCATGTCCTTCGGTGGTGAAAAGCAGCGCGGCCAAGAGTCGCAGCCGCTGGTTCACAACGGCAAGATGTTTGTGACCGCGTCTTACTCGCGTATCTTTGCTCTGGACGCCAAG
This sequence comes from Polaromonas sp., assembly GCA_046154065.1. Lineage (GTDB taxonomy): Bacteria > Pseudomonadota > Gammaproteobacteria > Burkholderiales > Burkholderiaceae_C > Polaromonas. Next base: position 45,949 of record JBJXEI010000214.1, on the reverse strand, counting down.
ACCGGTAAAAAACTCTGGAAGTACGAACACCGCCTGCCAGAAGGCATCATGCCTTGCTGTGACGTGGTCAACCGCGGCGCGGCGCTGTATGACAACCTGGTGATCTTCGGCACGCTGGACGCGCAGCTGGTGGCCCTGGACCAGACCACCGGCAAGGTCGTCTGGCGCGAAAAGATCGACGACTACAGCGCAGGCTACAGCTACACCGCGGCGCCACTGATCGCCGAAGGCTTGCTGCTGACCGGTTTGTCGGGCGGCGAGTTTGGCGTGGTGGGCCGTGTGGAAGCGCGTGACCCGCGCACCGGCAAGATGGTCTGGTCGCGCCCCGTGGTTGAAGGCCACATGGGCTACCTGAACGGCAAGGAAAACGGCATCACCGGAACCACCAACGCCAGCTGGCCCGGTGAGACTTGGAAAACCGGCGGCGCCACACCGTGGCTCGGCGGCACTTACGACGCAAAAACCGGCCTGGCCTACTTCGGTACCGGTAATCCTGGCCCGTGGAACAGCCACGTGCGCAAGGGCGACAACCTGTACTCCACTTCCACCGTGGCGCTGGACGTCAAGACCGGAAAAATCGTCTGGAGCTACCAGAACACGCCCAACGACGCGTGGGACTTTGACGGTGTCAACGAGTTCATCACGTTTGACATGGACGGCAAACGCATGGGCGGCAAGGCCGACCGCAATGGCTTTTTCTATGTGAATGACGCCACCACTGGCAAGCTGGTCAATGCGTTCCCATTCGTCAAGAAAGTGACATGGGCAACCAGCATTGACATCGCCACCGGCCGACCCAACTTTGTGGCAGACAACCGCCCAGGTGACCCGACCGCTGCTGGTGGCGATGGCTCCAAAGGCAAGTCGGTGTTTGCTGCGCCGGGCTTTTTGGGCGGCAAGAACCAGATGCCGATGGCCTACAGCCCGAAGACCGGCCTGTTCTACGTGCCGACCAATGAGTGGGGCATGGACATCCACAACGAGCCAATCACGTACAAAAAAGGCGCGGCTTTCCTGGGCGCTGGTTTCACGATCAGACCGCTGTTTGATGACCACATCGGTTCGTTGCGCGCGATGGACCCGAAGACCGGCAAAGTGGTTTGGGAAGTCAAAAACGAAGCGCCTCTGTGGGGCGGTGTGATGACGACGGCCGACCTGGTGTTCTGGGGCACGCCTGAGGGTTACCTGAAGGCAGCCGACGCCAAAACCGGCAAAGTGGTCTGGCAGTTCCAGACCGGTTCGGGCGTGGTGGCGCCTCCGATCACCTGGAAAGAAGGCGGCGAGCAGTACGTCAGCGTGGTGTCCGGTTGGGGCGGCGCGGTGCCTTTGTGGGGCGGTGAAGTGGCCAAGAAGGTCAACCTGCTGGAGCAGGGCGGCTCTGTCTGGACCTTCAAGCTGACGAAGTAATCACCTAGGCCTGCCTGTGCTGACTGGCACCGGCAGGCTGTGGGTTGTGCAGCACTTTTTTCTGAATTTATCGATGGGTGGGTTGGATATGCGAATTTTTTTAATCATGGCGGCAGTTTTTGCCAGCGCTGCTTGCAGTGCACAAACCAGCAAGACGGTGGATGTGGCCGCAGCCACTGAGTTGGCCAAGGCCAGTGGCTGCTATTCCTGCCACGCTGCAGCTGAAAAAGTGGTGGGTCCGGCGTTCAGTGCCATTGCAGCGAAGTACAAGGACGACAAGGACGCGGTGGCATCGCTGAGCCAGTCGATCCAGTACGGCTCCAAGGGCAAGTGGGGCCGCATCCCCATGCCACCGCACGCCAGCCTGGCGGCGGCGGACCTCAAAACCCTGGCGACCTGGGTGCTTGCCACCAAGCCATGAAGGTTCTTCACGCTTTGACATTGGTAGGCGCCTTGGGGGCGGCTCAGGCTGAAGCGTTTGATTTTTCAGGTGACAAGGCGCTCATAGCCGTCACCAAAGACGGTGCCCGGACACGCATTGGACGGGTGTCGTTTGCCCCCGCGGCGAACGGACGGACCGGCTTTCGGGTGCAGATGGACACTGCGGTCATGCGGGACTATTTCCTGTCCATGAGGGAGTTCAAGTGCCTGCCGTCGGCGGTGGAGGTGAACTGCCATGTGCCCTACCCGTACCGCCATACCGCCACCGTGAGCGCTACGGATTTGGGATGGCTGGAGCACAACCTGTTGTTCCTCTACAAGCAGCCCAGTGATTTTGGCGCCAAGCTCTGGAACGGGCTGATGTTCAGTTTTCGTGCAACGCCCGGTGCCCTGGTTGGTTCACCCCAGGCGGTGGACCTCAACGCCATCAGCGCGCCGCCCGACAGGTTGGACATTGCGCCTTTTGGCAAGGGAGATCGGCATGACTTTGCCCCCGGCGAGCGCTGGCTGGGCGAACTGCGTATCGAATAGAGGACTCACTGCCATGACCTTGCCCCGTAGTGGCCTGCTGGCCATTTTGTTGGTGTTCTCCGGTATGGCGTACGCCCAGGACAGTGACCGTGCCGACTGGTTGCGAAATCCCGCCATGGGCAACTACAAAGCGTATGCCGAATTCAAAATGGCGCATTACGCGTTGGCCCGTGAGGTGTGGGAAACATTGGCCGGTGTCGGGAATGGAGACGCGCTGTTCAATCTTGGCATCCTGGCTGAGGACGGCCTGGGTGAGCCGCGCAGCATGCCCAAGGCCGAGGCCTTGTACACCAGCGCTGCGCAAGCCGGCAATTTCAAGGCCCAGTACCGCTTGGGCATGCTGTACAGCGCCGGCGTTCTACTGCCGAAAAACACTGAAAAAGCCCGCCTTTTCCTGACCCTGGCCGCCCGTGATGGCGACAAGGATGCGCTGGCCGTGCTGCACACGCTGGCGCAACCCGCGCGTGGGCGGTTACCGTTTGAAGAGGCCGAGTGGCTGGGGGCGAGTGGTCAGCATGCAGAAGCCTCAGCGCTTTATCGCCAGCTGGCCGACGGGGGTGATCGCCGGGCACAGACCCGACTGGCCTGGATGTTCGAGGCCGGACGCGGTGTGCCGCGTGATTTGCAAGAAGCTGCGCAGCGGTTTGAAGTCGCCGCGCAGGCTGGTGAGCCAGAGGCGCAGTACGCGCTGGCGGTGATGTTGCGGACCGGCAAGGGTCGCGACAAGGACCTGGTTGCCAGCGGAGTCTGGTTGCAACGCGCTGCTGATCAGGATCACTCGGCCGCCATCGCAGCACTTCAATCGGACCGGCTTGCTGAGCTGGAGAAACCCCGGCAGTCAGTTCAGCCCAACGGGCGGGTGCAGTTGCCGTGAGGCAGCGTCTGTTCTGAACACAATGGGCTGTGTTCGCTGATTGGGGGCTTGGCGCACCAGTTGCACCACCTTGTCGTGGTGGGGTGACTTGCTGCACACCGGGTCGGCCTGCGTGGCGTCTCCTGTGATCTGGAAGGCCTGGCACCGGCAGCCACCGAAGTCCTTGTGGCGCTCGTCGCAGTCGCGGCACGGTGCTTTCATCCACTGGTCACCCCGGAAGGCGTTGAAGGCTTGGCTGCGCGCCCAGATGTCACCCAGGGGCTGGTCCTGCACGCGCGGCAGTGCCAGGCCAGGCAAATTGCGAGCGTTGTGGCAGGGCAGCGCCACGCCGTCAGGGGCGACCGCCAGAAACACCGACCCCCAGCCGTTCATGCAGGCTTTGGGACGTTCCTCAAAATAGTCCGGCACCACGAACAGGATCTTGCAGCGGGTTGTGGGCTGTGCGCGGTAGCGCTGCACCACGGCCTCAGCTTCAATCAGTTGTTCGTGGGTTGGCATCAGGTGGTCGCGGTTGGTCCAGGCCCAGCCGTAATACTGTGTGTTGGCCAACTCCAGAAATTCAGCGTCGAGGACCAGCGCCATCTCAATGATCTTGTCCACATGCGGCAGGTTGTGGCGGTGCAGCACACAGTTCAGCACCATGGGCCAGTCATGTTGTTTGATGAGGCGCGCCACGCGTTGCTTGAGCTCGAATGTCTTGGTGTGGCTCAGGAAGTCGTTGAGCTCCCGTGTGGAGTCCTGAAAAGAGAGCTGGATGTGGTCCAGTCCTGCATCCTTCAAGCGAAGGGCGCGGGCTTCGGTCAAGCCCACGCCGGACGTGATCAGGTTGGTATAAAACCCCAGTTGCCGTGCTTCTTGCACCAGTTCTTCCAGGTCGTCCCGTAGCAGAGGCTCGCCGCCTGAGAACCCCAGTTGTGCTGCGCCGAGTGCGCGCGCCTGGCGCATCACATCGACCCACTGAGCAGTGGTCATCTCGTTGTGCAGTTGCGCGTATTGCGTCGGGTTGTAGCAAAACACGCAGTGCAGCGGACAGCGGTAGGTCAGCTCGGCCAGCAGCCACAGAGGCGGTTCAACCGTGGCGGTGGGGGTTGTCACAGCAGCCGTGTCAGACGATCCAGCCACGGTGCATGCCTTCCTGAAGGATGTCACGCACCTGTGGCGCAATGCCTTTGGCGTTGAAGAGGATTTCAAGGTCCGCCACGATGGACGTCAGGCTGCGCTCGCCATTGCAGCGCCGCAGGATTTCAGCGGCGCTGTCATTGAGCTTGACCATGCCTTCGGGATACAGCAGCACCCACGCCGACTGAACCTGCTCGTACTGCAGCCGGTAGCGGCGGGACAAACGCGGAAACTCCATGCGCGCAGCGGTATCTGCCGCGTCAAGTTGCTGCGGCTGTGCAGGTGAGACGGCTTCATGCAACTTGAGCGTTGGCGTGGGTGACGGGCTGGTGCTGGTAGCGGTCATGGTCATGTTGAGGCTCATGGGTGTCTCCCTGTTTTATGGTTTGTTGCTGCCAACTTTTTCAATGGCGTCCAGCATGGCCCACAGCATGTCGAGCTTGAACTGCAGAATGTCCAGTGCGTGGTGTTGGGCCTGGCGGGTGGTGAAGTGGTTCAGCGTGACCTCCAGGCCATGCGAGACGTCCCGGTGGGCCAGCGGAATGCGGCTCCTGAAATAGGTCAAACCGTCTTGGTCGATCCAGGGGTAATGCAGGGGCCAGCTGGCCAGGCGGTCCTTGTGAATCTGCGGCGCGAACATCTCGGTCAATGACGAGCAGACGGCTTCTTGCCACGGCACGCTGGCGGCAAAGTTCACGTAGGCGTCGCAGGCAAAACGAACTGCGGGTGCAACACCCTGCAGTGACCACAGGTCCTGGCGGTCAATGCCGACAGCTTCACCCAGGCGGGTCCAGGCCTCCATGCCGCCCGCTGCTGAGCCGGTGTAGTCGCCGTAACCATCGTGGTCCAGAATCCGCTCGACCCACAAACGGCGATGCGCCCGGTCAGGCATGTTGGCCAGAATGGCAGCATCTTTGCGCGGAATACAAATCTGGTAGTAAAAGCGGTTCCTGACCCAGTGGCGTATTTCCTCTGGCGTGCAGTCACCGCTGTTCATGCGCACATTGAACGGGTGGTGGATGTGATAACCCGCACCCCGTGCCTGCAACTGGGCTTCAAACTGCGGCCGGGTCCACGCTGATTCAGCGTGGCTCAAGGCCTCGGGGTGGGGTGTGCGGGCGATTTCCATGGGGCTGTGATGTCCTTAAAACACCAGGTCCATTCCGTCCCAGGCGACTTCAATGCCGTGGGCACCAAGCAGGGCGCGTTCGGCAGAGTCCTCCCGCAGAATGGGGTTGGTGTTGTTGATGTGAATCAGGATTTTTCGCACGCCGGGTGGCAGCCTGTCTAGCCAGCTGATCATCCCGCCCGGGCCGCTTTGCGGCAGGTGGCCCATGTCCGCAGACGTTTTTCTGGACAGACCCAGCCGCTGCATTTCGTCGGCGGTCCAGAAGGTGCCGTCCACCAGCACGGCGTGGCATTGCGCCATGCGCGCCAGCAGGTCGGGGGTCATTTCACCCAAACCAGGCGCGTAAAAAACACGTTGCCCGTTGGCTGGGTTTTCAAGGACCAAGCCCAGGTTGTCGCCCGGACGCGGACACTCACGAAACGGCGAATACGGGGGCGGTTTGGACGACAGCGTGAAAGGATGAACCAACAGGCCGGGCAGGCCCGCAATCGCCTGACCGGCGCCATCGGCTGCCAGTGGCTGTGCGTCAACGCCGCAGTAGTGCGAGAGGATACGTGTGAGGGGAAAACCAGTTCCCAAGTCTGAAAGCACCTCCGGCGTGGCCAGCAGGGGCAATGGGGCGGACCGTTCGCGCAGCATGAGCAGCCCGGTCACATGGTCAATCTGGGCGTCCATCAACAGCACGGCGGCGATGCCGCTGTCACGCGGGGCACGGACCGGTTGCAGCTCGGGGTTGGCCCGTATTTGAGTCAGGATGTCGGGGGATGCGTTGACCAGAAGCCAATCGGTGCCATTCGTTGTGACAGCGATGGAGGACTGGGTTCGCGCCTTGGCACTGATGGTGCCGCGCCGCAGGCCGTCGCAGTTGGGGCAGTTGCAATTCCACTGCGGAAAACCGCCACCGGCTGCCGAGCCTAAAACGCGTAACTGCATGGTGTGCGCTTCCTCAAAAAAGCAGGGACATGGCTGGCAAATCAGTGGCAGTATCCGTCTGACTGAACGCTACCACTGAAGGGTTGTGGCTCAGCGGTTGGCGATGTACATCGTGATTTCAAAACCAAAACGCAGGTCGGTGAACGAAGGGGCAGTCCATTGCATAGTGAGTCTCCAGTAGTTGGCATCAATTGTGAATACGGGCTTGTCACAGCACATTGCAACGGCAAGTCCGTCCTCACTTAATGCAAATTTGATGCCATGAACCATGCGTTTGTTTAACCCCCGATCAGCCGGCTCCGGGCCGTGGCATTCGCCTCTTTTTGTGGCCACCGCGCGCGGTGCACGCATGGCTTACCGCGACTGTGGTCCGGCCGAGGGAAAGGCCTGGCTGGTGCTGCATGGCGGCCCCGGCGGCGCGGCCCACCCGGGGCTTGCCGCGCCGCTGCAACTGGCGCGTCAGCGTGCGCTGCTGCCTGATCAGCGCGGCGCTGGACGTTCCGGCCCTGCGGGCCGGGTGGCGGGCAACACCACCCATCAGCTGGTGGCTGATCTGGAGGTGTTGCGCTGCAGTCTGGGGGTTGATCGCTGGGCGGTGCTGGCTGGCTCCTGGGGGACCGTGCTGGCCCTGCGCTATGCCCAGTGCCACCCGGAACGGGTCACGCGGGTGGTGCTTCGTGGTGCTTTTGCAGCGCGGCGGCGGGAACTGGTCGGTTTGCTGCGTGCGGATGCTCGCCGGGACGCAGCAGTGTTTGCCAGTGCCCATTGGCCCCGAACAGCAGGTCACTACGTTGCCCCTGCGCTGGCGCGCCTGGAGCAGGTGCTGCGATGTGGAGCACCTGCTGTGTCAGCACGGCACGTTGTCCGGTGCTGGAGTTTGATGGAGCAGCGCTTGGCGTTGCGTGGTTTGTGGCGCAGCCTGGTTCATGCGAGCGGCGTGCATCCGCCATCAGCAACAGCTCAGCGTCTCGCTTGGGCTCAGTTGAAGCGGCAGCAGCGGCGCGCGCTGGCGGGGTTGTTACAACGCCGGACGGTTCGGGCGGACCACCGCGGGTTGCAGAAGTTTCGCGTCCAGGCGCATTACCTGCGGCATCGCTGTTTTTTGCCAGCTGGTGGGCTGGATTCAGCCGTGCGCAGCCTGGCCACACATGGCATTCCCAGTGACTGGGTTCATGGGCGGTTTGATGCGGTTTGCCCCGTCGCCAACAGCCAGCGCTGGTGGCGGCAGCTTGAACTGGCTGCACCGGGTCTGGCCCGCAACCACCGGCCGGTGGCTGGGCACTTGTCGGGGGAGCCAGGCATGCATGACTGCCTGGCGCAGGTGGTTCGCCATACCCGATAACCCCGGCAGGCCAGCGGTGTACGGCGATCAGTTCCAGACGTCGCTGGGCAGCTGGTCTTTCTTTCGGTAGATCGTGTTGCGTGAAACCCCCAGCGCTTTGGCTGCGGCGGAGACATTGCCCTTGTGCAGGCGCAACATTTGAGCGGTGGCTGACAACGCAACGTCTTGCAGGCTGTGTTTTGAGGCGTCAGTGCCTGTTGGCGCGGTGCGTGCGGCACTGCTGATCGCGAAAGGCTGCCCGCCGATGTGAGGCGCCTCGGCCAGCTGGTTCATCTCGTCAAGGAAGTCATCCGGCAGATGGCTGCGGTCGATCAGGCCCTGGCAGCCCACCATGACCACGGCTGTGCGCAGCAGGTTGTGCAGTTGTCTGAAGTTGCCCGGCCAGTGGTAGGACCTGAACAGGGCCAGCACTTCGGACGACAGGCCGATGTGTGGGGTTTTGTCGCACAGGTTGGCAATGATCTTGTTGACGACGAGTTCAAAGTCCGTGCGTTCGCGCAGGGCTGGCAGGCGCACGACCAGGCCGTTCAGCCGGTAGTACAGGTCTTCCCGGAATTCGCCGCGAGCGATCATGTCCTTGAGGCTCTTGTTCGTGGCGCATACGATGGCAATGTCAACGTCCACTTCCTTGCCAGCGCCCAGGGGGCTGACGCGGCGGTCTTGCAGTACCCGCAGCAGGCGGGCCTGAAGGTGCTTGGGCATGTCACCGATTTCGTCGAGGAAAAGGGTGCCGCCATTGGCCTGCTGGATCTTGCCAATGGCGCCTTTTTTACGCGCGCCGGTGAAGGCGCCGTCTTCGTAGCCGAAGAGTTCGGACTCAATCAACGTTTCAGGAATGGAGGCGCAGTTGACGGAGATAAAAGGGCGCCCGGCGCGGTCAGAATCCCCGTGAATCGCTTGCGCCATCAGGTCTTTGCCGGTTCCGGTTTCACCCAGGATCATGATGGGAATGTCCCGACCTCGCACCATGCGCAGCTTGCGGATGACGGCTGCGATCTGTGGGTCCCCGGTGTCCAGATAACGCAAGGTAGACAGCTGGGACTTTCGCGCCGTGGTCGCTTCGTTGGTGTGTTGCGCCATCAGCGTGTGTGTGGGCTCGGATGGCTGCTGTGTGCTTTCATGCAAACTGGCCGACCACTGCGTACTGGGCTTTATTTTTACGCGGCAGGACACCGTCACGCCGTTGTGGAGACACAGGGAATGCAGTCGCGGCAGACTGCTGCTGCACAACTCATGCAGGCGAGACATCGGAATGCGAAACAACGATGAAAAAGTGTGCGCCTTCAGTGCGTTGTGAGACAGCCCCAGCTGAAATTGTGCGCTGCGGTTGGCCGACAGAAAATGCCCATCTGCTGAGAACACCACAATGCCTTCGACCAGCGTGCCGATGAACTCCGGGCGGCTGTGGAAATGGATGCGAACCGCCTTGGGGAAGATGTCCGCAAACATGTGGTTTTCGATCATCTGCGCCGACATGCGCACCAGCGCCATGGTGTGCTGGTGAAAACTTCGGTGGTCACCGGTCACATCCAGGGCGCCGATCAATTGCCCAAAAGGGTCCGAGATGGGCGCGCAAGAGCAGGTCAAAAACTTGTTGGCGCTCATGTAGTGTTCGCCGCCCTGCACGATGATGGCTTGCTCCTCCCGAAGGGCGGTGCCGATGGCGTTGGTGCCCTTGCTTTGCTCGGACCAGTCCACGCCGGGGGTGAGGGCCACTTGAGACGCTTTTTCAAGAAAGTCCGTGTCGCCCAGCGAGTGCAAGACCAGCCCTGCGGCAGAGGTCAGCAGCACCATGCTGTGGGTGTTGGCGATTTGCCCGTACAGCGTTTCCATGGCGGGTGCCGCGTGTTGCAGCAGGAAACGGTTTTCTTCCAGAGTCTGCGCCAGCGTCAGACGGCCTGTGGATGAAAAGTCTGGTTTGTCCGAGCGCTCAATGCCAAACGAGCGTGAGCGTTGGTGAGACTCTTCAATCAGCTGTCGCTGCTTTTCGTCTTCCATCTCGTAGACCGGCGCAGTGCCTGCGCGAGTGGGTGTGTCTCTGGTGGTTGAAGTGATCATCATGCCCCTCTGAGTTCTTCCGGCAAAGCTGTGCGGAGGTGGCCGCTTGATTGTTCGACGCTGTACTTCTGCATGGTGCTGAGACAGCCAGCGACCCTTAGTTTTATCTAGTGGATAAATAGTATTGTCCCGCACCTCGCAAAATCCGCGCGACGGCATAAACCCTTAACGACCTGAGACATTCATACTGTTCCATTAATTAAAAAATGGAACAGTATGTGTTCTGTTTTGGAACATTTTTAAAAGTGCTCGCACATTCAAAAGGTATTAATGGAGGGGACAGCGACGCTCTGAAGACGGGTGGTTGTTTTGGCTTGGTTATTGCGGTGTGTCGAGCCAGCATATCTTTAGGAGCATAGTCAATGAAAGCTTTTTCGTCTTTGGTATTCAACCGGTTGAGCGCCAGCGCCGCGATCTTCCTGTCGGCCGGTCTTTTGGTCAGCGCCGTCATGGCCCACGGCGACGTGACGCCGCAGTCGGTGGACACCAAAACACTGCCGCAGCTGGGTGAGAAATGGCTGGAGTCCAACCCCTACAGTGCAGGGCCCGCCAACCAAGAGGCGCTGCGAATTGGCACCTCTGCCTACAACCAGAATTGCGCTCGATGCCATGGGCTTGAAGCCATTTCCGGCGGCATGTCGCCAGACCTTCGCAAACTCGACAGCGAATGCATGGGGTTGACTGAAGCGGCCAAAAAATCGGCCTGCTTCAAGGAGATGGATGACTTCTACGTCTCCACTGTGCGGCGTGGCCGCGTGCGCGATGGCCGCGTCTACATGCCTCCTTTTGAAGGCTCGTTGAGCCAGGAAGCGATTTGGGCGATCCGCACGTATCTGGAAACTCGCCGCGAGCCCTGATTCCGTTTTCTCTTCTCCTCTTTTTCCTTTTCCACTTCAAGCAGGCCCACGCCATGACCTCTTCGACGGATTCAATGCGCCCCGACCCATGCGCTTCGGCGTTGTCGCCAGAAGGTCTTCGCCGACGTCAGGGGTTGGCTCTGTTGCTCGGGATGGGGGCGGGCCTGGCCCACGCGCAAACTGACCTCAAGGACTTGGCCCGCATCCGCGCGACCGGTGTTTTGAAAGTAGCGGTCTACAAAGACAACGCGCCGTTTTCAGACGGGCCGACCAACGACATGCAGGGCCTGGACATCGCCCTGGCTGAGGCTCTGGCCCGCCAGCTCGAGCTCAAATTGGCCCTGTTGCCGTTTGACGCCGGCGAACGCATGAACGATGACCTGCGCAACATGGTTTGGCGGGGGCATTACCTCGGGTACGGCCCTGCCGACATCATGCTGCATGTGCCGGTGGACAAGGCCTTGATGCTGGAAAACCGACAGACATTGATCTTTGCCCCCTACATGCGCCAGGTGCAGGTGTTGTTGCACGACACCCGCAAACTGCCACAGGTCAACGGCCCTGATGACCTCAAGGGCCAAACCTTGGCCGCAGAGCGTGGGACCGGTATGGCCAGTGTGCTGATGGGACAAAACAATGGAGCCTTGCGCGAGCAGGTGGCCCTCTACAACTCCGGGGTGGAAGCCGCCAAAGCGGTGATCAATGGCCAGGCATCGGCCGCGTATGTATTGCGGTCGCAAGCGGAGTCGGCTGTGGCGTTGACCAGCCCCAAACCGGCCCATCTGGCTTTCACGGGCATGCCCCTGGAAGGGATTCCGGCCAACGGTTGGCCCTTGGGTTTAGCCATCAAGGCGGACAGCAAAGACCTCGGGCAAGCCATTGAAGTGGCCTTTCAAAACCTGCGTAGCAACGGTGAGTTGCTGGCGATGTTTCGGCAACGGGGCATGACACTCACCGCCCCTTGAGCTGACGGCTGAGGGTCTGACTTCGCCAGGTTTTAGGCTGCGCCTTGCTTGGCGGCTTCTTCTTCCAGTCGCAGTTCTTCCAGCTCTGCTTCGGTGAACACGCGCGAGCGTGTGTGAAACGCCTTGCCTTCAGGCCCTTCGAGCGAAAAGGTGCCTCCGTGGCCATCAATCACGTCAATGATGAGTTGGGTGTGCTTCCAGTACTGGTACTGCGACACACTGATGTAGAACTCGGCCCCAGCAATGGTCCCCAGTAAAACATCCCCCTTGCCCATGGTGATTTCACCCGGCAAGTAACAATTGGCCGCACTGTTGTCGCAGCACCCACCCGATTGGTGAAACATGACGGTGCCGTGTTTTTCGCGCAGCATGTCCACCAGTTGGAGCGCCGCTTCGGTCGCAATTACTTTTTCAACCATGTCAATCCTCGACGAAGTAAAAAAGGACGGTTGCCCGTCCTTTTTGATGTGAATGCAAGACCGATGGTGAACGATCAGAAGAAGCCGAGTTTCTGCTCGCTGTAGCTGACCAGCAAGTTTTTGGTTTGCTGGTAGTGGTCCAGCATCATCTTGTGGTTTTCACGACCGATGCCGGACTCTTTGTACCCGCCAAATGCGGCGTGTGCCGGGTAGGCGTGGTAGCAATTGGTCCAGACCCTGCCGGCCTTGATGGCGCGGCCCATGCGGTAGGCGCGGTTGCCGTTGCGGCTCCACACCCCAGCACCCAGACCATACAGCGTGTCGTTGGCCATTTCCAGGGCTTCGGCTTCGTCCTTGAATGTGGTCACGGCCAGCACAGGTCCAAAAATCTCTTCCTGGAAAATGCGCATCTTGTTGTGGCCTTTGAACAGGGTTGGCTGCACGTAGTAACCACCGTCGAGTTCATCGCCCAGTTGGGCCTGCGCGCCACCAATCAGCACTTCAGCGCCTTCCTGGCGGCCCAGATCCAGGTAAGACATGATTTTGGTCAGCTGTTCTTTCGACGCCTGGGCACCCATCATGGTGTCGGTGTCCAGCGGGTTGCCCATCTTGATGGCGGCCACGCGCTTGAGCACACGCTCCATGAAGCGGTCGTAGATTGATTCCTGAATCAGGGCGCGTGATGGGCAGGTGCACACCTCACCCTGGTTGAAGGCAAACAACACCAGACCTTCGATGGCCTTGTCCAGGAACGCGTCGTCCTGGTCCATGACGTCGGCAAAAAAGATGTTGGGGGACTTGCCGCCCAGTTCCAGCGTGGCGGGAATCAGGTTGTTGGCAGCCGCCTGTGCAATCACGCGGCCCGTGGACGTGGAGCCCGTGAACGCGATCTTGGCGATGCGTTTGCTGGTGGCCAGTGGCATGCCCGCTTCGCGGCCGTAGCCGTTGATGATGTTCAGCACGCCCGCAGGCAGGATATCGGCAATCAACTCAGCCACGATCAACATGCTGACCGGGGTGGACTCTGCAGGCTTGAGCACCACGCAGTTGCCAGCAGCCAATGCCGGGGCCAGTTTCCATGCTGCCATCAGGATAGGGAAGTTCCAGGGAATGATCTGACCCACCACGCCCAGTGGTTCCTGCATGTGGTAGGCCACGGTGTTCTGGTCGATCTCACTGATGCCGCCTTCTTGGGCGCGGATGCAGCCCGCGAAGTAGCGGAAGTGGTCAATGGCCAGCGGGATGTCGGCGTTCAGTGTTTCGCGGATCGGCTTGCCGTTGTCCACGGTTTCCACCCAGGCCAGCAGCTCCAGGTTGGCTTCCAGGCGGTCGGCAATTTTCAACAGCACATTGGCGCGGTCGCCCACCGGGGTGGTTCCCCATTTGTCGGCGGCGTTGTGGGCGGCGTCCAGTGCCAGTTCCACGTCTTCCGCGCTGGAGCGGGCCACCTGGGTGTAGGGCTTGCCGTTGACCGGGCTGATGACTTCAAAGTAGCCACCATTCAGAGGTGCGACCCAGGCTCCGCCGATGAAATTGTCGTAGCGGGCCTTGTAGGTGTGTTTGGCGCCTGAAGCGCCCGGGGCTGCGTAAATCATGTTGTTCCTCTGTTAATGAGTGCGGAATAAATCCCTGACGGGTGTGGTCTAGATATCAAGGACCGTGCCAACGTGATTGATCCATTCCCACCAACGTTATCTCTGACTGCTGCACAGGCAAGCCGCCACAACAAACCATCAAAAAAGGGGTAATTCGTTGAGAGCGTGTGCCGTGTTTGTGCCGCGCAACGCTCCGCACTGAGACAGTTGTCTCAAAAAGGGACATCCCACGGTATTTGTTGGCCAGCCGCCGGGCCAACAGCGAGGTGTTTCAAGCAAAGTTCAACGCTGCATGAGTGCCATTTTTTTGCTTGTTCACGTCGCCATGGCGACATCGATTTCACAGGCGTTGGCCGGAAGAAAACCCAGCGATAAAAGGCTGGGTGAAAACAAGTGTTGGCACACCGTTGATTTCAACGGGCACAGCTTTTGCTGAATGAGCCGGCCCACAAATTGTTGGGGAATAAAATACTGGAGACCCATTGATGAAAACTCGCCTGATTGCTCTTGCTGCCATGACCCTGGTTTGTGGCGCTGCTTCAGCCCAAACCGCTGTTGTCATGTACGGCAATATCGACATCGGTTTGCTCACACAAAACCGCGCAACCATTGCTGGCGGCTCTAAAACAACCGTGTCCAACGGCGGTATTTCACCGAGTATCTGGGGCTTTCGCGGAACCGAGGATCTGGGTAATGGCCTGAAGGCGCATTTCAACCTCGAAGGCCATTTCGCCTCTGACACCGGTGCGTCTGATCCACGCCTGTTTCGTCGCCAGTCCAACGTCGGCCTGTCCACGGCAGAGCTGGGCACATTGACTTTGGGTAACCAATACAGCCCGGCCATTTTGGCCTTTGCTGCCACTGACCCGCGTGGCCTGCGCGAGAACTTCTCCGGCCTCTACCCATGGGCTTACAACTCCGGCGCTCTCACCGCTGGCAATAATGGCAACAACGATGTGGGTGTGTTCATCCAGAACGCCATTTCCTACAGCCACAAACTCGGCCCTGTCGGTGTGGCAGCCGGTTACAGCGTGTCTGAAAATAAAGGTGCCGTGTATTCATTGGGCGCGACTTACACCGGGCCGTTTTCAGTGTCGGCCTCATACCAGGGAACCAACGCCCCTAATACCTCCAAGCGCATCAGCACGCTGCATACGATTGGTGCCGGCTACACCATGGGCGCTGTGACCGGTAAACTCAATTATCTGCGTGGTGTGAATAAAAATATTGCTTTCACTGAAGTCAGCCGCGTTGGTGTGACGGGTTTTGGTCTGGATTGGAAAACGGCCGCCAACAATACCCTGTCAGGCGCGGTGTATGTGGGCAAGGATAAAAAATCAAGCCAGGACAAAACCACCACCTTTATCTTGAGCGATGAGTATTCCTTGTCCAAGCGCACGACTTTGTACGGCGCATTTGTGTATGCCAATGCCAAAGCCGGCTCAACCCTGCTGACCACGGTGGTGGCGGGCGGCACCGCTGCCAACGCCAACACCAGCCTGTTCAACGTGGGTATCAAGCACGCATTTTGAGCATATTAATGGGTTGAACGATTCATGAGTTGGGGCTGGGGTGGTGTTCAGAGTATCCTGAATATCACCTCAGCCCTTTTTTTGTGAGCGTCAACCCTTGGTTGAGTCACTTTTTCTGCGGGTTAACTGGTCGGCAATACCAACCCAGGCGTGGCTTGCCAACTGCCGTCTTTTTTCACCACCAGCACGTCCACCCCCCACTGCGGCGCCAGCCGAAGGGCTTGCTCCGCCCCCGCTACAAACATCACCTTGGTCAGCGCGTCCGCCATGACGCAGCTGCTGGCCACCACCGACACGCCCGCCAGCTCGGGGGGTGAATCGCCCGTGTGCGGGTTGAAGATGTGGTGGTGCAGCTTGTCCCGGCTGAAGTGGCAGGCGTTGTCGGCCGATGTGGCCAGGCTGCGGCCCCTCAGCGCCAGCCGGGCCAGCAGACTGCTTTCATCCAGTGGGTTGGCCACACCCAGCACCCACGGCTGTCCCTGTTGGGACTGGCCCAGGTGCGCCCATTCCCCGGTGTTGACCAACGCGTGCTGAACGCCCAGCGCCTGCAGCCGGGCTTTCACCAAATCTGCCGCGAAGCCCTGTGCAATGCCGTTCAGCGTCACCCCCATGCCGGTGTGTGCCAGGCGGATTTGCTCGGGTGTGACTGTCAGCTTTTGCCAGCCCACTGCGGCGCGGGCCTTGGCCAGCTCGGCCGCCGTGGGCAGCGCCTGGCGGCGGGCGGCCTCGTCAAACACAGTCCACAGCGGTTGAACCGTGACGTCGAACGAGCCGCCGCTGCGCCGCGACACGTCCTGCGCGGTTGTCAGAACCTGAACCAGGTCTGGGTGCGGATGTTGCAGAACACCGTCCCTGTTCAGCTGGCTCAGCGCGCTGTCGGGTTTGAACAGGCTCATCAGGCCTTCGACATGGCGGATGGTGGCAATGGCTTCGCTGAGGGCCTGCTCAGCCAGCGGCCCGGAGTCGTGTGCCACCTGTAAGGACAGCACGGTGCCAAAACCCACCAGCTGACGCGACCGCCAGTGCAACGCTGCTGGCTGGCGCTGCCACCAGGCCGCTGCGCCCACAGCACCCAGGCCCGCCGTGGCAGCCAGGCCCCATGCAGCGTGAAGAAAATTCCTGCGTTTCATGGTGGGCTTTCAGTGCGCGGATGGGGTGGTGGAGTGGGCTACGTTGCTCACCACCGTTATGGGGATCACCGTTGGCCGTTGGCCGTCGGCCTTGCGGTTTTGAAGAATCAGGGGAACACACAGCTCTTCATTGGTGTAGATAGCCACGCAGTCCAGGCACTGGAAACACTCGTCGTAGTCGATTTTTCCTGGCTTTTCGATGGCCTGATAACTGCACTCGCTGCGGCACCGTTGGCACGGTTGGCCGCACTCTGCGCGCCGCGTGAGCCAGTCCCACTGGCGCAAACGGCCCAGCACCACCATGCCCGCCCCCAGCGGGCACAGGTAGCGGCAGTAGCTTTTGTAGAAAAACGCGCTCAGCACCACCAGGCCTGCGGCCCACAGCACAAACGGCCAGAGGCGGTCAAACATCAGCGTGATGCTGGTCTTGAACGGCTCCACCTCCACCAGCCGGTCCGTCCAGGTGACTGAAAAACACGCCACCAGCACAATCACGGCCAGCACCCCGTACTTCAGCTTTTTCAGCTGGGTGTCGATCCGGTCCGGCACACGGCGCTGGCGCACACCGAGCCGCTTGGCCAGTTGGCTGACCAGCTCCTGCATCGCCCCGAATGGGCACAGCCAGCCGCAAAACAGCCCCCGCCCCCACAGCACAGACCCCACGATCACCGCGCCCCACAGCACCACCGTCATCGGGTCGTACATAAAAAAGCCCAAACCGCGCCCCGCCAGCAGCGCCTGCAGCAGCGCCGTGATGTTGACGATCGACAGCTGCCCCTGGGCATACCAGCCGATGAAACCCAGCGTGAACATCAGGTAGACCGTGCGAAACACAGCCAGCCGCTGCGGGCTGCGTGATATCCATTGCGGTTTGGCCAGCACCGCCGCCAGCACCAGCAGCCCCGCCACCAGCACGATCAGCTCGGTGCTGCGTGCGCTCCAGACCGAGCGCCAGGTCTTGTCGTCCACACTGGCGGCCTGCACATAACGGTCGGGCAGCCGGGTGCCAAAGGCAAAGTCCTTGTTGACCCGCTCCGGGTAAATCAGCCCCTTGCTGCGGGTCACGCGCAGCCTGAAGTCGAGCGCCTGCGCCGGGTCCAGCCCGGCCGGCGCGTTCACCCGGAACACCCGCCAGTCCGCGCCTTGCAGCTTGGCGGGCAGCTTCAGGCTGGCGTCCAGGTCCAGGTCCCGCAGCTCCATGGGCAGGCCCTCCTGCTGCAGCGTCAGCCGGTCCGGCACGGCCCCGCGGATGAAGTCCTCGCCCACAAACGAGTAGCGCCCCCGGCTCACCACCAGCAGCGCATGGTCACCCGGGTCCAGGCGGCCTTCCAGCACGCGCCAGCCTTGGGGCGTCAGCAGGTTTCGGCCCACGGCAGGCACCGTCAGGTAGCCCGCGTACAGATCGATGAAACTGTCGTTCGGCTGCTGCAGCGCTGCAGGGTCTTGCCCCTGGCCCGCCGTGCCTTTGAAGGCCGCTTCAACGTCCCGATTGCTGAAGGTCTTCGGGGTGATCAGCCCTGCACTGACCAACGCATCCCAGTCCATCGGCGCATACACGTCGGGTTTGATGCGCGCCACCAGCTCTGGGTCCCGCCCGTTGGCGTAACCCAGCTTGGCGCGGGCCACCTTCAGCGACGCGGCCAGCAAACTCTGGTTCAGGATGCGGACCGACGCCGTGGCCTTGGCCACCCCGTCGATGTAGACGTTTGCGCTGCCCACCTTGCCCTGCGCGTTCAGGTTCGAGCCGATCTTGATGCTCTGCATCAGCGACACGCCCTTGTACTGGTCCACAAACCGCACCATGGGTTCTTCCCCCAGCCCCTCCAGAAACACAGGCTCATGGTGCGACAGCACCCGGACACTCATGAACGCACCTTTCGTGTCCAGCGCCACCAGCAGGTTGAACGGCGTGCCCGAAAACCCCGGAATCGCCGCCATGTCAATCGACTCGAACACATACGCCACGATGGGGGTGGCGGTACCGTCCTGCTTGAAAATCGGCCAGACTGGCAGGTCCTTGTCTTTTTCGCCCACCACCAGCGAGGCCGGAAACGCTTTTTCCATCGTCTCCCGTGTCATCACCCCGGCCTGGGCGGGCAACCCAGCCAGCAGGGCGGCCGCCACGGCAGCCACAGCCATAACCCAGCGCAGCAAGCGCTGGGGCAACAAGTCCTTGGGGTTTGAAAACAAGGTTCAGTCTCCTGGTGGTGCGCTGTCCGTGTCCGGTTGGCGGGGTGTCACACGGGTGTGCAACCCCTTCAATGTGCAAAACGCATGCCACCGCCACCGGCCGGCTTTGGCCGGGCAGCGGGTACCCCCACACCACCATTGGTGCCGTGCCAGGTGTGCCACTGTGCCGATAAGGAACACGCCACGGAGCAGCTGTTCGCCCACCCCGTGCGCGGCACGCAACTGTTTTTCAGACCACCCCCGCGCATGTGCGAAAATCACGCAGTTGATTCCAGCGTTGCGGCTGTAGCTCAGTGGATAGAGTATTGGCCTCCGAAGCCAAGGGTCGTGGGTTCGATCCCCGCCAGCCGCACCACCCCCCAACGACGAGCCCTTGATTTTCAAGGGCTTTTTCGTTTCTGGGGCGCAGCGTACGGCGGGCTGATGGCGCTGTGGTGCGGGTTTTCAGCTAAGTGCGGGAACCTGATCCTGGCTGTGCGATTCCAAACCTCGTCGCCCGCCTGACGGTTTCCACCTCTTTGCTCAGAAAGCCTGCCATGACCCCTTCTTCACTTTCGGCCAAACCACTGCGTCGCCTGGTGCTTGTGCTGGGCACCGTCTGGCTGGCGGGTTGCGCGCTGGTGCCCATCCAGCCGGGGGCCGCGCGGGCCGACGTGCTGGCCAAGTACGGCGTGCCGTCGGCGGAGGTGGCCCTGCCTGCGGGCACACGGCTGCAGTATTCGTACCAGCCGGCCGGGCAAAGCGCGTGGATGGTGGACCTGGACGCCTCGGGCCGGGTGGTCAGTGCCAAAGAGGCGCTGACGCTCAACGAGTTTTCGAAAATCGGCCTGGGGCGCTGGACGCGGGCGGACGTGCAGCGCGAGTTTGGCCGCCCCGCCACGGTGAACCGGGTCGCGTCCTGGCCGGGTGACGTGATGGTCTACCGCTGGCTGGACGCCAACACGCCGATGTTGTTCTGGGTTTACCTGGACGCGGGCAACGTGGTGCAGCGCACGGGCCAGGGTTTTGACCTGCCGCCCAAAGAAAACGACTGACGCCGTTTCCTGAAACTCAGTCTTGCAGGTCCGACGCGCTGTTTTTGAGTTTCAAGGCCGCGTCATACAGCTCGTTGCGGGGTGCGCCGCTGATTTCAGCGGCCAGCTTCACGGCGGTTTTCAGCGGCAGCTCGGCCATCAGCAGCTGCAGCACCTTCAGCGCTTCTTCGTTGCCGGCCGGGGTGTCACTGCCCGGGGCGGGGTGCAGCACCAGCGCAAACTCGCCGCGGGTGCGCTGCGGGTTGGCGGCCAGCCAGGCGGCAAAGTCCTGCGCGGGCACCGTCGCAATTTCTTCAAATTGTTTCGTCAGCTCCCGGCCCACCGTCAGCAGGCGGGTACCCAGCGGGGCCATGGCGCGCGCCAGGGCTTCGATGCGGTGGGGTGCTTCCAGAATCACCGTGGCGCGGGCGTCCAGCTGCAGCTGGGCCACAGCCTGGTCACGCTCGCCCGCCTTGGATGGCAAAAACCCGGCGAATACAAACCCCGAGTCCCCCGCCAACCCCGCCACGCTCAGCGCGGTGGTGATGCTGCTGGCGCCCGGCAGCGGCAGCACGCGCAGCCCGGCCGCCTGGGTGGCCGCCACCAGCCGCGCGCCGGGGTCGCTCACGGCGGGCGTGCCCGCGTCACTGACGTAGGCCACCCGCTCGCCGCGCTGCAGCCGCTCGATCACCCCCAGCGCCGCCTCTAGCTCGTTGTGTTCATGCACCGCCAGCAGCGGTTTGTCGATGCCGTACTGGCGCAGCAGCGGGCTGGTGTGGCGCGTGTCTTCGCAGGCAATCGCGTCGACCAGCTGCAGCACATGCAGCGCGCGCAGGGTAATGTCAGCCAGGTTGCCGATGGGTGTGGCCACCACGTACAGCGTGCGGTCCGGATAATGCTGCATGCCTGCTGCGGCGCGTGCCGCGCCCAGTGCCAATTCGAAAGATGCGTTCAATGTGGTTTTCCAGAAAACAGGGGAGCAAGTCGAAGGTCGCGAAGGCGCAGGGTTCGCCCGATCTGTTGGGCGCGTCCATTGCACCTGCGCAGCCTACCACCATCGCGCCCGGTGCCAGCACCACCAAGGCGCGGGGTGATGCGGCCGAGGCCGCCGCTGCGGCTCACTTGCAGCGCGCCGGTTTGACGCTGATTGAGCGCAACTTTCGCACCCCCGGGCGCGGTGGCGGTGAGATCGACCTGGTGATGCGCGCACCCGACGGCACGCTGGTGTTTGTCGAAGTCCGCCAGCGCGCCAGCGCCTCGCACGGCGGTGCCGGGGCCAGCATCGGCCGCGTCAAGCAGCAGCGCATCGTGCTGGCTGCCCAGCATTACCTGATGCGTTTTGCACGGGTGCCACCTTGCCGGTTTGATGTGGTGCTGGTGGATGGCAGCCTGGCGCTGCCGCAGGGGCAGCGCCAGCCGACGATCGAATGGCTGGTGGCTGCGTTTGACGCCTTTTGACGCTTTTTGACGCGGTATGAACCGATGAGCAGGGTGCTTCAATGTTCTGAATTGCTACTTTTTTGATAGCGGTACAGGCAATTAAGACCTAGGCTGCTGGGCGATATGACCTGAAAAGTGCTGGTCCTTGGCTGTCAAAGTGCCTGCAAAGGCCTCTGAGCAGGCTCCCAGGCAATTTGGGGCTGGCCGATCAGCCGTTTGCGTCACAAGTCGTTGCACCTGCCTGCCGCTGGGGTTCTGGAGCAACCCGGTATCATTCACCGATGCTTGAACAACGTATCGAACAGCACTTTATCGACAGCGCCGACCTGAAATACCACGCGGCGCACCTTCTGTCCAAACCGATCGCCGAGGCCGTGCAGGCCATTTTGGCCAGCGTCACCAGTGGCGGCAAAGTCCTGGCCTGCGGCAATGGTGGCTCTGCCGCTGACGCACAGCACTTTGCGGCTGAGTTTGTTGGCCGCTACGAGCGCGAGCGCCCCGAGCTGGCCGCCATTGCGCTGACCACCGACAGCTCCATCCTGACGGCCATTGCCAACGACTACGACTTCAGCGTGATCTTTTCCAAGCAGGTGCGGGCCCTGGGCGGCGCGGGCGACGTGCTGCTGGCGCTCAGCACCAGCGGCAACTCGGCCAACGTGCTGGCCGCGATTGAAGCTGCGCACGAACGCGACATGACCGTGGTGGCGCTGACCGGGCGCGGCGGCGGCAAGATGACGCAGGTGCTGCGTGAAACCGACGTCCACATCTGTGTGCCGCACGAGCGCACAGCCCGCATCCAGGAAGTCCATCTGCTCGCGCTGCACTGCATTTGCGACGGCGTGGACACCCAGTTACTTGGCGACCAGGAAACCTCTTCATGAACATTCGCACCCCCCAACGTTTGGTTTTGGCCGCTTGTGCTGCCGTGCTGATGACGTCCGCACTGACAGCCTGCATTCCACTGGTGGCCGGTGGTGTGGCTGGCGGCGCGCTGCTGGCCGCTGACCGGCGCACGTCCGGCGCGCAGCTGGAAGACGAAGGCATCGAGCTGCGGGCGCTCAGCCGCATTCGCAGCAACATCGGTGAGCGCGTCCACGTCAACCTGACCAGCTACAACCGCCAGGTGCTGCTGACGGGCGAAGTGCCCAACGCACAGGACAAGGCGGCGGTTGAGCAGATCGTGTCCAAGGTTGAAAACGTCAGCGGCGTGGTCAATGATCTGGAAGTGGCGTCCGCGTCCACCCTGGGCCAGCGCTCGTCCGACACGCTGGTGACCGGCCGCGTCAAGGCCGCGCTGATCGATGCACGCGACCTGCAGTTCAACGCCTTCAAGGTGGTGACCGAGCGCGGCGTGGTCTACCTGATGGGGCGCGTGACCCAGCGAGAAGCCGACCGCGCCACCGCCGTGGCCCGCGCCATCACCGATGTGCAAAAAGTCGTGCGGGTGTTTGAGATCATCAGCGAGGCCGAGCTGGCCCGCCTGCAGCCTGCCCCGGCCAAAGCGCCGGTGACTGAAGCCAAACCTGCGCTGAACTGAACCGGGGGACGTTCCATCGGCCCCTATTCAGTGGCTTCCTCCGTCGATTACTTCAGCCGTTTGATCAGGCTGGACGTGTCCCAACGCTGACCACCCAGCGCCTGCACGTCGGCATAGAACTGGTCCACCAGCGCGGTGACCGGCAGGCGCGCCTGGTTGCGTTTGGCCTCGTCCAGCACCAGGCCCAGGTCCTTGCGCATCCAGTCCACGGCAAAGCCGAAGTCAAATTTGTCGGCCACCATGGTTTTGCCACGGTTGTCGAGCTGCCAGCTTTGAGCCGCGCCCTTGCCAATCACGTCCAACACCTGGTTCATGTCCAGCCCCGCCTTCTGGCCGAAAGCCACGGCTTCGCTCAGGCCCTGCACCAGCCCGGCAATGCAGATCTGGTTGACCATCTTGGTCAGCTGGCCGGCGCCGCTGTCGCCCATCAGGGTGAAGGCTTTGGAAAACGCCATGCCCGCGGGTTTGACCGCCTCAAACGCGGCGGCGTCACCGCCACACATCACCGTCAGTGCGCCGTTTTGTGCGCCGCCCTGACCGCCCGACACGGGCGCGTCCACAAAATGCAGGCCCAGGGCCTGGGCAGCGGCGTACAGCTCCCGCGCCACCGTGGCGGAGGCGGTGGTGTGGTCCACCAGCACCGCGCCGGGTTTCATACCCGCCAGAATGCCGTCGGCGCCCAGCACCACAGAGCGCAGGTCGTCGTCATTGCCGACGCAGCAAAACACGATGTCGGCACCCGCAGCGGCAAGCCCCGGGGTGGCTGCGCTGGCTGGGCCGGCGGTGGCGGCGTATTCGGCGCACCATGCGGTGGACTTGGCCGGGTTGCGGTTGTACACCGTGACCCGGTGGCCCGCCAGCGCCAGGTGCCCGGCCATGGGGTAACCCATCACGCCCAGGCCCACAAAGGCGACGTTCAGGGAAGGCGTGGGTTCGTAGGCGCGGGCGTTGGTGCTGGACATGGGGTGGGTGTGTTTCAGAAGTTCAGACAATGGCGAAGTTTTCCGTGCCAGCGGCCAGGTCGGTGGACTTGGCGCGGCGGGAGTTGAGTTTGATCTGCAGCCGCAGGTCGTTGACCGAGTCCGCATTGCGCAGCGCGTCCTCGTAGGTGATCTGGTTGTTCTCAAACGCGTCAAACAGGGCCTGGTCAAAGGTCTGCATGCCCAGATTGCGGCTTTTCTTCATGATCTCCTTGATCTCGGACACATCGCCCTTGAAGATCAGGTCGGAAATCAGGGGGGAGTTGAGCATGATCTCGACCGCTGCGACGCGGCCCTTGCCGTCCTGGTTGGGCACCAGCCGCTGCGACACCATGGCCCTCAGGTTCAGCGACAAGTCCATCAGCAGCTGCGGGCGGCGCTCTTCGGGGAAGAAGTTGATGATCCGGTCCAGTGCCTGATTGGCGCTGTTGGCGTGCAGGGTGCACAGGCACAGATGGCCGGTTTCAGCGAAGGCAATCGCGTGTTCCATGGTTTCACGGTCACGCACCTCGCCCATCAAGATCACGTCGGGCGCTTGGCGCAGCGTGTTTTTCAGCGCCGCTTCCCAGCTGTCGGTGTCCAGGCCCACTTCACGCTGGGTCACCACGCAGTTCTTGTGCGGGTGCACAAACTCGACCGGGTCTTCAATCGTGATGATGTGACCGTAAGACTGCTCGTTGCGCCAGTTCACCATGGCCGCCAGCGTGGTGGACTTGCCCGAGCCGGTGGCGCCGACCAGGATGGTCAGGCCGCGTTTGGCCATCACGACTTCCTTGAGCACCTGCGGCATGCTCAGCCCGTCCAGCGTGGGCAGGGTGGCCGGAATCACCCGCATCACCATGCCGACCTGGCCCTGCTGCACAAAGGCGTTGACCCGAAAACGGCCCAGGCCCGGTGGCGATATGGCGAAGTTGCATTCCTTGGTGCGCTCGAACTCCGACGCCTGCTTGTCGTTCATGATGGCGCGCGCCAGTGCCAGCGTGTGCGTGGCGTTCAGCGGCTGGGGCGAGACTTTGGTGACCTTGCCGTCCACTTTCATCGCCGGCGGGAATTCGCCGGTGATGAAGAGGTCACTGCCATTACGGCTGACCATCAGCTTGAGCAGGTCATTGATGAATCTACTGGCCTGATCGCGTTCCATGGAAAAGTCTCCCGCCTGCGGCTTGTGTCTGTTGTTAGAGGAATGAAGGCAAAGCGTCTGTGGCGGGTGTCAGCCGCGGGTGTCGGTCAGGCGGGCGCTGACCACGCGCAGGCGCAGCGACAGCTTGCGGGCCAGCAGGGCGATCAGGTTGGCCGCCAGAATCGGGTCGGCGGTCATCATCTCGTCGAGTTCCACCGCGCCCAGAATGGCGATCTGGCACTCGTTGAGGGTGGTGCATTTTGAAAACCGCATGCCGCTGTCCAGCAGCGACATTTCACCCAGGATGTCGCCTGGGCGGGCTTCCGTCAGGCGAAGGTTTTCACCCCAGGGCTGCACCCGGTCCACCGCGATCGAGCCTGTCAGCAGCACCACCATGAAGTTGCCGTACTCGTCCTGCCCAATGATTTCGCGGCCTTCGGGCACTGTGGCGAACTCAAAAAACCGCTCCAGCCGACTGATGGCGCTGTCGTCCAGGCGGCACATGTACTTGTCCTTGGCCCACAGGCTTTGCAGCAGCTTGAGCCCGCGCGACGCTGACATGCGTTTGGCCCCGGTTTCATTGGCGCGGGCTTCCCAGGGGGTCAGCGTGGCACCCTCGACCCCCATTTCCGCGAACGCGGTGGTGAACATGACGGAGTCGGGATGGTCTTCGCCCGACTTGTTGGATGTCGACCTTTTGAGAAGATTGAGAATGCCTTTCATGGGGAGCTCCGGTGGGGTATCAAGGTAAAAGCGAGGTAAGAAAGCTGAAGTGAAAAATCAGTTGCCGGGGAAGTTTTCCGGGATTTTGGCTTTGCCGCGCGCTTCGCTCGCCGAGATCACGTTGCGCTTGACCAGCTCGGTCAGGTTCTGGTCCAGGGTCTGCATGCCCACGCTGTTGCCAGTCTGGATGGACGAGTACATCTGCGCGACCTTGGCCTCGCGGATCAAATTGCGGATGGCGCTGGTGCCCAGCATGATCTCGTGCGCCGCCACGCGGCCCGTGCCGTCCTTGGTCTTGCACAGGGTTTGTGAAATCACCGCCTGCAGGGACTCGGACAGCATCGAGCGGATCATTTCCTTTTCTTCGGCCGGGAACACGTCGATGATCCGGTCGATGGTTTTGGCAGCGCTCGATGTGTGCAGCGTGCCAAACACCAAGTGGCCGGTTTCAGCCGCCGTCATGGCCAGGCGGATGGTCTCCAGGTCGCGCATCTCACCGACCAGAATCGCGTCCGGGTCTTCGCGCAGCGCGGACTTGAGCGCGGCGGCAAAACTCAGCGTGTGCGGGCCGACTTCCCGTTGGTTGATCAGGCATTTTTTCGACTCGTGCACAAACTCGATCGGGTCTTCCACCGTCAGGATGTGGCCGTACTCGTTTTCATTGAGGTAGTTGACCATGGCGGCCAGCGTGGTGGACTTGCCCGAGCCGGTGTCGCCGGTGACGAGGACCAGCCCGCGTGGGAGGTAGGTCAGGCGGACGATGACCTCGGGGAGGTTCAGCTTCTCCAGGGGCGGAACCTTCGTCTTGACCATGCGCATGGCCATCGCCAGCATGCTGCGCTGCATGTGGCAGTTGACGCGGTAGCGGGCCAGGCCCTCGGCGAAGAACGAAAAGTCCGCGTCCTTGTTGGCCTCGAAGCGGGCCTGCGATTCCTTCGGCGCCATCTGCTCGAAGAACGGGCGGGCCAGCTCCGGGGTCAGCGGCGGCAAATCCATCGGGGTGATCACCGTGTGCACGCGCATCACGGGCGGATGGCCCGCCACCAGGTGGATATCGGACGCGTCGGCTTCGTACGCGGCTTTGAGGATGTCGAGCAGTTTCATGCTGGTGGCTCCGCGCGCGGTCATATGCGGATGGGAGATCGGACCGGCGGGGCGCGAGGTTCACGCCGCGGGGGGACCCGGCTGAGTGAATGTGGGGGACCGACGCCCGCAGGGATACTGACCCGCGCAGCCGCCCCGGTCGGTGCAATCGGCGCCGCCGGCATAGACGGCATAGACGGCGCGGTCGCCGCCGCCGGCGGCGGGGCCGCCCCAGGCCGCACCTACCCTCATGCAGGTGCACCCCGATCCGCTCGAACTTGGTCGCGAAGCCATCGCCCACTGCGAGGCCCAGGGCTTCGCCTTGGCCGGGATTTGTCCGGTCGCCCCCACCCAGCGCGGGCCCGAACTCGACGCCTGGCTCGCCGCGGGCAAGCATGGCGACATGGCCTGGCTGGAGTCCGAGGTCGCGCTTCGCAAGGACCCCGCGCGGGAGCTTTCCGGCGCACGCTCGATGATCCTGGTCGCCGACCAGTACGCCGACGGCGCCGCCGATCCTCCGCTCCCCCAAGGCTCGGGCCGCATCGCCCGCTACGCCCGCGGGCGCGACTACCACTGGTTCATCAAGCGCCGCCTGCACCTGCTCAACGACGTCTTCCGCAAGCGGTTCCCGGGCCACAAGTTCCGCTCGTTCGTCGACACGGCGCCCGTCCTCGAGCGAGAGCACGCCGCCCGGGCCGGGCTGGGATGGATCGGCAAGCACACCCTGCTCATCCACCCGCGGGCCGGCTCCTACCTCCTCCTGGGCGGGACGCTCACCACCATGAACCTGCGGATGCCCGAGCCGCCCGGGCCGACCCCCGACGCGTGCGGCGCCTGCACCCGCTGCATCGACGCGTGCCCCACCGGGGCCATCACCCCCTACAGCGTCGACGCCCGGCGCTGCATCGCCTACCTCACCATCGAGCATCGCGGCCCCGCCGATCCGACGCTCCAGCCGCGCGTGGGAGACTGGATCTTCGGCTGCGACGTGTGCCAGGAGGTCTGCCCGCACAACACGCCGCGCTCTGGCGCCCCGCGCCGCGTCAACCCCGCCTACCAGAGCGAGCGCCGCGCGTTCGACCTGATCGAGATGCTCGGATGGACCCTTGAGCAGAAGCGCAAGGCGATCGAAGGCTCGGCCATGAAGCGTGCGGATCTGGACATGCTCAAGCGCAACGCCGTCGTGGCTCTGGGCAATCAGGCCGCGCGATCGGGCAGCCCGGGAGGGGCGGGGGAGGCGCTCGCCGCCCTTCGCGGCGCGTCGATCGATCAGAGCCTGCACGAGATGGTCCGCCAAGCCGCCGCCCAGGCGCTGGACCGCCTCGCCCGCACGCCCTCATGCTGAACAACTGTCCCGCGCTCAGGCGACGGGGCGACGCTCCGCGTACACCCGATGCTCCCGCATGTACGCGCACGCCCCCGCCGGCGTGCGGGCCTGCGCATACGCCCAGTCGCCCCGCGCCGCCGCGAGCCGGATCTGGGTCGACGAAACGTCGTCGGTGGGGAGCACCAGCACGCTCCGCCGCCACGCCCCGGCTTCGGCGGCCGACCAGCGTCCCTCGGCCAGCACCCGCTCCAGCAGGCTCTCGGCGTGCTCCGCGGGCGCTCGGAGCAGCACGATCGGATCCGCCAGCGCCAGAATCGCGTGGGGCTCGCGCCAGCGGTGAAAGGCCAGGGCCTGGTCGGCGCCGATGAGCAGGTGCAGCCTGGGCGCAGCGGAGCCCGCGCCGGCCGACCGGAGCACCTCGGCGAGGCGGCGGAGCGTATCGACGGTGTAGCTCGGCCCGCCGGCGCGGGCGGCGCGATCCAGCTCATCGGTCCACAGAAGCGTGCGGGGTTTTCCGTCGAGGGCCAGTCGGAGCATGGCTGTCCGATCGGCGTCGCTGCCGACGGGGCCTTGATTCTTGTGCGGCGACCGGGCCGCCGGCACGTACGCCAGCCACGCGGCGCGAACCCCTGGGCGGGCTTCAACCCCCGCGCGCACCTGCTCGCCCAGGTCAACATGGGCCCGGTGCACCGGATCGAACGAGCCCCCGAAAAGCACCACGTCGGCCCCGACCAACTCCTCCGCCGGTCGCGGGAGCGGCGTGATCGGCCCGAGCGGGCTGTGGGGGTCCGGAGCGGTCACGAATCGATCGTACGGCCCCGGTCTTCGAAGCTCCGGATGATCTCGACCACCCTCCGGCCCACCTCGGGCAGGACCCTTCCCGAGCGGCGCAGCACCGAGCGGATATGCGGGATCAGCGAGGGCTTGCGGATCATGTCGAGCACCGCGCGCCCGTTGCGGGTCCGGCCGTCGGGACTGATCCAGCCCAGCACCTCGCCCGGGAGCGTCTCATCGGGCGTGTCGCTCACGCCCCGCACCACCGCCCACGGCAGTCCAAGCTGCACGCACGCCGCCGCGAACGCATGCGATTCCATGTCCACGATCGCCGCCCCGGTGGCGTCGGCCAGGGCCCGTTTATCCGCCGGCGTGCTCACCACCCGGTCCACGGCGATCAGAATCCGCCCCGATTCGACCATCCCCACGCCCGACGTCCACTCCCCGCCGTGCTCGTCGATCACCCGGGCGATCGGCGGCACATCGTCTACCGGCCGCAGAGCCCCGCACGCCCCGGCCAGAATCACCAGTCGCGGCCGGCTCGCCTCGGCCGCCGCCCGGAACTCGCGGATGATCGCGTCCTTACCCACCCCCGTGCGGAGCACCTGGGCCGTCGTCAGGCGGGCCGCCTCGACCTCCCGGGCGACGGCGCGCCGTTCGATTTCCATTGGACAAAGCACCAGCACGTGGTGCGTCTGGGGCATGGGCGGTGCGTGCTTGGCACGGGGCGAGTCGGGGGGACGATGGGCCGAACCGGTCATGGGCGGAGGATAGATGGCGTCCGCGACGGTCGCCTTTGCGCGCCGCCTTTCCTCGAACTTCCCGACCTCGGCGCTATGATCCCTCCGTTCCGGCCCTGTCGTCTAGCCTGGTCTAGGACACCACCCTTTCACGGTGGGTACATGGGTTCAAATCCCATCAGGGTCATTGGGCTGTCGTGCTCACGCGCCTCCCTCACGGCGCCTCGGCCGGGGGTCGCTGGCAAGCCGCCCGGTCCCCGTCCATTCCCGCGGGTGCGACCGGGCAATCCCTGCGAATTTCGCTCTTTTTCCAACCGACCCGTGCGGATTCCCGGGGGTCGTGTAGGCTCTGGGCTTACCCGAGCCAGTCGCCCTCTCCCCGCGAGCCCCCCATGCCAAGCCCCGGCCTTCTCGCCCGATGCTGCTTCGCCCTCCTGGCCCTTGCCTGTGCGATCGCCCCGCCGGCCCTCGCGGCCGCGCCCGCGCCCCTGGCGCCCGCATCCGGCGCCTCCACCGACGAGCCTGCCCCAGACCTGCTGTCGCAGGCCCTGCAATCCAAGTTCCGGCTGCGGACCTGGACCCTGCAGCAGCCCAGCTTTCCCGCGGATGTCGCCACGCGGACGGCGCCCTGGAAAATGGACGTCAATCTGGGCCGCGAAGTGGTCACGCTGGAGCTTGAGCGTTCCTCGGTCCGCGCCCCCGACGCCGAGCTGCGCGTCGCCGGCCCGGGCGGGTTCATCGCCAGCCGGCCGCTCCCCGCGGAGCAGGTCTTTTCCGGGCGCGTCCAAGGCGTTCCGGGCTCCCGGGTCGCCCTCTGTTTCGTGCGCTCCAAGGCCCGGGCGGTCATCGACCTCGCCGACGGGCATCTGCACTTCCTTCAGGCCGTCGCGGAGGCTGACGAGTCCTTGCCCCCGGACGCGTATGTCGCGTACGCCGAGGACGACGTCGTCGCCACGCAGCACGCCTGCGGCGGCGGGCTGCCCGCCTGGGGCGACCCGCACCAGCTCGAAGGCGACCCCACTCCCCCCGGCCCGTCGTGCAACCGCCTGGCCCAGATCGCCTTCGACGCCGACTTCGCCTTCTACCAGCAGAACGGCTCCGATGTCGCGGCCACCGTCGCGGATATCGAGAGCGTCCTCGCCGGCATGAACCTCATCTACGCCCGCGACACGAACGTCAACTTCGTCATCACGAGCACCATCGTCCGCACCGACGGGACGCTCTACGCCTCATCGAGCATCAACACGCTCCTCGATTCGCTCGTCAGCGAGTGGAACACGCACCAGACCTCCGTGGTGCGCGACACGACGCACCTGATGACCGGCCAGCCCACCGGCGGCGTCATCGGCCTCGCCTACGTCACCGTGGTGTGCACGAACCTCGCCTATGGCGTCAGCCAGTCGCGCTTCACCACCGACCTCGCCGGCCGCATCGGCGTCACCGCGCATGAGGTCGGCCACAATTTCTCCGCGGGCCACTGCGACGGCGATCCCGACTGCTTCATCATGTGCTCGGGCATCGGCGGGTGCAGCGGCTCGGTCACGCACTTCGGCTCGCGGGATGTCGCGGCCATCCGGTCCCACGCCGCCAGCCGGACCTGCCTGACCCTGACCGGGCCGTTCGCAACTGAGATCCCCCCGGGGATCATCCCCGATCGCGTGACCATCGCCACCCAGAGCACCGTGAGCGTGGACGTGCTCGCCAACGACTCCGACGGCAACTGCCAGGCGGTGACCATCCAGTCGTTCGATTCCGTCTCGCGCAACGGCGGCACGATCACCCGCCTAGTGCAGGGCGGCCAAGGCGGGCGCGACGTGCTGCGGTACACCCCGTACCCCAATGCCGCCGGCGGCGACCAGTTCAACTACGTCGGGGCCGATTCGGCCGGGAACACCGGGTCGGCGACGGCCTTCATCACCAACAACCGGGCCCGCAACCCTGATGCCGCCGGCCCCACGCTCCCGGGGCTCGATGTCGCGTTCTACCGCATGCCGGGCAACCGGTACCTGCCGGACTTCGCGACCCTTACGCCCCTCTCGACGCAGCGCCTCACGACGGTGAACATCCCCAGCACCACCGGCAATTTCGCCGGCTCCGGGCGGGCCGACAACGTGGCCGCGACGTTCACCGGGACGCTCACCATTCCCGCCGACGGCACGTACACGTTCTTCACCGAGAGCGACGACGGCTCGCAGCTCTTCATCGACGGGCGCCTGGTGGTCGACAACGACGGGCTCCACAGCATGTTCGAGGCTTCGGGCGCCGTCGCCCTGACGGCGGGCCCGAAGGCCTTCCGCATCGAGTTCTTCGAAGGCGGCGGGGGCGCCGGGTGCATCGCCCGCTGGCAGGGCCCCGGGATCGCCAAGCAGATCATCCCGCCCGCCCGCTTCGCCTCGGGCGTCACCGCGACCTATTACGCCCTGCCGGGCGCGCTCAGCACGCTTCCTGATTTCGCAGGCCGCACGGCATACAAGCGGTCCACCGTCGCCGACGTCAATTTGCCGTCGTTCGACGGACTCATCCTCGACAGCGGCCGCGCCGACGATGTCGCCAGCGTCTTCACCGGCTACCTCAGCATCTCGACCCAGGCCGCCTACACCTTTTACGTCGAGAGCGACGACGCCAGCAAGCTCTTCATCGGCAACTCCCTCGTCGTCCTCAACGACGGACCCCACGGCATGGTCGAGCGCAGCGGCCAGATCACCCTCAGAACCGGCCTCCACGCCATCCGCATGGAATGGGTCGACTTCGGGAGCCCCTGCGGCATGATCGCCCGCTACGAATCCGGCGCGGCGGGGATCGCCAAGTCCGTGATCCCGGCCAGCGCCTACAGCCGTCCCAATCCGTGCACGCCGGACTTCAACAACGACGGCGTGCTTAACCCCGACGACCTCAGCGACTTCATCGGCGCCTACTTCAGCACGCCCCCCGGACCTGGTTCCGACGTGAACCGCGACGGCGTGGTGGACCCCGACGACCTGAGCGATTTCATCGCGTCGTTCTTCGGCGGTTGCCCCTGATCGAGCCGCCGGCCCGTCGTTTTCAACGCGCCTCGGCGCCCAGCCGGGCGGCGCCCAACGCCGCGTGGAAATCGCTCGTTCCGCACTGCAGCGTCCACCCCGGCCGGGCGAGCGAGGTCAGGTGCGTCTCCACGCCGGTTCTGATCGTCGCGAGCAGCGGCGCCAGCCGCACGCCGACTCCGCCCAGCAGCACGATGTGGTCGGGCCGATAGAACGCGTGCCCGATCCGCAGGACCCGGACCAGGGCGCGAATCGGGAGCTCGGAGGCGCCCAGACGCGTCAGCACGCCCATGGGGTCGTCGCCGTAGCGGGCCAGCAGCGCGGGAAGTCCGATGTAGCCTTCGAGGCTGCCGGCGCCGCCATCGGGTCCGATGGGGGGAACGTGCCCCGGCTCGGCGAGCGAAACATCGATCTGGCCGAGGTGGCCGCTTGAAGCCCCGGTGACGCGCAGGGGCAGGCCGTCGTCAAGGACGCAGGCGCCCACGCCGGTGCCCAGGGAAATCGCCATCAGGCGCCCGGCGGGACGGGGCGCCGACGCGGACCAAAAGTCGTGGGCCGCCGCGTGGGCGTCCGAGCACGCATGGAGCCGGCCGAGCTCGCGGCCCAGGGCTGCGAAAACCAGCTCGCGCAGCGAGGCTCCAACGAGCCCAGGCAGATTGATCGACGCCGCGACCCGCAGCGTGACGGGATCGATCACGCCGGGAGCGCACAGGCCGATCGAGACTGGCGACGATGCGCCGGGTCCCAGCGAAGTCAGCGCGGCTTGCAGGGCGGACTGAAGCTGGGCTGCGGAAGGGCGGGCGTAGCGGGGGCTCTGGGCCGTGAAGGTCTGGTCGCCCGACGCCAAGGCGAGCTTGATCGAGCTGCCGCCGATGTCGATGCCCAGCGCCGCCACTCAGCCGCCTCCGCCCGCCGGGGGCTTGTCGCGTTTCCTGGGCTCAGCGGGCTTGGGCGGCGGGGGGGGTGGGGCGTTGGGGTCGGGGATGGGCGACAGGTTGTCGTTGCGCCGGTCGACGAGGAACTCGACGGTGCCGCTGGCCTGCAAAGCGGCCGCCCCCTCCTTGCTGATCTTGGCCATCCCCTCGCTGAACTTGATCGACGATTCGATCCAGACGCCGGGCTCCTTGGTGGCGACGATGGCCCGGAAGAACCCGCTCGGGAAGCCCTTGGTCACGAGGTACTCGCCGCGGTAGTTCATGCGCTCGGGCTTGAGGGGGCCGGGCCGCCAATCGAGGGCCCGGAGCGGGTGGCGCACCCGTCCGTTCTTGGCGACCGCGAAGAAGTCGTTGAACGCCGCCGCGTAGGTGAAGAGCACCGCCCTGCTGCTGGAGACCACGAACCCGGCCGCCTGAGAGTCGCGCGAGGCCGCCAGCTCCTTCTGCACGTCGGCCCAGGGCAGGTCCGGCCCTTCGCCGCCGATGGCCCGCACGCCGACGACGCACTCGGGCCGGCGCCCGCCCATCAGCTTGGCCGACTCATTCCAGGCGGCGGTGAACCCCGCGACGTCGGGCCGATGGCACTTGATCACAAACTCGTCCATCAAGCCCGCCCGCACCATGGCGGGCCAATCGCACAGAAAGCCGTCCATCGCCGCCTGCTGCGTCGGAGCCGCCATCGACACGATCAGCCCCGCATGCTTTTCCTTCACCGCGCTGGCGAGTTCGCGGACGAACCGGACGCCTTTCTCCGCCCGCCACCGATTCAGACCGGGGTCCTTGGGGTTGGTCGGCAGGGCCTGGCCGCCGGTCTCGCGGCTGTACGCCGCCCTGGTCGTGTCATCGAAGCCCAGCGTGGGGTCGCCCCAGCACATCCGCTCGTCGAACTGGATGCCGTCGAGGTCGTAGCGATCGGCGGCCTCCAAGACCAGGTCGATCATGAACTTCTTGACATCGGGGTGGACGGGGTTCATCCACGCGCCGCCGTTGGCCGTTTCGCCCCCCTTAGCGTCGCGCAGCAGCCAGTCCTTCTTGAGCCGCCGGAGGGGGTTTTCCGCCGTCGCGGGGGAGGCGATCAGGCCGCCCTCGAAACAAGCGATCACCAGGAGGCCGTTGCGGTGGCCCTCGATGAGTACCTCCGAAAGCAGGTCGCGGGCGCCGGTCAGCGCTGGCGAGATCCGCACCTCGCCGGCCTTCTGCATCACCTCCGAGGGGAAGAGCGGGAAGCCGTCCTGCCACACCGTGACGTACACGGTGTTCAGGCCCGTGTCCTTGAGCCGGCGCATGGTCTCCGCCGTCTTGGCGGGCGTGGCGATGGCGTCGCCATCGTTCAGCCGCAGCCACACGGCCCGGACCTCGCCCGCCCGGGGCTTCACCTCGACGGTCTTGTTCTCCTCGGGCGCCTTGGGCTTGGGCGGGGGAAGGCCCAACTGGGCCGACGCGGCGAACGCCAACCCCAGCGCGGCCAGCCACGCCGCCGCGGTCGAAGCCAGTCGGGGGCGCGGCGATCGAAACAGCGGGGGGCGCAAGGACATCATCGCGGAAGCTCCACGGAAGGCCGGATTGACCCAAGCGTATCGGCCGAGCGGAGCCGGCGGCGTGCTCACCGGCGAACCGGGCCCTCAATGTCGAGGGCGACGTCCAGCCATGTGGCCCCGTGGGTGAGCGTGCCCAGGCTGATGCGGTCAACCCCGGTCCCGGCGATCTCCACGATGTTGTCCTTGGAGATGCCCCCCGACGCCTCCAGCCGGACCCGGACCTTCGCCTCGTCGCGCAGCCGCACGGCCTCGCGAAGCTGCTCGGCAGGCATGTTGTCCAGCAGCACGATGTCCACCCCGCCGGACTTGAAGGCCTCGGCGGCGAGCAGGGCCTTGAACTGCTCCAGGGAGTCGACCTCGAGCTCGATGAACCGCAACCCTTCCCGAAGGGCCTCCTCACGGGCCCGCTTGACGGCCCGGGCCACCACCCCGGCCCGTTGGTCCACCGGCACCCCGGCAATGTGGTTGTCCTTGATCAGCGCGGCGTCGTGCAGGCCGAGCCGGTGCATGAATCCCCCGCCGCAGCGGACCGCATACTTCTCCAGCACCCGCAACCCCGGCGAGGTCTTCCGGGTGTCGTAAATCCGGGCGGGCGTTCCGGCCGTCAAGGCCGCAAACTCGGCCGTGCGGGTGGCAATACCCGACAGACGGCCCAGCACGTTCAGGAGCGTCCGCTCGGCCCCGAGCATCGCCCGATGGTTGCCCACCAGGGTGCCGATCACCGTCCCGGCGTCGACCTTGGCGCCGTCGTCGATCCCCTTCCCGGAAATCAGGTCCACGTCGGCCTTGAACAGGTGGAGGATCTCGGGCACCACCGCCAGCCCGGCGATCACCCCGGCCCGCCGGGAGACGAGCATGCCGCGGGCCCGGTCGGTCGGCAGGGTCAGGGCCCGGCTGGTCACGTCCCCCAGCTCCCAGTCGCGCCCGAGGTCCTCGTCGCGGGCCAGCTCCAGCAAGCGGGTGATGAGGCCGCTGCGGCTCAACCACTTATACAGTTCGTCCAGGGGCAGGGTGTTGAGGTCGTCCATTGGCCGATCGTACCCTTCCGCACGTCCGTCCCAGAGGTTCCACGCGGAACCCCTCAAGGGTGAGGCGACCCCGCCCCCCCCGCCCCCCAGTCCGCCCGACCCCCCCGGGTCATCCCGGCACAGGAACTCGCATGCTGCTCCAAGGCAAGACCGCTCTCATCGTCGGCATCGCCAATGACCGCTCCTACGCCTGGCATATCGCCAAGTCCCTCGTAGAGCACGGCTGCCGGTGCGCGTTCACCCACCTGCCGGGGGACAAGAACGAGAACCGGACCCGTCGGGCCGTAGAGAGTCTCGGCGTCAGCGACCCATGGTTGTGCCCCCTCGATGCCGGGAGTGACGAGCAGATCGACGCCGCGATCGCCAAGTACGAGCAGACGTTCGACGTGATGCACGTGCTGGTGCACTCGATCGCGTTTGCCGACCGCGAGTGGCTCGCCGTGGGAAAGTTTGCAGAAACACCCCGGAAGGCATACCTCGGCGCCATCGACATCTCCGCTTACACCCTGCTGGGGCTTGCCCGGCGCTGCCGGTCGATCATGGCCCGGTCCGGGGGCGGTTCGATCATGGGCATGTCCTATTACGGCGGTGAAAAGGTCGTTCCTGGCTATAACGTCATGGGGGTCGCCAAGGCCGCCCTTGAGTGCACCTCCCGTTACCTGGCCTCCGAGCTGGGCGCCGACAAGATCCGGGTGAACATCATTTCGGGGGGCTATTTGAGGACGCTCGCGTCCTCGGCCGTCGGCGGGGCCGATGAGATCAGCAAGCAGGTGGAGCTGAAGGCTCCCCTGCGGCGCAATGTTGAGGGCTCCGATGTCGGCAAGACGGCCGTGTACCTCGCCAGCGACCTGGCTTCGGGCGTCACGGGCGAGACGATCTACGTCGACTGCGGCGTCAACACCATCGGCGCGTAACTCATTGTGGGGCTGAGGATTAGGCCCTACAGGGTTGGTGTCTAGGACTTGCTCCGTAGGCAATTGAGCGGCATTTGGCGGCCCGACGCGGGTTTGGATAACCCAGGAGGCTTGCGGGGATTATCGGCCTGAAGTGGGCCCGTGTGAGCGGACGATAAAGAAGGCATGGCCTCGTTCGGCGCTCCCATTTCGCGACCCATCTCCAGCGGCGAAGCGGCGGACCTTGTCGCCGCGCGGGAGGCCCGCAAGCGCCGTAAGGATCGAGCCCCGGCGACGGCCTCGCATGACGAGGCTGACACGTTTGAAGTCACCGGCGCCAGCGCGGCGGACCCGGTGCACGGCTTGGCCGACACGGCTGACGAGGACGCGGCGCAGGACCGCCGTCGTTCTGGCTCAGGGGGCGCCCAGCAGCCGCCCCAGAAGCCGTCGCTTGATGTCGAAGGCTGAATCCTGATTGTGTTACGAGAACGTGAGGCCAGCCCCGCCGGGACCGCCCATCATGCCCGAAGGACCGCCGGGCCCGCCCATTCTCGGCCCGCCCGAGCGCTGCTGCTTGGCCATTTCGGCCACGGCCTGGCCGATTTCCACATACCGCAACTGCAGCTCGTGCAGGGCCCGGGAGACGTCCTCGGCTTCCTCGGGAGTCAGGTTGCCGGCGGTCTTCTTCTGGAGGACGGTGAGCAGGTCGATGTGGAAGCGGGCGTGTTCGAGGGAGACGATGGCCTTGCCGGTCTCGGGGTCGGGGAAGCCGCCGAGGTACATGAACGCCTGGGTGACGAGGGTGCCGACGAGGGAGTTGAAGTCAGCCGGGGGGAGACCGCGGCCGCGCCCGGCGGCGGCGGAACCGCCCTTGGCTTCCTTTTCCTTTTCGGCGGCGGCGAGGCGCTCTTTCTCGGCCTGGGCCTGGGACTTCCAATCCGAGTCGACGACGAGGCCGCCCTGCCCCTCAGAGGGGGGGGCGGGAGCGGGCGCGGGCTTGGGCGCCTCGGGCTCGCGGCGTTTCCAGTCGTCACCGATGATCAGCTTGGGATTGGCGTCGCTCATGGGGTCCTTTCGCGCCGCAAGGGCTCAGTTGACATGATAGGCGGCGGCTTGTGTCGCCCGAACCTTTCCCCTACTCTTTTGTCATGGCCAAAGCACGTGCGTCGAGGGTTCGAGGGTCTTGGCGGGTCGCTTTGATGACGATGCTGGCCGGGACGCTCCCGGGCGGGTGTTCGTCCACGTCGTCATCGCCCGGGGCCTCGGCCCCTGCAGCGGCGGGTCAGGAACTGCTCACGCCTGAACGGTTCCGCGTCGACGTGGGCGCGACGGGCACGGCGCCGGCGGCGCCAGCTCCGAAGAAGTATGAGCCCTTGAGCGTGCAGGTCGGGACGGTGAACGAGGGGATCAAGGATGTGGCCGTGCTGGCGGGGGACCCGAAGGCGGCCATCGACGCCAACGCCCAGCCGCAGGACCAACCGGTGGTGCTCGATGCGCTGATTGGGCAGATCAACGGCAAGCCGATCTACGCATCGCGGTTCCTGGCGCCGCTGGAGGAGCGCCTGCGGGCCAAGCGCTCGGAACTGCGGGACAACCGGGCGTGGACGCGGGCGGCGGGCGAGATCATCGCACGCCAGCTCTTCGACAAGCTGCGCGACGAGCTGTTCCTGGCCGAGGCGCGGGCGGAGCTGAGCCCCGAGCAGCGGGCCGGGCTCTTCTACTTCCTCAACTCGGTGCGCGACACGCTGGCGAGCAACTACGGGGGCAGCCGCGAGGAGGCGGACACCAAGATCCAGGAGAAGGAAGGGCAGACATTCGAGGGCAAGGTCGAGGCGGAGAAGAACCAGGCCCTGATCAAGAGCATCATCGGCAAGTACATCGTGCCGCGGGTGAACGTGGCGTGGCGCGACGTGACGCGCCAGTACGAGCGGGATTACAAAACGTTCAACCCTCCGCCGGTGGCGA
Organism: Polaromonas sp.; assembly: GCA_046154065.1. GTDB lineage: Bacteria > Pseudomonadota > Gammaproteobacteria > Burkholderiales > Burkholderiaceae_C > Polaromonas. The sequence continues at coordinate 7,311 of JBJXEI010000214.1, read as the reverse complement.
TGATCAGGCTGATCTACGTGGACGCCGGCGATGCGCCCGGGGTGCAGGCGGTGACCGATGCGCTGGCGGCGGGCACGCCGTTCATCGAGGCGTCGAACCTGCCGGCCAACGTGTACCCCAAGGGCGCCGAGGGGGTGGTGCCCGCGACGCTGGACGGGGACATCTCGAAAGCGAAGCTGTTCCTGGACCCGGCGCTGAACGCCAACGCCAACAAGCTGACGCCCGGGGGCATCGTCGGGCCATTCGACTACCGGACGCCCGATCGGCGGATGCAGAAGGTGTGGATGCACCTGGAGGAGGTCCGGCAGGCGCCGGGCGTCTCGCTGGAGGACGTTCAGCTCAAGATCTACGCGGCCTTGCGGGATGCGCGGTTCAACGAGGAGGTCGAACGGTTCCTGAGGCGGCTGCAGGAGCGGGCGTCCTTCACGGCGGTGCCGGAGATGACCGAACGGCTGCTGCTGATTGCGCAGGAGCGGTACCTGGTTGCGGAGCGGGCCAGGTGAGGGCGCGGGGGAGCGCCACGCCGCGCGTGCAGGCGCCGCTGTTGGCGCGGGCGCGCCTGTGGTGGCGGCAGCTTCGGCGCGGGCGGATGCCGGAGGACAAGGCGGTGGGCTTCCTGGGCGAGGACGCGGCGGCGAGGTTCCTACGCCGCCAGGGGTATGCGGTGCTGGCGCGCAACGTCGAGGCGCCGATGGGCGAGGCGGACCTGGTCTGCCGGGCGCCCGATGAGCGGACGATGGTGATCGTGGAGGTGAAGACGCGCCTGGTGGCGGCGGCGGAGCGGGCGGGGGATCCGGAGCGGTATCTGCCGGAGGATGCCGTGGGGTGGGCGAAGCGGAAGAAGCTGGCGGCGATCGCGGCCCACTTGAAGCGGCTGAACCGGTGGGGGCGGAGGCCGGTGCGGATCGATGTGGTGGCGATCGAGTGGCCGCCGACGGGGGCGCCGATCGTGCGTCACTGGGTGGATGCGGTGAAGTAGAAGAGAAGAAGAGACGGCTTGTAGTCAGGCGAACCACCACAGGCGCCAGTTGCCCTTCTCCATGACCACCCAGAGCTCGTTGAAACGCAGGCCCTTGGCGGCGGTTCCGGTGACGGTCAGCTTGAATTGCTTGGGGCCGGTCTTGGAGAGGATGACCCCGGGCGTGCGTTCGCCTGCGGGCATGCGGGCGATGAGCTTGTCGATGTCGGCCCGGTTATCGCGGAAGAATTCGGCGACGGCCTTCCTGGGGTCCTGGCCCTCGGCGGCGAAGTGGGCCTTGGTCTGCTCGCTGATGATCTGGTCGTAGAGCAGCTTCTGGTCGTCGGCCTCCATGACGCGGGCGAGGTGTCCGATGAGGTGGCGGACGACCTTGGCGATAAGCGTGACGCTGCCGTCGGGGTTCGTCACGACGAGCTGATCCTCGGGGACGGCCATGGGATCTTCGGGCGTGCCGGGACGCTCGCCGATGGGGGGCTGGCCACCCTCGGCGCCGGGGAGGTGGGAGAGGAACGGGTCGTAGCGGACCACGCGGACGTCCTCTCCGCAGGCGGCGAGGAGGAGCGCCGCGCCAGCGACGACCCAGATGCGCAGTCCGGTCGCGACGATGCGAGGGCGTCGAAATGGGCGAGTATGGGACAGGGTCATTTGCTCACGGCCGGTTCGGTTCCGAGGTCCCTGGTCACGGGCTCGGCTCGGCCGCGCCGCCACAGGTCGTGCACGCGATAGCGGTCGAGGGGCTGCTGGGAGTCGGCGCGCCAGTGGCAGCCGCGGGATTCCTCGCGCCAGGCGGCGGAGCGGGCCATGAGGGCGGAGACGAGGAGGATGTTCTGAACCGTCCAGCCTTCGGGGGAATCGAAGATCTTGTCGAGGGTGTAGCGGGCCCAGAAGTCGACCATGTCGATGGCGTCGCGCAGCCGGGGGCCGGTGCGCTCGATGCCGACGTTGCGCCACATGGAGGAGCGGAGGGAGCTGAGGACGTCGGTGAGGTCGAGTTCGCCCTGGTCGGAGGGGCGGATGTCGGAGACGATGCTGAGGGGCGCCGAGCGGGGGGGAACGCCCCAGCCGTTGTGGAGGCCGTTGGCGCCCGGGGCCTTATCGCGTCCGTACTGGGTGAGCTCGCGGGCGGTGCGGCCGGCGATCTCGCCCATGACGAGGCCTTCGAGGAGGGAGTTGCTGGCGAGGCGGTTGGCGCCGTGGAGGCCGGTGCAGGTGCACTCGCCGACGGCGTAGAGGCCGGGGAGGTCGGTTCGGCCGGCGAGGTCGGTCTGGACGCCGCCGATCATGTAGTGGGCGGCGGGGTGGACGGGGATGGGGTCTTTGGCGGGGTCGAGGTCGAACTTGGCGAGCATCTGGGCGATGCCGGGGAATCTCTCGGCGAAGCCGGGGATGTGGCGGACGTCGAGGTAGACGTTGGTGCCGCCGCGCTGGGAGAGGCGGCGCATGATGGCGAGGGTGACGATGTCGCGGGGGGCGAGCTCGGCCATGGGGTGGGCTTCGAGCATGAAGCGTTCGCCCTGTTCGTCGAGCAGGTGGGCGCCCTCGCCGCGGACGGCCTCGGTGATGAGGGAGCGGGAGGCGCCGGCGAGGTAGAGGGTGGTGGGGTGGAACTGCATGAAGGCCATGTCGGCCAAGGTGGCGCCGGCGCGATAGGCCATGGCGATGCCGTCGCCGGTGGCGGTCTTGGGGTTGGTGGTCTCGCGAAAGACCAACCCGGCCCCGCCGGCGGCGAGGATGGTGGCCTTGGCCCAGATCATCTGGAGGCCGTGCTTGGGGTGATGGGTGATGGCGCCCATGACGGGGGCGCCGGGCTCGGCGCCGGCGGTGATGAGGTCGAGTGAGTAGCAGTGGCGGAAGACGCGGACGCCGGGGGTGGCGGAGGCCTTGGCCCAGAGGCAGCGCATGAGTTCGCGGCCGGTGGCGTCGCCGTCGGTGTGGACGATGCGGTGGCAGGCGTGCCCGCCTTCGCGCCCGAGCAGGGGCTCGGCGGAGCCGGGGGCGTGGTCGAAGCGGATTCCCCAGTCGATGAGCTCCCGGATGCGGGCCGGGCCGTTCTCGACGACGGTGGTCACGGCGGGGACGTCGCAGAGGCCGGCGCCGGCGACGAGGGTGTCATCGATGTGGGATTGGAAGGAGTCGTCCCGGTCGAGGACGACAGCGATGCCGCCCTGGGCCCAGGCGGTGTTGGAGGTGGCGGGCTCGTCTTTGCAGAGGACGATGACCTCGCCGTGCTCGGCGGCGGCGATGGCCGCGCGCAGCCCGCCCACGCCCGCGCCGATGATCAGCGTGTCGGTGAAGATCTGGGGGAGCAGGTTGGACCTGAAGGGGATCAGGTATCGGCGGGAATCGAAGATGGGGTGCATTCGAGGGGATCATAGAGGGGGCGGGGCGGCGGAGGCTTCGCGTCAGCCCGCCCGCCGGCCCGCCAGAACGCCCCGGAACTGGGTTTCGAGCTTGGATTCCTCGACCCGCGCCAGATCGAGGCGGGCGGGGAGGATGACGCTGAACATCGAGCCGCGCCCCAGCTCGCTCTGAACGTGAATCTCGCCCTGGAGCAGGGCGGTGAGCTCCTTGCAGATGGACAGGCCCAGGCCGGTGCCGGAGTGCTTGCGGGTGAGGCCGCGGTCGATCTGGGTGAACTTGTCGAAGATGACCCCGAGGTGCTCGGGGGCGATGCCGGGGCCGGTGTCGAGGACGCTGATGCGGACTTTGTCTTCGGTGGCTTGGCCGCCGGCGGCCCGGGACAGGAGAGGCTCGATGCGAAGGGTGACGACGGCCTGGCGGCCCGAGAGCGAGGCGGTGCGGGGCTCGGCGGGGGCGGGCGGGGCGTCCGGGTCGGCGGGGTCGAGCTCGGCCAGGGCGTCCTGGCGCTCGGCGGCGATCTTCTCGGCCGTGTCGCCGGTGAATTTGACGGCGTTGCTCATGAGGTTGAAGACGATCTGCTGGAGCTTGCGGCCGTCGGACTCGATGACGACGGGGCCGTCGCCGGCGATCTCGAGGCGGAGCTCGACGCCGCGCTTGTCGGCGAGGGGTCGGACGAGGGCGACGAGGCCTTCGGCGGTCTCCCGGAGGTCAACTTTTTCGAGGGTGATGTCGATCTTGCCGGCTTCGATCTTGGCCATTTCGAGGAGGCCGTTGATGAGATCGAGGAGTGAGCGGCCGGCGGAGAGGATGTTGTCGAGGTAGCGGCGGCGCTTGGCCAGGCGGGTGGAGTCGTCGCCGGCCTCAGCTTCTTTCTGGGCGACTTCGGTCAGGAGCTCGGCGAAACCGAGGATGGAGTTGAGCGGGGTGCGGAGCTCGTGGCTGACGTTGGCGAGGAATTCGCCCTTGAGGCGGTTGGCGTCGTTGAGGGCGACGTTCTGGGCCTCGAGGGCGTCGACGCGCTTGTCGAGCTCGGTGTTGATCGAGCGGAGGCTGCGCTGGGTGTCCTGAAGGGCCGCGAGCATCTCGTTGAACGTTTCGGCGAGCTCTTCGAACTCGTCGCCGGTCTGGATCTCGGAGCGGATATTGAGGTTGCCGCCGCGGACCTGCTCGGTGGTTTCCCGGAGGGCCCGGACGGGGCTGAGGACCAGCTTGTTGGTGATGAGGTAGAAGACGAGGACGGCGAGGCCGAGGGCGACTGAGCCGGCGCTGAGGAGGTAGATGGTGTTGGCGACCATGTCGCGGGCGGCCTGGGGGGACTGGCGCTCGAGGACGATCATGGAGACGAGCTTGTTGCGGTCGTCGCGCACGGCTCGGGCGTAGCGGTAGTGGCGGATGAGCAGGCGCCAACTGGCGGAGGCGTGCTCCTGGCGATCGGCCTTTTCGAGGAAGCGGTCCCAGGCCTCCCCGACAAAGGGGTCCCGTTGCCGTTCGGCGCCGACTTGGTCGCCTGGGACGAGGATGATGCGTCCGCCTTCGACCGCGACGCCTTCGGGCCGCTTGCTCTCGGCCTCGTCTTCGCGGGCGGGGGCGGGCGCCTGGCGTCGCATGGACTCCCAGACGCGGATCATCTGGCGGGAGGCCTCGACGCCGTCGTCCTCGACCAGGGCGTTAAGCCTCAGCCAAGGAACGGTGAGGGCGGACATGATGATGAGGACAACCGCGGCTCCGAAGAGGAGGAGGCACTTGTTCGCCAGTGAAATGCCGCGGAACATCGGGGGAGTCTAAGCCGGCGGGGGAATCCACTTCATTTGGCCGCCAACGGACCGATAAACACTTGGGTAATCTGGCCGGTGCGAGGGTCGATGCTGCGCCGAGGGGCGGGGCGGGGCCGCCGCACCCACAATTGAGGGCGTCGCAAATGACACGGATCTGTCGCACGTTGGTTGGCGGGACGCTGGCGTTGGGCTTTGGGCTGCCGGCGACGGCGGAGGTGCTTCCGGGGCGGGCGGCGGCGGCCAAAACGGCCGCGGCGGCTGTTTTTGCGGCGGCCGGGCGGGCCCAGCCGGCGGGCGAGTCGACGGCGAGCGCCGCGAGCATCCTGGCGGTGGAGGGGAAGGTCCGATATCGCCTGGCCCCGGACCAGGCCTGGCAGCAGGCCAAGGCGGGGGTCGCGCTGGGCGAAGGGGCGGAGATCGAGACGGCGATCCGCTCGGCGGTGCAGATCAAGGTGGGGTCGGCCCAGGTGCTGACGATCGACCGGGCGTCGCGGGTGGCGATCAAGGAGGCGATCAACCGGGCGGGGACGGACAAGACGACGGTGGACCTGCCGTACGGGCGGGTGAAGTTCGAAGTGAACTCGGCGACGGTGGCCAACGAAGTGAAGATCCAGGCGCCCGACGCCACGCTGGCGGTGAAGGGGACGATCGGGTACATGGAGGTGACGCCCGGGCAGCCGACGCTGGCGTACGGGGGTCAGAACAACACGGGCACCTTCAACGTGACCTATGCCGGCTCGGGCACGACCCACCCGGTGACGGAGCAGCAGCAGACCAACGCGACGGCGCCGGACCCGGCGTCGAACTCGCTGGAGCAGACGCACGTGGACGTGGGGGCGCCGGCGGCGCGCTCGGGGGACGAGACGCAGCAGGTGACCAATTCGCCGGGCGGGGGCGAGTCGCTGACGCTGATCACCGGGGGCGGGAATCAGCAGATCAACACGCCGCCGCGGGCGGCGGTGGGGCCGACGGACATCGCGTTCATCAACTTCGATGGGAGCGCGGCGGTCTTGAAGCGGCGGGGGGCGCTGAGCGGCGACACGACCGACGTGCTGGACGGGGCGGCGTTCACCGGCAGCTTCAACCCGGCCAGCGCGAACGCGGGCCTGGCCCTGGCGCCGGATGCGTCGGGCGCTGGGCGGGACCTGCTGCGGCTGGAATCCGACAGCGGGGGATGGACGTTGCTCGGGCTGGGCCTGCAGGGCGGGACGGCGTTCGACGTGCGGTCGATGAGCTCGGGCCAGAGCAGCGAGTTCCTGTTCGGGCTGGGGTCGATCGGCAACCGGCTCTTCACTGGCGGCAGGCCGTCGATCTCGGCGCCCGACGAGCTGTCGGGCATCTACGAGATCATGCAGGGCTCGTCGAGCGTGCAGCGGCGGATGAGCCTGCCGATGGCGCTGGGGGGAGACCTGGCCGGCTCGGCGGAGCGCGGGACGGTGTGGGTGTATGGCCAGCCGGGCGCGAGGGACTCGTTCTTCGCCAGCGGGACGTTCTTCGAGGTTGATCCTCGGAGCAACGCGGTGCTGCGGGTCACGGCGCCGCTCATCGCGGGGCCGACGACGGTCTACGGCGACGGGGTTTCGCCGGGGATGCTCATCAGCGGACCGGTGCGGGGACTGGCGTTCTCGGCCGACCGCATCATCGCGCAGGTGGGGGGGCTCTTCGTCGTGATCGATCCCACGGCGCAGGGCACGGCGACTTCGCCGACGATCGTCGCGGTGAGCCTGTCGGCCGCGACGCTGCCGGGACTGGCGAGCGAGTCGCTGAACCGACCGCCGGCGCCGTTCAACCTGGCCCCGTCGACGGGGCTGATCGACCCGGCCCTGCAGCCGCTGTTCGCGCAGATGGGGTACACGGCCGTCGCGGCGAGCTCGCCGTTCTTCCGGCAGATGGTCGCGGGCGAGGTCATCCGCACGGCGTCGGACCCTCAGGGCTGCCAGGGGACGATCTCGCTGGCGGGGCTTGGGTCCGCGTTGGCGGGGCACGCCGGGCAGGCGGCCGGCGTTGGGCAGGGCGTGAATGACTATCGGATGGGGCTGACGATCGGGCACGCGTGCCTGCTGCCGGGGCAGGTTCCGACGCTGCCGGTGCTGCTGGGCGTGGCTGCGGGCGGCGACCTGCTGGGCTTCGACCTCAACGGCGTCGAAACGCCGCAGTTGACGGGGATCAACCCGCCGCTGTTCGGGATGGGGGCCG